>NZ_JBHWGA010000001.1:275446-499651 GCF_042733315.1 Streptomyces sp. NPDC059718
TTTTTTTGTCCCTTAAACCTCTGGCCCGGGGGCGCGGGGGCGGGGGGGGGCCCCCGCCCCCTCTCCTTGGCCCCCCGGGGGGGGGTGGGGGGCCCCCCCCCCCCAACCCCCGGGCCCGTCAGGAGACGCGACGCACCCAGTACGCGACCCCGCGGGGCGCGGCGTGCGCGCCGAGGTACTCCTGCTCGCGCATGTCGCACCACGCGGGGATGTCGAGCCGGGCGGCCTCGTCGTCGGAGAGCACCGACACGACGCCGCCCACCGGCACGTCCCCGATGACCTTCGCCAGTTCGATGACCGGGATCGGGCACCGCTTGCCGAGGGAGTCCACGATGAGGTCGGGCTCGTCCTCCTCCGCCGCCCCCGCTCCCCCCGCCGTCCGCACCGCCCGCACCGCGGGCCCGGACGCCGGCGCCGGAGCGCCGAGCCGCTCCCGTACCGTCCGCACCACGCCCGGCAGCACCTCGAGGAAGCGGTCCACGTCGCCCGGCTCGGTACCCGCCGGCAGCGAGACCCGGACGTTCCCCTCGGACAGCACGCCCATCGCCTCCAGCACGTGGCTGGGCGTCAGCGTGCTGGAGGTGCACGACGACCCGGAGGAGACGGAGAAGCCCTCCCGGTCCAGTTCGTGCAGCAGCGCCTCGCCGTCCACGTAGAGGCAGGAGAAGGTCACGACGTTCGGCAGCCGCACCTCGGGGTGACCCACCACCTCGACGTCCGGGAGGAGTTCGGGCACCGCGGTGCGGATGCGGTCGACCAGGGCGGACAGCCGTGCCGCCTCCGCGTCCGCCGCGGCGCGCACCGCCCGCAGGGAGGCCGCCGCGGCGACGATCGCGGGAAGGTTCTCGAAGCCGGGCGCGCGCCCCGACTCCCGTTCGTCCGCGGGGTGCTGGGCGGCGAAGCGGGTGCCCTTGCGGACCGCCAGCAGGCCGACGCCGGACGGTCCGCCCCACTTGTGGGCGCTCGCGGTCAGCAGCGACCAGCCACCCGCCACCGCGCCCCAGCCCAGTGACTGGGCGGCGTCCACGAGCAGCGGCACCCCCGCCGCCCGGCACAGCTCGGCTACCCGGTCGACCGGCTGCACCGTGCCGACCTCGTGGTTGGCGGACTGCAGGCAGGCCAGCGCGGTGTCCTCGCGCAGCGCGGCGCCGAAGGCGCCGGCGTCGACCAGACCCGTGCGGTCCGTACCCACCTCCGTGACGTCGGCGTCCTCCACCGCGTGCAGTACGGAGGAGTGCTCGACGGCCGAGACGACCACGTGCCGGCCGACCCGGCGTCGTCCGGCGAGCGCCCCGGCCACCCCCGCGTGCACCGCACCAGTACCCGAAGGAGTGAAAACGAGTTCGTCCGGACGGCACCCGACGGCGTCGGAGGCGGCCTCGCGGGCGGCGTCGAGGAGCAGCCGCGCGCGGCGCCCCTCGCGGTAGAGCCGGGAGGGATCGGCCCACCCCTCGTCGAGCGCGGCGAGGAGTGCCTGCCGGGCGACGGGATGCAGTGGTGCGGCGGACGCGGCGTCGAAGTAGGGCACGTCCTGCACGCTACGCCCCGGTGTCCCACGGAGCGTCTGGGGACCAGTCAAAAGCCCCCGAAACGGGGCCCTCCGCAGGTGCGCGGCGGTGCCCGACACCCCTTCGGGGGCCGCCCCGGCGCGTTGGCACCCCTCCCCGCGCGCCCCAAAATCGAGTCCAGTAGGGTTTGGTCCGCATAAACATCCACACCACTGCCCGCGCCAGGGCGACCGACCAGCACAGGCCGGGCATCCGGACGCGTGGGCGAGACTCTCGGGAAGGCGCTACGTGAGTCCCTACGGCTCCGACCGCTCGTCGCGGCGCCCGATGCGGCGGATTCTGCCGCAGGCGCTGGCCGCGGGCCTGGTCCTTGCGACCGCCACCGGTTGCACATACGAGGACTTCCCCCGCCTCGGCATGCCCAGCCCCGTCACGGAGCAGGCACCGCGGATCCTGTCGCTCTGGCAGGGTTCCTGGGCCGCCGCGCTGGCGGTCGGCGTGCTCGTATGGGGCTTGATCCTCTGGAGCATCATCTTCCACCGGCGCAGCCGCACCAAGGTGGAGATCCCGCCCCAGATCCGCTACAACATGCCGATCGAGGCGCTCTTCACCACCGTCCCGCTGGTCATCATCTCGGTGCTCTTCTACTTCACCGCCCGGGACGAGTCCAAGCTCCTGGAGACCTCCGCGCGGCCCGACCACGTCGTCAACGTGGTCGGTTTCCAGTGGAGCTGGGCCTTCAACTACGTCGAGGACGTGGACGGCAACCCGTCGACCCCGGCGGCCGGCACGGTGCCCGCGGAGCTCTCCACGATCTCGGCGAAGAAGCTGGACGCGCCGGCGGGTGCCGACGGCGTCTACGACTTCGGCACGCCCGCCTCCAAGGACCAGGACACCGGCAACCCGGGCCCGACCCTGTGGCTCCCCAAGGGCGAGTCGGTCCGGTTCGTCCTCACCTCGCGTGACGTCATCCACTCCTTCTGGGTGGTTCCCTTCCTGATGAAGATGGACGTCATCCCCGGACACACCAACGTCTTCCAGGTGACCCCCAACAAGGAGGGCACCTTCGTGGGCAAGTGCGCCGAACTGTGCGGTGTGGACCACTCCCGGATGCTCTTCAACGTCAAGGTCGTCTCCCCGGAGGCCTACAAGCAGCACCTCCAGGACCTGGCGAAGAAGGGCCAGACCGGTTACGTCCCGGCAGGCATTGCCACCACCGGCAACGCCAAGAACGCGGAGACCAAGACCCAGTGAGCATTCTCAACGAACCCCACGGTGCGGCCGCCGCGCACGACGACGCGTACGCGGACGAGACGCCGGTCCGCACGAAGCAGCCGGGCAACGTCATCGTCAAGTGGCTGACCACCACCGACCACAAGACGATCGGCACGCTCTACCTGGCGACGTCGTTCTTCTTCTTCCTCATCGGTGGCGTGATGGCGCTCGTCATGCGCGCCGAACTCGCCCGCCCGGGCACCCAGGTGGTGTCCAACGAGCAGTTCAACCAGCTCTTCACGATGCACGGCACCGTGATGCTGCTGATGTTCGCGACCCCGCTGTTCGCCGGCTTCGCGAACTGGATCATGCCGCTGCAGATCGGCGCCCCCGACGTCGCGTTCCCGCGGCTGAACATGTTCGCCTACTGGCTCTACCTGTTCGGCTCGCTGATCGCGGTCGCCGGCTTCCTCACCCCGAACGGCGCCGCCGACTTCGGCTGGTTCGCCTACTCGCCGCTGACCGACGCGGTCCGCTCGCCGGGCATCGGCAGCGACCTGTGGATCATGGGTCTGGCGTTCTCCGGCTTCGGTACGATCCTCGGCTCGGTCAACTTCATCACCACGATCATCTGCATGCGCGCCCCCGGCATGACGATGTTCCGGATGCCGATCTTCGTGTGGAACGTGCTGCTCACCGGTGTGCTGGTGCTCTTCGCCTTCCCGGTGCTGGCCGCCGCGCTGCTGGCCCTGGAGGCCGACCGGAAGTTCGGTGCGCACGTGTTCGACGCCGCCAACGGCGGCGCCTTGCTGTGGCAACACCTCTTCTGGTTCTTCGGGCACCCAGAGGTGTACATCATCGCGCTGCCGTTCTTCGGCATCATCAGTGAGGTCATCCCGGTCTTCTCCCGGAAGCCGATGTTCGGCTACGTCAGCCTCATCGCGGCGACGATCTCCATCGCCGGCCTCTCGGCGACGGTGTGGGCCCACCACATGTACGTCACCGGTGGTGTGCTGCTGCCGTTCTTCTCCTTCATGACCTTCCTGATCGCGGTACCGACCGGTGTGAAGTTCTTCAACTGGATCGGCACCATGTGGAAGGGCTCACTGAGCTTCGAGACACCCATGCTCTGGGCCATCGGCTTCCTGATCACCTTCACCTTCGGTGGTCTGACCGGTGTCATCCTGGCCTCGCCGCCACTGGACTTCCACGTCTCCGACTCGTACTTCGTGGTGGCGCACTTCCACTACGTGGTCTTCGGCACGGTCGTCTTCGCGATGTTCTCCGGCTTCCACTTCTGGTGGCCGAAGTTCACCGGCAAGATGCTCGACGAGCGCCTGGGCAAGATCACCTTCTGGACGCTGTTCATCGGCTTCCACGGCACCTTCCTCGTCCAGCACTGGCTGGGTGCCGAGGGCATGCCCCGCCGCTACGCGGACTACCTGGCCGCCGACGGCTTCACCACGCTGAACACCATCTCGACGATCAGCTCCTTCCTGCTGGGCCTGTCGGTCCTGCCGTTCGTCTACAACGTGTGGAAGACGGCGAAGTACGGCAAGCCGGTCGAGGTGGACGACCCGTGGGGCTACGGCCGCTCGCTGGAGTGGGCGACCTCCTGCCCGCCGCCGCGGCACAACTTCCTCACGCTGCCCCGCATCCGGTCCGAATCCCCGGCCTTCGACCTCCACCACCCGGAGATGGCCGCTCTGGACCAGCTGGAGAACGTCGGCGCGGCCCCGGCCGTCTCCGGCGGCGATGAGAAGGAGAGCGGCAAGTGAAGTTCCAGGGCAAGCTGTTCCTGTGGCTGTCCGTCTTCTTCCTGGGCATGGCCGTCGTCTACGGCCTGTGGTCCAAGGAGCCGGTCGGCACCACGGCGCTCTTCCTCTCCTTCGGCCTCGCCGTGATGGTCGGTTTCTACCTGGCCTTCACCGCCCGGCGCGCCGACACCGGCGCGCAGGACCGTGAGGACGCGGACGTCGCGGACGACTCCGGCGAACTGGGCTTCTTCAGCCCGCACAGCTGGCAGCCGCTGCTGCTGGCCTTCGGTGGAGCCACCGCCTTCCTGGGCATCATCTTCGGCTGGTGGCTGATCTACTTCGGCGCGCCCTTCATCCTCGTCGGCCTGTGGGGCTGGGTCTTCGAGTACTACCGGGGTGAGAACCGCACCCAGTGAGCGCCCGGCGCCCACGCACAGCACGGCGATGGCCCGGACCCCGAACGGGGGGTCCGGGCCATCGCCCGTTCGTACGCGCTCGGCGGGCGCCGGAGATCATCTCTGCTTAGCGTGGTGACCATGGGTCACTTTTCTCCGCGCCGCATGGCGACCGCGATCGCTGCAGTGACACTCTCCGCGCCGCTGGCCTCCTGTTCGGGCGGCGGCGATCCCCTCGCCACCGCCCCCTACGACGCCGCCGGCCAGGTCGTGTGGACCGGGGGAATCACCGGGTCGAAGAAGGCCGACCCCAAGAAGCCGCTGGAAATCACCGTCAAGGGTGAAGGCAACCGCATCACCGACGTGACGGCCACCGATGGTTCGGGACGCTACGTGAGCGGCCGCCTGTCCGCGGACGGCAAGCGCTGGCGCAGCACGTCGAAGCTCTCCTCCGCGGCGCACTACGTCGTCCAGGTGACCACCGAGGACGCGAAGGGCCACCAGGGACGCAAGACGCTCGCCGTGGACACCACGGGCACCAAGCGCCATCTGAAGGTCACCTTCGGCCCGGAGAGCGGCACCTACGGCGTCGGGCAGCCCATCACCGCCGAGCTCAGCGCGGCCGTGAAGGACACCCTCGGCCGGAGCGTCGTCGAGCGCAACCTGCACGTCAACGCCTCCCCGGCGGCCGACGAGGGCGCCTGGTACTGGGTCGACGACAAGACCCTGCACTACCGCCCCCGTACCTACTGGCCCGCGCACGCCCGCATCGACGTGCGCAGCACCCTGGACAACGTGCACATCAAGGGCTCGCTCTACGGGGGCGACGTCAAGCCGCTGACGCTGCGCACCGGCGACCGCATCGAGGCCGTCACCGACGCCGCGACGCACTCCATGACCTTCAAGCGCAACGGCAAGCTCGTCCGCACCATCCCGGTGACCACCGGCAAGCCGGGGTTCTCCACCCGCAACGGCATCAAGGTGGTGCTGGGTCAGGAGGCCAACGTACGGATGCGCAGCGAGACCGTGGGGATCGCCTCGGGCAGTTCCGACTCCTACGACCTGCCCGTCCAGTGGGCCACCCGAGTGACCTGGAGCGGTGAGTACGTGCACGCGGCGCCCTGGTCGGTGGGCTCGCAGGGGATCGCCAACGTCAGCCACGGCTGCGTCGGCATGAGCACCGAGAACGCCCACTGGTTCTTCGACAACGTGCGGCGCGGCGACCTCGTCTCGGTCGTCCACAGCCTGGGTGAGGACATGCCCGCCTTCAGCAACGGCTTCGGCGACTGGAACCTGTCCTGGAGCGAGTGGCGCAAGGGCAGCGCGACGGGAACGCGCAAGGGCGCCGACCCGGCCGTCGCCGACCGTACCGACGCCCCTGAGGCCCGTCTTCAGCCCGAGATGTGACGCTACGCGTCGACGGCCAGCCGCTGCCTCAGCAGCCCCGCCAGGGCCTCGTTCAGCGCGACCGGGTCGACCGGGTGGCTCACCGCCGCGTCGGCCCGGCTCCAGCTGGCCAGCCAGGCGTCCTGGGGGCGCCCGATGAGCACCAGCACCGGCGGGCAGCGGAAGATCTCGTCCTTCACCTGGCGGCACACTCCCATGCCACCGGCCGGGACGGCCTCGCCGTCGAACACGCACGCGTCGATGCCGCCGTTCTCCAGCGCGCTGAGGACCGCCGGGAGGGTCGCGCACTCCATGTACTCCACCGGCGGCAGGTCGCTCGCAGGGCGGCGGCCGACGGCCAGACGGACCTGTTCCCGGGTGTTCCTGTCGTCGCTGTAGACCAGCACCGTCGCGGTCGTCTGCATCCGTGCCTCCTCGCCCTCGTGGAGTCGCCTGCCTGTGGCCGAACCTTACTCCCGGGCAGGCTGCTTCGAGGAGGGTTAGCTCCTTCGGGCGACGCCTTTCCCTACCTCAAGGGCCTTGACACACCGAATGGCACCCCCCGGAGTGAGCGCGAGATAAGCGACCGACATAATGTCGGTCGTGGCGACAGCAACAGCAGTAGAAACCGGGCACGCGCACCCGTCGGTCAACCGGCCGAACCTCACCAGCGTCGGAACCATCATCTGGCTGAGTTCCGAGCTGATGTTCTTCGCGGCCCTCTTCGCGATGTACTTCACCCTTCGCTCGGTGACGGGTGCCGAGTACTGGAAGGCGCACGCCGACGTCCTGGACATCCCGTTCTCGGCGACGAACACCACGATCCTCGTGCTCTCCTCCTTCACCTGCCAGATGGGTGTCTTCGCCGCCGAGCGCGGCGATGTGAAGAAGCTGCGCGCGTGGTTCATCGTGACGTTCATCATGGGCGCGATCTTCGTCGGCGGTCAGATCTTCGAGTACACCAACCTGGTCAAGGAGGACGGCCTCTCGCTCTCCTCCGACCCGTACGGTTCGGTGTTCTACCTGACCACCGGATTCCACGGTCTGCACGTGACGGGTGGTCTCATCGCCTTCCTGCTGGTCCTCGGACGGACCTACGCGGCACGGCGGTTCACCCACGAGCAGGCCACCGCGGCCATCGTCGTGTCCTACTACTGGCACTTCGTCGATGTCGTCTGGATCGGCCTCTTCGCCACGATCTACCTGATCAAGTAGTCGGGCCCCCGCGCGAGTTGCGCACACGGTCAACGACATCCAGAACCATCGACGCAAGAGATCCTGACACCGGGGTAATCCGTGAAAAAGCTCTCCGCACGACGGCGCCACCCGCTGGCGGCGCTCGTCGTCCTACTTGTCGCGCTCACGGCCATCGGGGGGCTGTACGCCGCGCTCGCGCCGGCGCCCAAGGCGCAGGCCGACGACAGCTCTCAGTCCCTCGCCATCGAAGAGGGCAAGAAGCTGTTCGCCGTCGGCTGCTCCAGCTGCCACGGTACGTCGGGGCAGGGCGGCAGTGACGGCCCCAGCCTCGTCGGCGTCGGCTCCGCGGCCGTGGACTTCCAGGTCGGCACCGGTCGCATGCCGGCCCAGCAGCCCGGCGCCCAGGTGCCGCGCAAGAAGGTCATCTACGACCAGAAGCAGATCGACCAGCTCGCGGCGTACATCGCCTCGCTGGGCCCCGGCCCGGTCACGCCCACCGAGGAGCAGTACGACCCGGCCGGCGCCGACGCCGCGCGCGGCGGGGAGCTCTTCCGCACCAACTGCGCCCAGTGCCACAACTACCAGGGCAAGGGCGGAGCGCTGACGCACGGCAAGTACGCGCCCACGCTGGAAGGCGTGAGCGACAAGCACCTGTACGAGGCCATGCTGACCGGCCCGCAGAACATGCCGTCCTTCCCCGACACGACGATGCCGGAGGAGAACAAGCGGGAGATCATCGCTTACCTCGACGCCGTCAACGGCGAGGGCGCGCCGAGCCCCGGCGGCATGTCGCTGGGCAGCCTCGGCCCGGTCACCGAGGGTCTCTTCGGCTGGATCTTCGGCCTCGGGGCCCTGATCGCCTGCGCCATTTGGCTCGCGGCCCACACCACCAAGGCGAAGAAGTCATGAGTCAGGACATGTCACAAGAGAACCTGCCGGACAGGCCGGCACACCAGGGCGGCGGCCAGCTCGCGACCGCGGAGAACCCGTTCGCGGACCCGGGCTTCCCGGCCCACCTGCCGCGCCGCCAGGACATCGACGAGAAGGCCGCGAGGTCCTCCGAGCGCACGGTGGCCTTCCTGTTCACCGTGTCGATGCTCGCCACGCTGGCCTTCATCGCCAGCTTCGTGGTCATCCCGATCGACAAGATCGTCTACATCTGGCCGCTGGGTCACATCAGCGCGCTGAACTTCGCGCTGGGCATGACCCTCGGCGTCTCGCTCTTCGCCATCGGCGCCGGCGCGGTCCACTGGGCCCGCACGCTGATGTCGGACGTCGAGGTCGCCGACGACCGCCACCCGATCGAGGCGAGCCCCGAGGTCAGCGCCAAGGTCAAGGCCGACTTCGCCACCGGGGCCGGGGAGAGCCAGATCGGCCGTCGCAAGCTGATCCGCAACACCATGCTCGGCGCGCTGACCCTGGTGCCGCTCTCCGGCGTGTTCCTGCTGCGCGACCTCGGCCCGCTGCCGGAGGACAAGCTCCGCCACACGCTGTGGTCCAAGGGCAGGCTGCTGATCAACCAGAACACCAACAAGCCGCTGCGTCCCGAGGACGTCGCCGTCGGCTCGCTCACCTTCGCCGTGCCCGAGGGCCTGGAGGAGGAGCAGCACGACTACCAGGAGCAGCTCGCCAAGGCGGCCCTGATGATCGTCCGCATCCAGCCGGACGACATCAAGGACAAGAAGTCCCGCGAGTGGGCGCACCAGGGCATCCTGGCGTTCTCCAAGATCTGCACCCACGTCGGCTGCCCGATCAGCCTCTACGAGCAGCAGACGCACCACGTGCTCTGCCCCTGCCACCAGTCGACGTTCGACCTGTCCGACGGTGCCCGGGTGATCTTCGGTCCCGCCGGTCACGCCCTGCCGCAGCTGCACATCAGCGTGAACGGTGAGGGTTACCTCGAGGCACTGGGCGACTTCGAAGAGCCCGTGGGCCCTGCGTTTTGGGAGCGTGGATGAGCACCAACACGAGCGCGAGCGCGAAGCAGCGCGGAAAGGCGCCCGCCGGCGAACGCGTCGCCGACTGGGCCGACGGCCGGCTGGGCATCTACAGCCTGGGCAAGGCCAACCTGCGGAAGATCTTCCCGGACCACTGGTCCTTCATGCTGGGCGAGATCGCCCTCTACAGCTTCATCATCATCATCCTGACCGGTGTCTACCTGACGCTGTTCTTCCACCCGGCGATGAACGAGGTCGTCTACGACGGCTCCTACGCGCCGCTGCAGGGCATCACGATGTCCGAGGCGTACGCGTCGACCCTGCACATCAGCTTCGACGTGCGCGGCGGTCTGCTCGTCCGGCAGATCCACCACTGGGCGGCCATCGTCTTCGTGGCCGCGATGCTCGTGCACATGATGCGCATCTTCTTCACCGGTGCGTTCCGCAAGCCGCGCGAGGTCAACTGGGTCTTCGGCTTCCTGCTGCTGTTCCTCGGCATGTTCGACGGCTTCATGGGCTACTCGCTGCCGGACGACCTGCTGTCGGGCACCGGTATCCGCTTCATGGAAGGCGCCGTGCTGTCCGTGCCGATCGTCGGCACGTACCTCTCGTTCTTCCTCTTCGGCGGCGAGTTCCCCGGCACCGACATCGTGCCGCGGTTCTACACGATCCACGTGCTGCTGATCCCCGGCATCATGGCGGGCCTGCTGGTGGCCCACCTGATCCTGATCGTCTACCACAAGCACACGCAGTTCCCCGGCCCCGGCAAGTCGGAGAAGAACGTCGTGGGCATGCCGTTCTTCCCGGTCTACACGGCCAAGGCGGGCGGCTTCTTCTTCATCGTCTTCGGTGTCATCGCGGCCATGTCCGCGCTGGTCTCCGTGAACCCGGTGTGGGCGTACGGCCCCTACCGTCCGGACCAGGTGTCTACCGACGCCCAGCCCGACTGGTACATGGGCTTCTCCGAGGGCCTGATCCGCATCATGCCGGGCTGGGAGATCAACTTCGCGGGCCACACGCTCGTCCTGGGCGTGTTCATCCCGCTGGTGATCTTCCCGCTGGTCCTGGGCTTCATGGGCGTCTACCCGTTCCTGGAATCCTGGCTCACCGGTGACAAGCGCGAGCACCACCTGCTCGACCGGCCGCGCAACCGGCCCGTCCGCACGGGCATCGGCGCCGCCTGGATCAGCCTCTACCTGATCCTGCTCGTCGGCGGCGGCAACGACCTCTTCGCCACCCGCTTCCATCTGTCGATCAACGCGATCACCTGGGTGGTCCGGATCTCGTTCTTCGTGCTGCCGGTGCTGGTCTTCGTCGTCACCAAGCGGATCTGCCTGGGTCTGCAGCGACGCGACCGCGACAAGGTGCTGCACGGTCGCGAGACCGGCATCATCAAGCGGCTCCCGCACGGTGAGTTCATCGAGATCCACGAGCCGCTCGAGCAGGGCTCGCTGTTCAAGCTCACCCAGCACGAGCAGCCCAAGCCGCTCGAGGTCGGCCCCGAGGTCGACGAGAACGGCGTGGAGAAGAAGGTCGGCCCCACGGCGAAGCTGCGCGCGAAGCTGTCCCGCGGCTACTACGGCGAGGGGACGCAGATCGACAAGCCCACGGTCGAGGAGTACGAGGAGATCACGAGCGGCCACGGTCACCACTGATCACCGAAGCTGTGCCACCGGGCAGGGTCCCGTCCATCCGATGGACGGGGCCCTTTCCCGTTCCCCGGCGCCGATAGGCTGGAGCCGAAGGATTCCCGTCGCACGTCAGACCCCATGGAGTGTGGACCATGAGCGTTGTGAACCCCGCCGGAGGCGCATCAATGGCGGGCGGCTCCTGGCCCGACGTCCTGGGCGCGCTGCTGAACGGCAAGGACCTGACCGCCGCGGAGGCGGCGTGGGCGATGGACCGGATCATGAGCGGTGAGGCCTCGGACGCCCAGGTCGCCGGCTTCATGGTGGCGCTTCGGGCCAAGGGGGAGACCGTCGAGGAGGTCACCGGCCTCGTCGAGTCGATGTACGCGCACGCGGAGCCGCTGCACATCCCCGGCCCCGCCGTGGACATCGTGGGCACCGGCGGGGACCGGGCCAAGACGGTGAACATCTCGACGATGTCCGCCATCGTCATCGCCGGCACGGGGGCCAAGGTCGTCAAGCACGGCAACCGCGCCGCCAGCAGCGCCAGCGGCGCCTCCGACGTCCTGGAGAAGCTCGGCATCAACCTCGACCTGCCCGCCGACCGGGTGGCGAAGGTCGCCGAGGACACCGGGATCACCTTCTGCTTCGCGGCGAAGTTCCACCCCGCGATGCGGTTCGCCGCCCCGGCCCGCCGCGACCTGGGCATCCCCACCTCGTTCAACATCCTCGGCCCGCTGACCAACCCGGCACGCGTGGGCGCCTCCGCCGTGGGGTGCTTCGACACCCGGATGGCCGGGCTGATCGCCGGCGTGCTGGCCCGCCGCGGCTCCTCCGCGCTGGTGTTCCGGGGCGACGACGGGCTGGACGAGCTCACCGTCACGTCCACCTCCCAGGTGTGGGTGGTGCGGGACGGGAAGGTCGAGCAGGAGTCCTTCGACCCGCGCGACGTCGGCATCGAACTGGTGCCGATCGAGGCGCTGCGGGGCGCGGACGCGGCGTACAACGCCGACGTCGCCCGGCGGCTGCTGGCCGGCGAGACGGGCCCGGTCCGTGACGCGGTGCTGCTCAACTCGGCGGCCGCGCTGGTGGCGCTGGAGGGCGCGGGCGGCTCGCTGACCGACCGGATCGCGGCCGGGATCGCCCGGGCGGCCGAGTCGGTCGACTCGGGTGCGGCCGCGCGGACGCTGGAGCGGTGGGCCGCGGCCACGCAGGCGTAGTCGAGGGAACGACCGTGGAGGGCCGGGGCCGTTGCCCCGGCCCTCCGTGCCGTCCGCCCGTGGGCGGACCGTCCGGGATGCGGACCGCGGCTTGCGGCGCCCCGCGCGTGTGGCATGATGCTGCGCAGGTCACGAGTGACAGCGACACGGCCCCGGCCCGCTGTCCGGCAACCCTCCTTCCGTGGCGGGGTGCCCCGGGTGATGACCAGGCCGCAGGCAGCGAGGTCTGCGGCAAGCGCGGTCAGAGGAGTTCCTCCATGAGCAAGCGAATGCGCTAGGGCCTTTCGGGCCCTCAGCCGTCCTACCCCTCCCCGGGCCTTCGCCCGTCGTGCCGAGGGCTGTTCCGTCATCACTGACGTCCCGTCACTCCCGCATGCTCCCAGGAGAGTTCGCCATGTCGCTGGGCCCTGCCCTGCCCTCGCCCGTCCACACCGCGCTGCCCGTGCTCGGGCGCGACGTCCTCGTGCCGCTCGTGACCGGGGGCGAGGTCGGCTACGCCGCCCTCGACTACGCGGCCAGCGCGCCCGCCCTGCAGCGGGTCTGGGACGACGTGGCGGCCTACGCGCCGTACTACGGCAGCGTCCACCGGGGGGCCGGCTACCTCTCGCAGCTGTCGACGGACCTGTTCGAGCAGAGCCGGGCCACGGTCGCGGAGTTCCTCGGCTGCCGCCCCGACGACCAGGTGGTCTTCACCCGTTCGACCACCGACTCGCTGAACCTGCTGGCCGCCGCCGTACCGGCCGGAACGAGCGTCTTCGTCTTCGAGACCGAGCACCACGCGTCCCTGCTGCCGTGGCGGAACGCCGACGTGACCTACCTGGGCGCCCCCCGCACCCCGGGGGAGGCCGTGGCGACACTGGGGCGGGCACTGACCGCCCGGGAGTCGTACGGACCGGCGCTGGTCTGCGTGACCGGGGCGTCCAACGTGACCGGCGAGCTGTGGCCGGTGCGGGAGCTGGCCGCGGCGGCCCACGCGCACGGTGCCCGGATCGTGCTGGACGCGGCGCAGCTGGCCCCGCACCACCCGGTGGACATCGCCGAACTCGACGTGGACTGGGTGGCCTTCTCCGGGCACAAGCTGTACGCGCCGTTCGGCTCCGGTGTGCTCGCCGGCCGCGCCGACTGGCTGTGTGCGGCCGAGCCCTACCTGGCCGGGGGCGGCGCCTCGCGGCGGGTGGCCCGGCGCGCGGACGGCGGCGTGGACGTCGACTGGCACACCACGGCCGCCCGGCACGAGGCCGGCTCGCCCAACGTCATCGGCGCCTACGCGATCGCCTCGGCCTGCCGCGTGCTGACGGAGGCCGGGTTCGACCGGCTGGTCGAGCGCGAGCAGGCGCTGGTGGCACGGGTGCGGGCCGGACTGGCCGAGGTGCCCGAGGTGAAGGTGCTGTCGCTGTTCGGCGACGACGCCCCCCGGGTCGGCGTCATCTCCTTCGTCGTCGAGGGCTGGAACAGCTCCCACTTCGCGGCGGCGCTCTCCGCCGAGTACGGGATCGGCGTCCGCGACGGCCTCTTCTGCGCGCACCCCCTGGTGCGCACCCTGCTCGGCGGCGCCGACCACGAGCCGGGTGAGTGCGGTGCCCCCGACGCCGGGGGTGCCCCCACGCTCAACGCCATCCGCGTCTCGTTCGGCGCGGGTACCCCGGACGAGCACGTGGAGCGCTTCGTCGCCGCGGTGCGGGAGCTCGTGGCGGACGGTGCCAAGTGGCGCTACCGCACCGAGGACGGCCGCTGCGTCCCGGACCGGGACCAGGCCTGAGCGGCCCGGCCCCGCAGCGCCGGGCGGACGGGCTACGCGTCCAGGCCGATGGCGAAGGCCGTCTCCAGGTCGTGCTGGGAGTAGGTGCGGAAGGCCACGTGCGTGTCCGTGGCCTCGACACCGGGGATCTTGCTGATCCGGCCGGGGATGACGTCCGCGAGCTCGTCGTGCCGGGCCACCCGCACCATGGCGACCAGGTCGTACGTCCCCGTGACGGAGTAGACCTCGCTGACGCTGTCGAGCGCGGCGATGGACTCCGCGATCTCGGGGATACGGTCGACGCTGGTCTTGATGAGCACGATCGCGGTGATCACGGCTGTAGGTCTCCTTGGGTCGCCCTGGCTGCGGGCTCAAGCTTAGGCGTTGCGCGATAGCACACCCACGCGCACAGGAAGCCGAAGACGAAGCCGGTGATGTGGGCGAGGTAGGCCACCCCGGGACCGGTCTGCTGGATCTCGCCGGCGAGCCACTGCAGGACGAACCAGAAGATCAGCACCATCCAGGCCGGGAAGCGCAGCGGCAGGAAGAAGAGGAAGGGGAAGACACTGGTGACCCGGGCCTTGGGGTAGAGGTAGAGGTACGCTCCGAGCACCCCGGAGATCGCGCCGGACGCGCCGACCAGGGTCTGGGTGGAGGAGGCGTGCCCCAGCGCGTAGCCGTACGTCGCCAGGTAGCCCGAGACGACGTAGAAGAGCAGGAACCGGAAGCGGCCCATGCGGTTCTCGACGTTGTCGCCGAAGACCCAGAGGAAGAGCATGTTGCCGAGCAGGTGGACCCAACTGCCGTGGACGAACAGTGCGGTGAGCACCGACACGAACGGCGAGGTGGCGAAGGACCCCAGCGGCGGGCAGTCCGCCGGCATCGGCACCTGCGCCAGGGGGATCCGGCCGTGCCAGAGCTCGGCGGGGATGACACCCCAGCGGGCGAAGTACGTCGCCTGGGCGCACACCTGATCGTGGCCCATGCCGTACATGTAGTTGAGCCCGGAGGACGGGCTGATGAAGAAGAGCAACGCGCACAGCCCGATCAGGGCGTACGTGACCACGGGTGTGCGGTGGACGGGGTTCTTGTCGTACACCGGGATGACCATGGACCGATCATGACGGAACGGGCGTAACGGTCGTGGGGCGCCTCGCCGCAGCGCGGGGGACCACCGAGGCCGTAGGGTGACCGGAACGCATCCGCGCGACCGAGGAGACGACCGATGCCGGTGCCCCTGCCGACCGCCACGACCCGCTGGCGTTGCTCCCTGTGCGGCAATCTGACCCGGTTCGACGTCACCCGCTCCAGCAAGGTCGTCGAGTACGTCCACCTGGACCTGGCGGGCGAGCCCACGGTCGAGGAGCGCGAGGTGCTCAGCGAGTCCGTGGAGTCGGTGCGCTGCCGCTGGTGCAACGCCGTGGACCAGGTCGAGCTGGTCGACCGCCCCGGTGCGGCGGCGGCGACGCAGGCCTGAGCGCCGCCGGGGACAATAGAAGAATGCGGCGCGGCCAGAGAGGTTGAAGGAGGCCGGGGAGGCGCCCACGGACTGGACGGGAGTGACGGGTGGACGGGACCGGCGGTAACCCGGGCCGCGGCGACGAAGCGGCCGCGCCCGAGGCTACGGCTGCGCCGGAGGAGTCCGTCCACGGCGAGGCGCTGGACCGACCGCTGCCCGAGGGCGTACGGCACCGCGTGGTCGCCCTGGCGGCGGAGGCGTTCGGCGGGCTGACCCCGGGCGAGCTTCCCGCGGTGCTGCGCCCGTACGCCCGGTTCACCCCGAGCCGTCGCGCCAAGTTCGCCGCCACCGCGCTCGCCACGGCCCTGGAGGGCGACCCGTCCTTCCGGCAGCGGGTGGGCGCACGGCTGCGCGAGTCCGAGCCCGACCTGTGCGAGGCGCTGGACGCCGGCACCCCGCCCCCCGCGGTCGACCCGCTGGACGTGGCGGCCGCCGCGTACCTGCTGCGTCCCGCGGGCTGGGCCAAGCTGGTGGCCGCCGCGGGCGAGGAGGCGCAGCGGGTCAGCGCCGAACGGGCGGGCGAGGAAACGCAGCGCGAGCTGCGGCAGCTGAAGGTGGAGCTGGACGAGGCCCGCGCGCAGGCGCGTACCGAGGGCATGCGGGTCCGCACCGAGCTGGAGGCGGCCCGCAAGGAGGCCGAGTCGCTGCAGCGCAAGCTGCGCAGCGCGGCGAGCGACGTGAAGCGGGCCGAGGCGGCGCTGCGCAAGGTCGAGGCCGAACTGGACGAGACCCGCGCGGCCGCGGCCGCGGAGAAGACGTCGGCCGACGGCGAGGCCCGCCGGCTGCGGGCCCGGCTCGCCGAGGCCGAGCAGGCCGCGGAGGCGTCCCGCCGGGCGGCCCGGGAGGGCCGCAGCACCGAGGACATGCGGCTGCGCCTGCTGCTGGACACCGTGCTCGACGCCGCCTCGGGACTGCGCCGGGAGCTCGCGCTGCCGCCGCGCGACACCCTGGGCGCCCGGCCCGCGGACACCGTCGACGCGGTCACGCCGGGGGCGATCAGCCCCAAGGACATCGCGCGGCGCGCCCTGTCCGAGGACGACCCGGCGCTGCTGGACCAACTGCTGGCGCTGCCCCAGTCCCATCTGGTGGTCGACGGCTACAACGTGACCAAGACCGGCTATCCGGCGCTGCCCTTGGAGAAGCAGCGGCTGCGGCTGCTGGGCGGCCTGGCCGTGCTGGCGGCGCAGAGCGGTTCCGAGGTCACCTGCGTCTTCGACGGTGCCGATCTGGACGCCCCGGTGCTGCTGGCACCGCCGCGCGGGGTCCGGGTGCTGTTCAGCAAGGCCGGTGAGACGGCGGACGAGTTGATCCGGCGTCTGGTTCGGGCGGAACCTCCCGGTCGTCCGATTGTGGTGGTTTCTTCCGATCGCGAAGTTGCTGACGGTGTGGCCCGTGTCGGCGCCCGCCCGGTCGCATCCACCTTGCTGCTGAAGCGACTTGCCCGGGTGTGACCTGGAGCACACCGTGGGGCGTGTGAGGCGCTTTTCGGGGACGCAGCGTCAACTCGTCATCACTGCACGTGCGATGTGTGTAAAGAAAACGCTGCCGAGCGACTTTTTTTCTTCAGGGATTTGATCCGATCACAAGATGGTCACTAGGGTCGTGCCTCGAACCTCTGCCCAGTCGATCATCCAGTCCGGATGGCGGCGGAGGTCCCGCCGATCTGAAGTGCCGTGCGTACGACGGGGGACGCCGACGCTTGGAGCCGGGGAACGTGGTTCCCGATGCATGCGGCAGGCGGCTGGAGGAAGAAGGAGCTCGCCCGAGTGGCGTCCCACCGTCGTCCCAAGCAGGCCAGTCGCACACGTGTCACCGTGCTCACCGCGACCGCCGCCGCAGCCGTCGCCCTGTCCGCGCAGGCCGCCCAGGCCGCGCCGGCCAAGCCGTCCGTCAAGAGCGTCAAGGCCAAGGTCGACGGTCTCTACGAGCAGGCCGAGCAGGCGACCGAGAAGTTCAACGGCGCCAAGGAGAAGCAGCAGAAGCTGCAGAAGCAGGTCGAGGACCTGCAGGACGAGGTGGCCCGCGAGCAGTCGGAGCTCAACGACCTCCAGGACGACCTCGGCACCCTGGCCAGCGCCCAGTACCGCAGCGGCGGCATCGACCCGACGCTCCAGCTCTTCCTCTCCGCCGACCCGGACACCTACCTCGACAAGGCGTCCACCCTCGACCAGCTGAGCACCAAGCAGGCCGAGGCGCTCCAGCAGATCGCGGAGAAGAAGCGCACCCTCAACCAGCAGAAGGCGGAGGCCGCGAGCAAGCTCAACGAGCTCGACGAGACCCGCACCGAGCTGGGCAAGAAGAAGAAGGAAGTCCAGGCGAAGCTGGCCGAGGCGCAGAAGCTCCTCAACTCGCTGACCGCCTCCCAGCGCGCTTCCCTCGCCGCCGCCGACGCCCGCGCCAACCGCTCCAACGAGCGCGTCGACCTGGGCAACGTCGCGCCGGCCTCCTCGCTCGCCGCCGCCGCCCTCTCGGCCGCCCAGAGCAAGATCGGTTCGCCGTACGTCTACGGCGCCACCGGCCCGAGCTCCTTCGACTGCTCCGGCCTCACCTCCTGGGCCTACGCCCAGGCCGGCGCCTCGATACCGCGCACCTCCCAGTCCCAGGCCAACGCGGGCACGCGTCTGTCGATGAGCCAGCTCGCGCCCGGCGACCTCGTCATCTTCTACGGCGACCAGCACCACGTGGCCCTGTACGCGGGCAACGGCATGGTCCTGCACGCGCCGCGCACCGGCACGGTCGTGCGCTACGAGTCCATCAACAACATGCCGTTCCAGTTCGGCGTCCGGATCTGACCGGCAGCGCCGACGCCCGTTGAACCTATCGGGTGATCTCGTACGGTGACGGTCCGGCGGTGACCTGCGCAAGCGGAGTCCCGCCCGGCCGCCCGGCGGTACCCGGTCTTTGAACTCCCCGTGTCCGGCTGACTACTGTCAGCCGACGTGCCATCTCATCGACGCATCCCGCAGCCCGGCCGGGCCCCGCGTACCTCCAGGGCCACGGTCCTGACGGCGGCGGCCACGGCCGCCGCCGCGATGGCGGGCGCGGCCGGCACCGCGCAGACGGCCGCCGCCGACCCGGCGGACACCTCCGTCGATGTCGCGGCCCGCATCGACCACCTCTACACCCAGGCCGAACGGGCCACCGAGCAGTTCAACGCCGCCCGTGAGAACACCCAGCGGCTCCGGCGCGAGGTGGAGGTGCTCCAGGACCGGGCCGCGCGCGGCCAGGAGCGGGTCAACCGGCTCCGCGACGACCTCGGCACGCTCGCCGGGGCCCAGTACCGCGGCGGGGGAGTGGACCCCACCCTCGCCCTGCTGCTCTCTCCCGACCCCGCGACCTACCTCGACCGGGCCGCCACCCTCGACCGGATCAGCAGCCGTGGCGACGCGCGGCTGGGCGAACTCCGCTCCGCCCAGCGGTTCCTGGACCAGGAACGCTCCCGGGCCACCGAACGGCTCGACGAGCTCGAGCGGGCCCGCACCAGCCTCACGGCCCGCAAGAAGGCCGTGCAGCGCAAGCTGATGGCGGCCGCCCGCCTGGTCAACTCCCTCTCCCCGGAGGATCGGGCCCGGCTCGCCCGCCGCCTGGAGGCCCGCGCCTCCCGTTCCGGCCGCACGGTCGACATCCCCGACCTCGGCCCCCTGTCCGTACGCGCCGCGACGGCCGTCGCCGCCGCGCGCTCCGCCGTCGGCGCCCCCTACGTGTGGGGTGCCACCGGCCCCGGCTCCTTCGACTGCTCCGGCCTGATGGTCTGGGCGTACCGCCAGGCCGGCGTGGGCCTGCCCCGTACCTCCCAGGCCCAGCTGCACGCCGGGCGGCACGTGCCGCTCGGCCAGGCCCGCCCCGGCGACCTGGTCATCTACCGCGGCGACGCCAGTCACGTCGCCATGTACGTCGGCGACGGCCAGGTCATCCACGCCCCCTACCCCGGCGCCCGGGTCCGTTACGACCCCGTCGCCATGCTGCCGATCTCGGCGGTGACCCGGCCCGCGTGACCGCCCCCGCCGGGACCGTACGATCGGCGGCGTGGCCCTCTTCCGCTCGCCGACCCGCGCCGTGGCTGCCGCGCTGTGCTGCGCGGCGGTGCTGCTCGCGGGCTGCGGACCCGCGGGCGACGGGGCGGCGGAGCACGCGGGGCCCGGGGACCCGGTCGTCCGGCAGCTGCTGGAGCGGCGGGCCGACGCGGTCCTGGGGCACGACGAGAAGGCGTACCTGGCCGATGTGACACCCGCCCGGCACGCCGCCGAGCGGCAGGTCTTCCGCAACCTGGAGGAGCTCCCGCTCGCCTCCTGGTCGTACCGGCTGGTCTCCACCGAGGGTGCGGACCCGGTGACCGCCCGCGTCCAGCTGCGCTACCGCCTGGGGGGCTACGACAGCACCCCGGTCACCACCGACGAGTCCCTGCTGCTGCGCGCGGACGGCACCGGACGCTGGCGGGTGGCCGGCGACGGCGACCCAGGCGGCCTGCTGTGGGAACAGGGCCCGCTGCGCGTCGTCCGCGGCAGCCACAGCCTCGTCCTCGGCACCGGCGACCGGGCGGAACTGGCCGGGTACGCCGCCGACGCGGACCGGGCCGTCCCGCAGGTGCGGCGGGCCTGGGGCGGGCAGGGCTGGACCGGGCGGGTGGTGCTGGAAGTGCCGTCCTCGCTGCGGCGGATGGGACAGCTCCTGGACGCCCCGGCGGAGACGTACGCGGGCGTCGCGGCCGTCACCACCGGGGAGGTCGGCGGCAGCGGCACCGCGCCCGCCGGACGCGTCATCGTCAACCCCGAGGCCTTCGCCGGGCTGTCGGCCTTCGGCCGCCAGGTCGTGCTCACCCACGAGACCACCCACGTCGCCACGCGCGCCGCGACGACCTCCCGCACCCCGATGTGGCTCTCCGAGGGCTTCGCCGACTGGGTCGCCTACCGGGACTCCGGCCGTACGGCGGCGAGCCTGGCACCCGAGCTGCGCCGGGACGTCACGGCCTCGGGGCCGCCCGGGCACCTCCCCGCGGACGCCGACTTCGCGCCCGGCGCGGCCGCGCAGGCCCAGGCGTACGAGGGCGCCTGGCTGGCCTGCCGGCTCATCGCCGACACCTGGGACGCCGACCGGCTGGTCGCGCTGTACCGTTCCGGTGCGGATCTGCGCGGCACGCTCGGCATCGACGAGGACGCCCTCACCGAGCGCTGGCGGGCCTACGTCAAGGGGGAGTTGGGATGAGCGCCACGGATGGGGACTTCACGCCGGAGGAGACCGCCCGCGGCAGGGCGCTGCGCCGCGCGCAACTGCCCTTCCTGCTCGGCGGCCGCCTCGCCGGGCTCGCGCTGCTGCTCCTGCTGGGGCTGACCCCCGCGGGCGCCGCCCTCACCGGGGTGTTCGGCGACGCCTGGGCCCTGCGCGTGGCGGCCGGCGGCCTGCTGCTGGTGCTGCTCCAGCAGGCGGTCACCCTGCCGTTCTCCGCCCGGGTCCGCGTCGTCCGGCGCCGCTACGGGCTCGTCACCCAGGGCTGGGGCGGCTGGGCCGTCGACGTCCTGCGCGGGTTGCTCGTCTCCGTACCGCTCGTGCTGGCCGCGCTGTACGGCTACTACGGCCTCGGCTGGGCCTGGGCCGCCCTGGGCGCCGTCTGCGCGGCCGTGGTGCTGTCCTGGCTCGCCCCGGTCGTGCTGGAACCGCTCTTCAACCGCTTCCGGCCGATGGAGGACGGGCCCCTGCGCGACGCGCTGCTGGCCCTGGCCGAGCGCGACGGGATCCCCGTGCGGGCGGTGCTCGTCGCCGACGCGTCGCGGCGGACGACCGCGCTCAACGCGTACGTCTCCGGCTTCGGCCGCACCCGGCGGATCGTCGCCTACGACACGCTGCTCGGCACGGCCCCTGCGGAGGAGGTCGAACTCGTCGTCGCCCACGAACTGGGCCACGTCAAGCACCGCGACGTGCCGCGCGGCACGCTGCTCGGCGCCGTCGGCGCGGGGGCGGGGGTCTGCGTGCTCTCCGCGGTCATGGCCGCCTCCTCCTACGGCACCGGTGATCCCCGTGGGCTGTTCCTGCTGGCCGCGGTGGCCGCGGTGCTGTCGGCGTGCGCCGGGCCGTTCGGCTGCGCCCTTAGCCGGCGGATCGAACGGCGGGCGGACGTGCACGCGCTGGAACTCACCCGGGACGCCGAGCGGTTCATCGCCATGCAGCGCCGCCTCACCGTCACCAACGTCTCCGACCCCGACCCCCCGCGCCTGCTGCACGTCCTCTTCGGCACGCACCCCACCCCCGTCCAGCGCATCGCCGCCGCCCGCGCGTTCGCCTCCGCCACGGGGTAGTGCCCGGCACGGCGCGTCGCGGGACGACGCCGTCCCGGGGTGGCCGCCGTCGCCCACGTGAGGCTTCCGTGCGTGGCGTTCCGCGGCGGGCGGCACCGGCCTGCCGGGCGGAGACGGCCTTGTTGCCTGGCGCGCGGGGCGGTTCCCGGGCAAGGACCGCACCAGGCTGCGCGCGATAGCACCTCCCGTACGGCCCGCACCGTCCCGGGCCCGCCCGCTCGGCCGGAGCACACATGGGCGAGGCCTTCCGCACGCCTCCGGCCGCAGCCCCGGGGCGGTCGGTGGGGCCTGACGCACCCTTCCCGCCACCCCGCCCCGGAACATGCCGGCCGGACTCACCGGGAGCACGGGGCGTCGCCGGCCACGCGCCTGGCTCCGCCGCGCGGCAGCCGGGCGTACCCCGTCCCGCGCCCGTCCGGTGGGCATACCGTGCCTCCGGACGGCGTACGGCTCAGGCGGTGAGGTCCGCGAGGGCCTCCGTGAGCCATTCGCGCTCCGCGTGGCCCGTGGCGCGGGCGACACGGAGCATGCCCTGGCGGAAGGGGTCGTCCGCCTCCTCGGCGCGCACCGGCCTGCCGCGGTCGTAGAAGAAGCTGGAGGGGGTCTCCAGGAACTCCAGCCGGCGCCGCAGCACTGCCGCCTGGGCCGTCGCGTCGGGCAGGTGCCTCAGGAAGGCCAGCACGGCGAAGAAGCGGGTGGAGTCGGTGATCTCGATCGGCTTGGGGTCGCGGAGCCGGGCGAGCAGCCGCGCGCGCCCGGTGTCGGTGAGCGACAGCACGCGGCGCGGTGCGGCGCCGACACCCGGCTCGGTGTGCTCGCTGACCAGTCCGGCGGAGGTGAGGCGGTTGATGGCCGGGTAGAGCGCGCCGTCGCTGACCGGGCGGACGTGGCCGTTGAGTGCGGCGATGCGCTCCTTGAGCTCGTAGCCGTGCAGGGATTCCTTGAACAGGAAGCCCAGGATCGTCAGCTCCAGCACCGTTCGCCACCTTTCTCGATCATGCGTTCGCACTTGCCCGTGTGGTGCCATGATGATACCTCTAAACGCGGTATCTCGAATCGAGGTACCAGAGGAGGGGAACCCATGACGCACCGCGCCCGGCTGGTCGCACTGGCCGGCCCGGTCTACCTGGAACTGCTCGCGGGCGTCGTCGCCGGGATCATCGACGTGCTGTGGGTGGCGCGGCTCGGCGGCGGGGGAGCGGCCGTCGCGGCCGTGGCGGTGGCCACGAACACCGAGAACGTGCTGCTCGGGGTCGTGCTGATGGCCGCGCAGGGGACGACGGTGCTGGTCTCGCGGGCCGCCGGAGCGCGGCACCCGGCGGCGGTCAGGGCGGCGGTCCGCGGCGGCTGGACGCTGTGCGCGCTGCTGACCCCGGCCGTGACCGTCGGCGGCTTCCTGTGCCGGGAGCCGCTGGCGGCGCTGCTGCTCGGTGCCCACGGCGACCGGGCGGCGGTCCGCCTGGCGGCCGGGTACTTCGCGGTCTCGCTCCCCGGCACCGCGGTGTTCTACGCCCAGAACACCCTGGACGGGGTCTTCAAGGGCGCCGGCGACACCCGCACCCCTATGCGGCTCGCGCTGCTGGCGGGCGGGCTGATCCTGCTCCTCGACCCGTTCCTGATCCACGCCCTCGGGGTGCGCGGCGCGGCCGTGGCCACCGTCGCGGGCCGGGCCGTGGCCCTCGCCGCGGGGCTGGCGCTGCTGCGCCGCAACCCCCTGGTGCGGCAGGCCGCGCAGGTGCCGCCCGCCGAACCGGTGGCGGCCGCGCTGCGCCGTACCGCCGTGACCGGGGCGCCGATGGCGGCGGACTTCCTGGTCCGGATGGCCGGCACGCTGACCCTGGTGGCGATCGTGGCCCGGCTGGGCGTCGCCCAGGTCGCGGCGTACGGGATCGCGACCAAGGCGATGTACGTGGCGACGATGGGGTTCTACGCCGTGCGCCAGGCGGCCTCGATCCACACCGCGTACCACCTGGGCGCCGGCCGCGACGAGCGGAACGCGATAGGCCGCCGGGCCCTGCTGCTCGGCGGCGGGCTGGGACTCCTCGCGGCGGTCGTCCTGCTGCCCGCCGCGCCGTGGATCATGGCGGCCTTCGGCGCGGAGCCCGGCGTGGCGGCGGCCGGGACGGTCTTCCTGCGCACGCTGGGCCCGTACCTGGTGCTGCTGGGGTGCTTCATCGCGCTGGGCGGTGTCTTCCAGGGCGGCGGCGGGGCCACCTTGCTGGTCCGGGTGACCCTGGTGGGCACGGCGGTGCAGCTGCCGCTGGCCTACGCGCTGGCGGGTCCCGCCGGGCTGGGGCTCGTGGGCGTCGGCGTGGCGCTGGCCGTCGCGGCGGGGTTGCAGTGCCTGGCCGTGACGGCGGCCTTCACCAGGTCAGCAGCTTCTCGGCGTCCTGGCCGTGCTCGGGCACAGACGTGGCCGGAGCCCTGCGCGCCCTCTCCGGCAGGCCCGTCGAAGCCGCCCACAGCCGGCGGCAGGCGATGACGGAGGCGGCCACCAGCAGGCCGTTGCGGAGCAGCAGCAGGGCGATGCCGAGGTCGGTGCTGCCGACGACGTCGGCGAAGCGCACCGGGAACTCGTACAGGGTGAGCACCGTCGCCGCCAGCACCAGCACCGCGGGCAGCGCCATCACGCTGGCCCGCAGCGTGAGGCAGACGGCCGCCAGGCCGATCAGCCAGATCATGTACTGCGGGCTGATCACCCGGCTGGTCGTGGTGAACAGCAGCACCGCGGTGAACGCGGCGTCGAAGGGCGTGCTCGGGCCGTACGTCCGGGTCCGCAGCCGCCACAGCAGCAGCCAGGCGAAGGCCACCGCGGTCAGCCCGAGGGCGAGGTCGCTGACCAGGCCCACGTAGGGCCCGAGGAACTCCACCGAGCCGTAGTTGAGCAGGACCTGCCCCTGCCAGCCGTGGTGCCGGGCGATGTGGAAGACCAGGGAGCCCAGGGACTCCACCTCGGTGCCCCGCTCGCCCTGGAAGCGCAGGAAGGCGAAGGCCCCCGGCATCCACAGCCAGAAGCCGAGGGCGAGGACGCCCGCCCCGGCCACGGCCGCCGTCCAGATGCGGCGGTCGCGGACCCCGGTGAGCAGCAGCACCGGCCAGACCTTGAGCATCGCGCCGAACGCGATCAGCGCCCCCGCGACCCTGGGGCGGCGCACCGTGGCCAGCAGCGCGGCCATGGCGACGGCGGTGACCATCACGTCGTAGCGCGCGTACGCGGTCGGTCCCAGCAGCGGCACGCCCAGCACCCACACGTAGGCGCCGGCCACCCGCCGTCCCTCGCCGCGCGAACCGCGCAGCAGCAGCGCGAAGGCGACGAGGTCTGCGGCGCAGGCGAGCCAGAAGAACGCGGTCGCGTAGTCGAGGAACGGCAGCATCGCGGGAGCGAGCACCGCGAGCGCGGCGGCGGGCGGGTACTGCCAGGTGACGTCGTGGTGGGGGAAGCTGCCGGTCCGCAGGACCTCGTACCAGCCGTGGTAGATCACCGAGATGTCGGTGGTCACGTCCAGCGGGGACAGGGTGAGCACCTTGAAGACGTAGAGCAGCAGCACGACCCGGGTGGCCGCCCAGGCGAGGACCGGCCCGACCGGGAGCCGCTTGCCGCTGTCGCCTGCCATGTCCACCTCGTCGAATCGGTTCTGCTGTGGTGATGATGCACGATGCCGGTCTCACCCGTGGACAGGCTGTGGAGCTTAGACGCGCGGGGGGCCGCGGTCGGTTGCCGCGGACCCCACCGGATACCCTCGGCGACGTATGGACAAGACCTTGATCGTCACCAACGACTTCCCGCCACGCCCCGGTGGCATCCAGGCGTTCGTGCACAGCATGGCGCTGCGCCTCGATCCCGGCCGGGTGGTGGTGTACGCGTCGACCTGGCGGGACGGCTCCGAGGTCGCCGCGTTCGACGCCGAGCAGCCCTTCCCGGTCGTACGTGATCGTACGACGATGTTGCTGCCGACCCCGAGAGTGACCCGGCGGGCCGCCGAGCTCCTGCGTGAGCACGGCTGCACCTCGGTGTGGTTCGGGGCGGCGGCCCCGCTCGGGCTGATGGCGCCCGCGCTGCGGAAGGCCGGGGCCCGCCGGCTGGTGGCGACGACCCACGGGCACGAGGCGGGGTGGGCGCAGCTGCCCGCGAGCCGTGGGCTGCTGCGGCGGATCGGCGAGGGCACCGACACGATCACCTACCTGGGCGAGTACACCCGGTCCAGGATCGCCCGGGCGCTGACGCCGCAGGCCGCCGGGCGCATGGTGCAACTGCCGCCGGGCGTGGACGAGAAGACCTTCCACCCGGCCTCCGGCGGCGAGGCGGTGCGCGCCCGGCTGGGGCTCACCGACCGGCCGGTGGTCGTCTGCGTCTCCCGCCTGGTGCCGCGCAAGGGCCAGGACACCCTCATCGAGGCGATGCCGCTGATCCTGGCCGCCCAGCCCGACGCCGTCCTGCTCGTCGTGGGCGGCGGCCCGTACGCGGACGACCTGAAGCGGCTCGCGGAGCGGACCGGGGTGGCGGAGTCGGTGCGGTTCACCGGGGCCGTGCCCTGGCAGGAGCTGCCCGCGCACTTCGGCGCGGGGGACGTCTTCGCCATGCCGTGCCGCACGCGCCGCGGCGGGCTGGACGTCGAGGGGCTCGGCATCGTCTACCTGGAGGCCTCGGCCACCGGCCTGCCGGTCGTCGCGGGTGACTCCGGCGGGGCGCCGGACGCGGTGCTGGACGGCGAGACCGGCTGGGTGGTGCGCGGCGGGGAGCCCGCGGAGGCCGCCGAGCGGATCCTGGTGCTGCTGGGCGACGCGGAACTGCGGCGCCGGATGGGCGAACGCGGACGCAAGTGGGTCGAGGACGCCTGGCGGTGGGATCTGCTCGCGGAGCGGCTGAAGGCCCTCTTGTAAAAGACCATGAGCGCACGGTATGGGCGGAATCCGCAATTCCGCCCATGATGCGCCCATGACAGCAAACCTGACGCGTCGTCAGATTCTGGGCATCGCCGCCCTGCAGACGGCATCCGTGATGGGTCTCACCCGCATCGGGCTCTCCCCGGCCGCCGCGGCGGCCGGGGAGCCCGCCGGCTACGCACCGGCCGTCGTCGTCGGCTCCGGCTACGGAGGCGCGGTCGCGGCGTTACGCCTGGCCGAGGCGGGCGTGAGCACCCTCGTACTGGAGATGGGGCGGGCGTGGGACACGCCGGCCCCCGACGGCAAGGTCTTCTGCAACACCGCCTCGCCGGACCGGCGCTCCATGTGGTTCCGCACCCGCACCGCGGCGCCCCTGGCCACCTTCCTCTGGCTCGACGTGGTCAACAAGGACATCAGCCCGTACCCCGGCGTCCTGGACCGCGTCGACCACCCCGGCATGTCCGTCTACGTCGGCCGCGGCGTCGGCGGCGGCTCCCTCGTCAACGGCGGCATGGCCGTCACACCGGACCGCGCCTACTTCCGGGAGGTCCTCCCGCAGGTCGACGCGGACGCCATGTACGGCACGTGGTTCCCGATGGCCAACCGGATGCTCGGCGTCAACACCGTCGCGCCCGACTGGTTCGAGGGCACCGAGTGGTACCAGTTCACCCGTGTCTCCCGCGCCCAGGCCGCCAGGGCCGGGCTCGCCACCACCTTCGTGCCCAACGTCTACGACTTCGGCCACATGCAGCGCGAGGCCGCGGGCACCGCCACCAAGTCGGCCCTGGCCCAGGAGGTCATCTACGGCAACAACTTCGGCAAGCGCAGCCTCGACCGGACCTACCTCGCCGCCGCGCTCGGCACCGGCAACGTCACCATCGAGACGCTCAGCCACGTGAAAGCGGTCCGCCGCGACCCCGACGGCACCTACGTGCTCACGGTCGCGCAGACCGACCTCAGCGGCACCGTCGTCGCCACCCGCGAGGTCGGCTGCGGCACCCTGTTCCTCGCCGCGGGCAGCCTCGGCACCACCGAACTGCTGCTGCGCGCCCGGGAGACGGGCGCCCTGCCCGACCTCAGCCCCGCCGTCGGCAAGGGCTGGGCGGGCAACGGCAACATCATGCTCGGCCGCGCCAACCACCTGTGGAACCCCACCGGCGCCCACCAGTCGACCATCCCCGTGATGGGCATCAACGACTGGAACAACGCCGCCAACCCGGTGTTCGCCGAGATCGCCCCGCTCCCCATCGGCCTGGAGACGTGGATCAGCCTCTACCTCGCGATCACCAAGAACCCCGAGCGGGGCACCTTCGTCTACGACCCGGCCACCGACGCGGCCGTGCTGAACTGGACCCGCTCCCAGAACCAGCCCTCGGTCGCCGCCGCGAAGACCCTCTTCGACCGCGTCAACCGGGCCAACGCCACCATCTACCGCTACGACCTGTTCGGCGGCAACCGGGTCTTCGCCGACGACTTCTGCTACCACCCGCTCGGCGGCTGCGTCCTCGGCAGCGCCACCGACGCCTACGGCCGCGCGAACGGCTACGACGGCCTGTACGTCGTCGACGGCTCGCTCGTCCCCGGCTCCATAGGGGTCAACCCGTTCGTCACCATCACCGCCCTGGCCGAGCGCACCATGGCCAGGGTCCTGGCCCAGGACGGGATCACCTAGGAACGCCGGTGGCCGCCGTACGCCCGAGGCGCACGGCGGCCACCGTCGATGTGGGTGAGGGCCCGTCAGCGCGGGCTCACCTGCCGTAGATCGCGGCGATCTCGTCCGCGAAGTCCCGCAGCACCACGTTGCGCTTCAGCTTCAGCGAGGGCGTCACGTGACCGGACTCCTCGGTGAACTGCGCGGCCAGGACGCGGAACTTCTTGACCGCCTCCGCCTTGGACACCGCGGCGTTGCCGTCGTCGATCGCCGACTGCACCTCGGCCAGCAGCTCCGCGTCCTCGCGCAGCTCCGCGACGGTGCGGCCGGACTTGCCGTGCTGCTCGGCCCAGCGGGGCAGGAACTCCTCGTCCAGGGTGACCAGCGCGCCGATGAAGGGCTTGCCGTCGCCGACCACCATGCACTCGGCGACCAGCGCGTGGGCGCGGATGCGGTCCTCGATCACGGCCGGGGCGACGTTCTTGCCGCCCGCGGTGACGATGATCTCCTTCTTGCGGCCGGTGATGGTGATGTAGCCGTCCTCGTCCAGCGTCCCGATGTCGCCGGTGTGGAACCAGCCGTCGGTGACGGCCTCGGCGGTGGCCGCCTCGTTGTTCCAGTAGCCCGAGAACAGGTGCTCGCCGTGGAGCAGGACCTCGCCGTCGTCGGCGATGCGGACCGTGGAGCCCGGCAGCGGCTGGCCGACGGTGCCGATCTTGGTGCGGTCCCAGGGGTTGAAGGCGGTGGCCGCACAGGACTCGGTCAGGCCGTAGCCCTCCAGCACCGTGAACCCGATGCCGCGGTAGAAGTGGCCCAGCCGCTCGCCCAGCGGGGCCCCGCCGGAGATCGAGTACTCGGCGCGGCCGCCGAGCACGGCGCGCAGCTTGCTGTAGACCAGCCGGTCGAAGACCTTGTGCTTGAACTTCAGGCCGAGCGAGGGACCGCCGGCCGAGTCCAGCGCGCGGCTGTACTCGATCGCCACGTCGGTGGCCTTGTCGAAGATCTTCCCCTTGCCGCCGGCCTGGGCCTGGGCGCGTGCGGAGTTGTAGACCTTCTCGAAGACCCGCGGCACGCCCAGCAGCAGCGTCGGGCGGAAGGCGGCCAGTTCGCCGGTGAGGTTCTTGATGTCGCTGACGTGCCCGAGCTTGATCGGCGCCATGATGGCGGCGACCTCGACCAGCCGGCCGAAGACGTGCGCGAGCGGCAGGAAGAGCAGGATCGAGGAGTCCCCGGTGCGGAAGAGCGGCTTCAGGCGTTCCACGACGTTGCCGCACTCGGCGAAGAACGCGCGGTGCGTGAGCACGCAGCCCTTGGGGCGCCCGGTGGTGCCGGAGGTGTACACGATGGTGGCCGGGGAGTCGGCCTTGGCCCAGGCGCTGCGCTCGTCCACGGTCGCCTCGGCGACGTCCGTGCCGGCCGCGCCGAGGGTCTCCACCGCGCCCGCCTCGATCCGCCACACGTGCTTCAGCTGCGGCAGGCGGTCGCGCACCGACTCCACGGACTTCTCGTGTGCCTCGGTCTCCACCACGGCGGCGACGGCGCCGGAGTCGCCGAGGATCCACTCGATCTGCTCGGCGGAGGAGGTCTCGTAGACCGGGACGGTGACCGCGCCCGCGCTCCAGATGGCGAAGTCGAACAGCGTCCACTCGTAGCGGGTGCGGGAGATCAGGGCCACCCGGTCGCCGGGCTGCACGCCCGAGGCGATCAGGCCCTTGGCGGCGGCGCGTACCTCGGCGAGGAAGGCGGTCGAGGTGACGTCGGCCCAGTCACCGGCCGCGGTCTTCCGGGCGATGACGGCAACCTCCGGATGCTGAGCGGCGTTGCGGCGGATGAGATCCGTCAGATTGCCGTCCGCGGGGACCTCGTAGAGAGCCGGAAGGCTGAACTCGCGCAAAACTGCTGCTCCTCATCGGCGCCGGCGGCGGTGCTGGCTGCGTCCACTGCATGGTTGAGCGTGGAACGGACGGCCTGGACGTTACCCACCGGTAAAGCTTCAGCGGTAGGGGGTGCCGTGTAGATGTTTTGTGTGTCACATCGTCGTCACACGCCGCAGGCTCACCGCGACACCGTGCGGATCCACTGGTCGGAAGCCTAGTCGAGGCCTCCGGTGACCCGCAGGTAACCGGAGCCCCGGTGTGCCCTCCCCAACCCCGCCCGGCGCGTCCTACAGTGATCGTCATGCGGGTCCATGTCGTCAGTGACGTCCACGGCGCCTCCGAGGCCCTCGCCGCGGCCGGCGAGGGCGCGGACGCGCTGATCTGTCTCGGCGACCTGATCCTCTTCCTCGACTACGCCGACCACTCGCGGGGCATCTTCCCCGACCTCTTCGGCGCCGAGAACGCCTCCCGCATGGTCGGGCTGCGCACCGCCCTGCGCTGGGACGAGGCCCGCGCCCTCGACCGCGAACTGTGGGCGGGGCTCGGCACCGACCGGCGCACTGCCATCGAGTCCGCCGTGCGCCGCCAGTACGCCGAGCTGTTCGCCGCGTTCCCCACCCCGACGTACGCCACCTACGGCAACGTCGACATCCCCGCGCTCTGGCCGGAGTACGCCCGGCCCGGCACCACGGTGCTCGACGGCACCACCACCGAGATCGGCGGCCTGGTCTTCGGCTTCGTCGGCGGCGGGCTGCGCACCCCGTACCGCACCCCGTACGAGATCGACGACGAGACGTACGCCGCCAAGGTGGCCGCCCTCGGCGAGGTCGACGTGCTGTGCTCGCACATCCCGCCCGCCGTCCCCGAGCTCTGCTACGACACCGTCGCCCGGCGCCTCGAACGCGGCAGCGAGGCACTGCTCGACGCGATCCGCCGGGTGCGCCCCCGCTACGCGCTCTTCGGCCACGTCCACCAGCCGCTCGTGCGGCGGATTCGCCTGGGCAGGACCGAATGCGTCAACGTCGGCCACTTCAACTCCACCCGGACACCCTGGGCACTGCGATGGTGACCGCCCCGGCGGTCTCCGGCCGCCCGACCAGGCGGTAGCCTTCACCAGCAGACATACAACAGCAGGTACGACGCGACGTCCCGGAGGGGCCACGGCGATGGCGGAACACACCAGGTCGAGCATCACCATCGACGCGGCCCCGGCCGATGTCATGGGCGTCATCGCGGACTTCGCCCGGTACCCGGAGTGGACCGGCGAGGTGAAGGAGGCCGAGATCCTCTCCGCCGGCGGCGACGGCCGTGCCGAGCAGGTCAGGCTCCTCCTGGACGCGGGCGCCATCAAGGACGACCACACCCTCGCCTACACCTGGGTCGGCGACAACGAGGTCCGCTGGACCCTGGTCAAGTCCCAGATGCTGCGCACCCTGGACGGCGCCTACATCCTGGCCCCGCTGGAGGACGGCAAGCGCACCGAGGTCACCTACCAGCTGACCGTCGACGTCAAGATCCCCATGCTCGGCATGATCAAGCGCAAGGCCGAGAAGGTCATCATCGACCGCGCCCTCGCCGGCCTGAAGAAGCGCGTCGAGTCCCAGGGCTGACGTGCGCACGCTCCTGGTCACCGGCACGGGCGGCGCCGGGCGCACGACGGTCGCCGCCGCCACGGCCGTGGCCGCGAGCTCGCCCGGGCGGCGTGTGCTGCTGCTCTCCACCGACCGCGACGCCTCCCTCGACGCGGTCCTGGGCCCGGTGCCGCCCCCGGCCGGGGACGGCGGCGGGCCGCGGCCGGACGGGGCGGCGCCCCTGCCCATCGCGCCGGTCGGGTCCGTACCGGGTCTGTGGGCGGCGCGCGTCGACGCGGCCGCCGCCTTCCGGGCCGACGCCGGGGCCGTCCAGCAACGCCTGGGCTCCCTGCTCGACCTGCTCGGCGCGGCCCCGCTGGACCCCGAGGAACTGACCGAACTCCCCGGCGCCGACGCCTTCGCGCTGCTGCGCGCCCTGCGGGACACCGCCGGCGGCTGGGACCTGGTGGTCGTCGACCTCCCGCCGGTCCACGACGCCCTCGCCGCACTCGCGCTGCCCGCGCAACTGCGGCGCTACATCGCCCGGCTGGTCCCCCAGGAGCGGCAGGCCGCCCGCGCCCTGCGCCCCGTCCTCGCCCAGCTCGCCGGTGTGCCCGCGCCCGGCGCCTGGGCCTACGAGGCCGCCGCCCGCGCCGACCGGGAACTGGCCACCGCCCAGGCCGTGATCGAGGACGCCGCCACGACCGTCCGGCTCGTCGTGGCCCCCGGCACGCACGCCGCCGACGCCGTGCGCCGGGCCCGCACCGGACTGGCCCTGTACGGCCACCGCCTCGAGGCCGTGGTCGCCAACCGGATGCTGCCCGCCGAGTCCCCGGACCCCTGGCTGACCGAACTGGCCGCCCACCGGCGCAAGGAAGTGCGCGCCCTGCGCGCGGAACTCGCCGGCACGCCCACCGCGCTCCACGAACTGCCCCACCTCGGCCGGGAACCACGCGGCGCCGAGGACCTCGCCCGGCTCGCCGCGCAGCCGCCCGCCGACGCGCCCGAGGGCCCCGCGGCGCCGTCGTGGACCACAGAGGACCGGCTCGCCGCCGAGGGCCACTTCCTCTGGCGGCTGCCACTGCCCGGCGCGACACGCGACACCGTCGACCTCGTACGCCGCGGCGACGAACTCGTCGTCGACGCCGAGGGATACCGCCGCATCCTCCCGCTGCCCTCCGCGCTGCGCCGCTGCACCGTGGCCGGTGCGGCGCTCCGCGACGGCGCGCTGCAGGTCCGGTTCGCCCCGGATCCCGGTCTTTGGCCCCGCTGAGCGCTGAAAGCGCCGCCCCCCTTCGGGTACCGTCGTGGGTACCAAGCCCGGAGCCTTACGGAGCCACCATGAGCGAATCCACGGACCGCGCGGGCCGCCCCGACACCGATTCCGACGCCTGGGCCAAGGCGAGCGCGGAGGACATCGCCGCGGAGAACGCCCGCCGACGGCAGCAGAGCGGACAGACCCCCGGCAGTGCCGGCGAGGAGTTGCGGCGTCTCGCGGAAGCGGTCACCGACCGCTTGTCGATGCTCCGCAGCCCTGCCGCCGAGATGGCGGCTCAGGGACTGATCTCGCAGGTCAAGCAGGCGGTGGAGCCGATCGTCGAGCGCAACCCCGAGGTCTTCGACCACCTCGCCGCCGCGGGCGCCGAACTCCTGGCCGCCTACCGCGCGGTGGTGAGCGGACAGGAACGACGCTGGACCTCCGGCGGGGACACCCCGCCCAGCGAACGCATCGACCTGGACTGAACGGCGCGACGCGGACCCGGGACGAGCATCGGGCCCGAACAGGGCGCGGGTCGCCCTCCGGTACGGTGGGACGCAGCGGGGCTCGACCGAATACTGAGGGATACATGGGACTCACCATCGGCGTCGACATCGGCGGCACGAAGATCGCGGCCGGCGTGGTCGACGAGGAAGGCGCGATTCTCGAAATCGTCAAGGTGCCGACCCCGCAGACCTCCGAGGGGGTCGTCGACGCCATCGCGAGCGCGGTGCACGACGTCAGTGTCGGCCACACGGTCGAGGCCGTCGGCATCGGTGCGGCCGGCTACGTCGACGACAAGCGCGCCACGGTGCTCTTCGCACCCAACATCCGGTGGCGCCACGAGCCGCTGAAGGACAAGGTCGAGCAGCGCGTCGGCCTGCCCGTGGTCGTCGAGAACGACGCCAACGCCGCGGCCTGGGGCGAGTACCGCTTCGGCGCCGGCGCGGGTCACGACGACGTCATCTGCATCACCCTCGGCACCGGGCTCGGCGGCGGCATCATCATCGGCAACAAGCTGCGCCGCGGCCGCTTCGGCGTGGCCGGCGAGTTCGGGCACATCCGCATGGTGCCGGACGGTCTGCTGTGCGGCTGCGGCAGCCAGGGCTGCTGGGAGCAGTACGCCTCCGGCCGGGCACTGGTGCGCTACGCCAAGCAGCGGGCGGTCGCCCAGCCGGAGAACGCCACCCTGCTGCTGTCGCTCGGCGACGGCACGCCCGAGGGCATCCAGGGCCAGCACATCAGCCGGGCCGCGCGTGACGGCGACAAGGTCGCGATCGACTCCTTCCGCGAGCTGGCCCGCTGGGCCGGCGCCGGGCTCGCCGACCTGGCCTCGCTCTTCGACCCCTCCGCCTTCATCGTCGGCGGCGGTGTCTCCGACGAGGGCGAGCTCGTCCTCGAGCCCATCCGCAAGTCCTTCCGCCGCTGGCTGGTCGGCGGCCAGTACCGGCCGCACGCCCAGGTACTCGCCGCCCAGCTCGGCGGCAAGGCCGGCCTCGTCGGCGCGGCCGACCTCGCCCGCCAGGGCTAGTCCCGGCGGTCACCCGCCCGGCACCGGTGCCCCCGTCACTCCCGGCACAGGAGTGACGGGGGCACCCGGCTTCCCGGCCGGGCTCACGCCGCCCCCGTGTGACCGCGCCGCCGCTACAGTGAGCCCGTGAGCGAGGGCCCGCTGCCGGAGCTGCCGGCGTCCCGTACCGAGCCGGACGGCTCCGCCGTCGTCCGTGTGCTGAGCTACAACATCCGCTCCATGCGGGACGACACCGCCGCGCTCGCCCGGGTGATCCGCGCCTGCGACCCCGACTTCGCGCTGATCCAGGAGGCACCCCGCTTCTTCCGCTGGCGCAAGGCCGTCGCCCGCCTCGCCCGCGCCTGCGGCCTGGTCGCCGTCACCGGCGGGGCCACCGCCACCGGGCCCCTCGTGCTGTCGTCCCTGCGGGTGCACGTGGAACGCGCCGAGGACGTCCTGCTGCCCCGCACACCCGGCCTGCACCGGCGCGGCTTCGCCACCGCCGTCGTGCGCGTCGGCGGCGCCCGCCTGTCCGTCGTCAGCTGCCACCTCTCGCTCCAGGCCCGCGAGCGCTACGACCAGGGCGGCATGCTGCTGGACCGGCTCGCCGCCATGGGCGAGCCGTACGCGGTCGTGGGCGGCGACCTCAACGACCGCCCGCAGGGCCGCACCTTCCGCCGGCTCGCCGGCGACCTCCAGGACGCCTGGGCGGCCCGGCCCTGGGGCGGCGAGTACACCTCCACCCCGTACGACCCGCACCAGCGGATCGACGCGATCTTCACGACCCCCGGCATCGAGGTCCTCGGCTGCGGGGTCCCGTACGGCCTGCCCGGGATCACCCCGTACGACCTGAGGGCGGCCACGGACCACCTCCCGGTCCTGGCCGCCCTCAAGGTGCCCGCGTCCGCCTGACGACGGCGCCGGTCAGACCACGGCGCCGCCGCCCGGCAGGTCGTCGTCCTCGTCGCCGCCCGGACGCATGCGCGTCACCAGGGTGGCGAAGCCGCCGAGGAAGCCGCCGACGCCGACGGTGAGCGCCCACCACGGCATCGGCTCCTGGAAGAGGACGAAGCCGAAGATCAGCAGCGGGCCGCCCACGGCGGCCAGCCACGCGAACTTCGTCGTCACGTCCGCCTCCGGCAGCGGCGGCGGCTCCGGCGGCTCGTAGTGCCCCTCGTCCGCGTCCGCGTCCTCGTCGAGTGCGTAGTCACGGGGACCGGACAGCACGGGGTGCAGGACGATACGCGTCGCGTCCGGCGCCGCGGGCAGCGCGGACGGGTCCGCCGTGCCCTCGCTCCCGTCACGCTCGCCGTCGGCCCCGCCCTCGCCGTCCCGCTCCGCCGCCGGGACGTCCTCGGCCGCGGGCCAGGAACCCGTCCCGGGCTCCGGGTCCTTCTCGTACGCCGCGACGATCTCGGCCCACGCCGACTCCTCGTCCAGCGGCGCGCGCTCCGGCTCGCCGCCCTCCGGCACCTGGCGACGCTCCTCCTCGGGCTCAGCCACTGGCCGCGTCCTCCTTTTCCGCCTGCTCTCCCGCACCCGACAGCCGCTCGACGAAGGCGTACGACTGCTCGAAGACCGTCTCCGCGTCGTGGTCCAGCGTCGCGACGTGGTAACTGCGCTCCAGCACCGTCTCGGTGACGTCCGTCGACGACACCCGGCTCAGCACGACCGCCGAGTTCGACGGGTGCACCACGTGGTCGACCCGGCTGTGCAGCAGCAGGAGCGGCTGCGTCACCTGCGGCAGCTCATGGCGTACCAGCGTCCAGAAACGGCTCAGTGAGTGCACCGCCCGCAGCGGGGTGCGGTCGTAGCCGACCTCCTGCGAGCCCTCCTTCGCGATGTCGCTCGCGATGCCCGGCACGGTGGGGACGAAGTGGCGCAACAGGGGAACGACCTTCAGCTGATGGCTGTCGGCCTTGACCGAGGGGTTGACCAGGGCGATGCCACTGACCGCGGCGCCGTGCTGCGCGGCCAGCCGCAGGGTCAGGGCCCCGCCCATCGACATTCCGAAGACAAACACGCGGTCACAGCGCTCGGACAGCGCGCGGAATTCCCGGTCCACCTCCGCGTACCAGTCCTCCCAGCCGGTGAGCTGCATGTCCTGCCAGCGCGTGCCGTGCCCCGGCAGCAGCGGTACGGACACGGTCAGGCCCCGCTCGGCCAGGTACTCGGCCCACGGCCGCATGGACTGCGGTGTGCCGGTGAATCCGTGGCACAGCAGGACACCGACCTCGCCGCCGTCGTGGCGGTAGGGCTCGGCTCCGGGCATCAGCGGCACCGTACGTCTCCTGTTCGGTGGAATGCGCGAAAAGCGATACCTCACAGTACGCGGACGGCCGACACCGGGGGAGAGCACCGGCGGATCTGGCGTTAAGGTCTTCCCGTCAGACACAGGAGGTCATCGGTTGTTGTACGGCGTGATGAAGATCGCCATCGGGCATCCCCTGCGGGCCGCGTTCCGGCCGTGGGTGGAGGGGATGGAGCACATCCCCAAGCAGGGAGCGGCGATCCTGGCGAGCAACCACCTGTCCTTCTCGGACTCCTTCTTCCTGCCGGCCGTGCTCGACCGCAAGGTCACCTTCATCGCCAAGGCCGAGTACTTCACCACGCCCGGCATCAAGGGCAAGCTCACCGCCGCCTTCTTCAAGGGCGTCGGCCAGCTCCCCGTGGACCGCTCCGGCGCGCGCGGCGCCGGCGAGGCCGCGATCAACAGCGGGATAAAGGTCATCGAGGCCGGCGAGCTCTTCGGCATCTACCCCGAGGGCACCCGCTCGCCCGACGGCCGCCTCTACCGCGGCAAGCCCGGCGGCCTGGCCCGCATCGCGCTCGCCACCGGCGCGCCCGTGATCCCGGTCGCCATGATCGACACGGAGAAGATCCAGCCGCCCGGCCAGGTCATGCCCAAGCTGATGCGCCCCGGCATCCGGATCGGCAAGCCGCTGGACTTCAGCCGCTACATGGGCATGGAGCACGACCGCTTCATCCTGCGCTCGGTCACCGACGAGGTGATGTACGAGATCATGAAGCTCTCCGGCCAGGAGTACGTGGACATCTACGCGACCGCCGCCAAGCGGCAGATCGCCGAGGCGGCCAAGAAGCAGCAGCAACAGCACGGCGAGTCCTAGCCGGACGCGCCCGGGGGAAAAGGGGGACGGCCCATGGCCGGGGAGAAGACCGGCGCGACCGGGGGGAGACCCGGCGGGTCCGCCGCCGCGCGGCCCGCACGCGTCACACGCATGTCCGTCGAGCAGCCGCTGTGGCGCGCCCTCACCGGCTACCGGCTGCTGACCGCGGCGTACGCCATCGGGCTCTACGCCGCCGCCTACCACGAGCACGCACACCCCCTGGCAGGCGCGGCCTACATGGCGGTGCTCGCCGTGTGGACGCTGGCCACCGTCGGCAAGGTGAGCTCGCCCCAGCGCTGCACCAGGCCCTTCCTCATCGTCGACCTCGGCGTCGCGATCACCGGCATCCTCATCACCCCGGCCGTCGAGGCGCACCAGCGCATCCTCGACGGCGGCCCCACCCTCCCGTCGATCTGGACCGCCGGCTCCGTGCTCGCCTTCGCCATCAAGGGCGGCTGGCGCTGGGCCGCCGCCGCCTCCTGCCTCGTCGGCGGCGCCAACCTCGTCGAACGCGGCGCGCCGGCCCGCGACACCCTCCACAACGTGCTCTTGGTGGCCATCGCCAGCATCGCCATCGGGTACGTCGTCGAGGTCGCCCGCGCCAGCGAACGCACCCTCGCCCGCGCCCTGCAGATCGAGGCCGCCACCCGCGAGCGGGAGCGCCTGGCCCGCGACATCCACGACAACGTGCTGCAGGTGCTCGCCATGGTGCAGCGGCGCGGCGCCGAGATCGGCGGTGAGGCCGAGGCCCTGGGCCGCATGGCGGGCGAGCAGGAGGCCGCCCTGCGCGCCCTGGTCACCGACGGTGCCGCCGCCCTGCCGTCCCCCCGCGGTGCCACCGGCGCCGATGCCGGTGCCGGCGCGGGCCAGGACCCGGACGCGCCCCGCGACCTGCGCCCGCTGCTCTCCCCGTACGGCAGCGCCCGGGTCACCGTCGCCGCCCCCGGCACCCCCGTCCTCGTCCCGGCCCGCGCCGCACGCGAACTCGCCGCCGCCGTGGGCGCCGCCCTGGAGAACGTCCGCCGGCACGCGGGCGAGGACGCCCACGCCTGGATCCTGGTCGAGGACGAACCCGGGGCCGTACTGGTCAGCGTCCGCGACGACGGCCCCGGCATCCCCGAAGGCCGCCTCGCAGCCGCCGAGGCCGAGGGCAGACTCGGGGTCGCCCAGTCCATCCGCGGCCGGCTCCGGGACCTCGGCGGCACGGCGGAACTGGTGTCGGTGCCCGGGCAGGGGACAGAAGTCGAGTTGAGGCTCGCGAAGTGAGGGAGGAGATTGGGGTCATGGCGGTGAAGGTGATGGTGGTCGACGACCACCCCATGTGGCGGGACGCGGTGGCCCGCGACCTCACCGAGGCCGGATACGTGGTGGTCGCCACCGCCGGCGACGGTCCGGAGGCGGTGCGGCGCGCCAAGGCGGCGATGCCCGAGGTGCTCGTCCTCGACCTCAACCTCCCCGGCCTGTCCGGTGTCCAGGTCTGCAAGGACGTCATCGCCGACAACCCCGCCCTGCGGGTACTGGTGCTCTCCGCCAGCGGCGAGCACGCGGACGTCCTGGAGGCAGTGAAGTCCGGTGCCACCGGCTACCTGCTGAAGTCCGCCGGCCGCGAGGAACTCCTCGACGCCGTCCGCCGCACCGCCGTAGGCGACCCCGTCTTCACCCCCGGCCTCGCCGGACTCGTCCTCGGCGAGTACCGGCGCCTCGCCTCCGACCCCGCCCCCGCCGCGGCCGACACCCCCGAGGCGCCCCGCCTCACCGACCGCGAGACCGAGGTCCTGCGGCTCGTCGCCAAGGGGCTGAGCTACAAGCAGATCGCCGAACGGCTGGTCATCTCCCACCGCACCGTCCAGAACCACGTCCAGAACACCCTCGGCAAGCTCCAGCTCCACAACCGCGTCGAACTCGTCCGCTACGCCATCGAGCGCGGACTGGACGAGGAATAGCCCCGACGCAGCCTCCGGGGGCGCGCCCGCCAGCGCCGCGCGCCGCCCGGAAGGGTGAAATCGGCGGACCAACATCCCCGCGGATCAAGGGATTTCACCGAACGGCCCATCCCACCTGTGACGCCGGTCACGCTAGCGTCGTGGGCGCAGGCAAATGGTGCGAACGGGAAGGGATGGATCATGCGAGTTGGCGTGCTGACCGGCGGCGGAGACTGCCCCGGGCTCAACGCGGTCATCCGTGCCATCGTGCGCAAGGGTGTCCAGGAGTACGGATACGAGTTCACCGGTTTCAGGGACGGCTGGCACGGCCCCCTCGAGGGCGACACCGTGCCGCTCGACATCCCCGCCGTGCGCGGCATCCTCCCGCGCGGCGGCACGATCCTCGGCTCGTCCCGCACGAACCCGCTCAAGGCGGAGAACGGCGTGCGCCGCGTCAAGGAGAACCTCGCCAAGTACGAGGTCGACGCACTCATCGCGATCGGCGGCGAGGACACCCTCGGCGTCGCCACCGCCCTGTCGGACGAGTACGGCGTCCCCTGCGTCGGCGTACCCAAGACCATCGACAACGACCTGGCGGCCACCGACTACACCTTCGGCTTCGACACCGCCGTCAACATCGCCACCGAGGCCATCGACCGCCTCCACACCACCGCCGAGTCGCACATGCGCGTCCTCGTCGTCGAGGTGATGGGCCGCCACGCCGGCTGGATCGCCCTCCACTCGGGCCTCGCCGGCGGTGCCAACGCCATCCTCATCCCCGAGCAGCGCTTCGACGTCGACCAGGTCTGCGCCTGGGTGGAGAGCCGCTTCAAGATCCGCTACGCGCCCATCGTCGTGATCGCCGAGGGCGCCATGCCCAAGGACGGCGACATGGTGCTCAAGGACCAGTCGCTCGACTCCTTCGGCCACGTACGGCTCTCCGGCGTCGGCGAGTGGCTCGCCAAGGAGATCGAGAGGCGCACCGGCAAGGAGGCCCGCACCACCGTCCTCGGCCACATCCAGCGCGGCGGCACCCCCAGCGCCTTCGACCGCTGGCTCGCCACCCGCTTCGGCCTGCACGCCATCGACGCGGTCCGCGACCAGGACTGGGGCAAGATGGTCGCCCTGCGCGGCACGGACATCGTCCGCGTCCCGCTGCGCGACGCGACGGCCCAGCTCAAGACGGTCGATCCGCGGCTCTACACCGAGGCGGCCGTCTTCTTCGGGTAAACACGGCGTTTCCCCGGCGCCGTCTGCGCTTTCCCCGCTTGCCATGGGCGATCACGCGGCCTTACATTCCCTGCACCCGGCTTGTCCGGCCGCTTCGTCTATCCCCCTTGAGCACATGAGGAGCGCCCGGCATGACGGGTGTACTGGCGGTCGCAGGCGGCACCGCATCCGGCAAGTCCACCCTTGCCGAGGCCCTGTCGCTGCAGTGTCCCGAGAGCATCGCACTGGTCCATCTGGACGACTACTACGTGCCCGCGCACGATCCCCTCGGGGGCGTGTGGACGGTCAGCGCCGGCGGGCACGCCATCCTCGACTGGAACCACCCCGGCTCCATCGACGAGCCCGCCGTCAGCGCCGCGATCGACGCGGCGCTGGCGCGGCCCGGGGTGCGCCTCGTGGTGGTCGAGGGCCTGTTCGCCCTGACCCTGCCGTCGGTACGGGAACGGGCGGACTGGCGGGTGTACGTGGACGCCCCCGACGACGTCCGGCTGGCCCGCAAGATCCTCCGCAAGATCGAGGTCCAGCGGCAGGACCCGCGGCTGTCCCTGCTGAACTACCTGCAGAGCGGACGGGACCGCCACGTCGCCCACGTCGCACCGTCGCGGGCGCTGGCCGACCTCGTGGTGGACGGCCTGAGCGAGGGCCCGGACATGGTGGCGGCGGTGCTGGGTCTCATCGGCCCCCTCCTGTCGCCCGTCCCCGGGCCCGTGCCCGACCCGGTCCCCGCCGCCCGCCCCCGCCGGCCCCGCGCGGTCACCCCGCGGACGCACCAGCTTCCGGCGGCCGCGGTCTGACCTGCCGGAGCCGCGTGCGGGGCGCGGCGGCGGGTCGCAGGCACGTCAGCCCGCCACCGTCACCCCGGCCAGGAGTTCCGCCACGATCGCCGTGCCGTTGAGAGTGAGCACGGACTCGGGGTGGAACTGGACGCCCGCGAAGCCCGGGCCGCGCAGGGCGTGGACGTCGCCGGTGGCGGGGTCGCGGCTCAGTTCGACGCGGTGCATGGCGAGCTCCTCCGCCGTCGCGTCGTCGCAGCGGGCGGTGAAGGAGTTGTAGAACCCCACGGTCTCCGCCTTCCCGAACAGGTCGACGGGTGTCTGCGCGCCCTGGAAGGGGACGTCCTTGCGGACGATGTCGAGGCCGAGTTCGGCGGCGATCAGTTCGTGGCCGAGGCAGACCCCGAGCAGGCCGTGCCGGTGGCCGCGGACGAGTTCGGAGGCGAGGCCGCGCAGGAGGGCCATCTTGGGGTCGCCGGTGTCGGACGGGTCGCCGGGCCCCGGACCGAGGACGACCGGGCCCTGGTGTGCGAGGGCGGCCTCGCGCAGTCCCGGGGCGTCGAAGCGGCGCACGGTGACCTGCAGCCCGGACGACCTCAGCACGTGCGCGAGCATCGCGGTGAAGGTGTCCTCGCCGTCCACCACGAGGGCGTGCCCGGTCGGCGTGCCGGGCTGCTCCGCGGTGCGCATGCGCAGCCAGAACGGGGCCAGGTTCCGGCGGCGTCCGTCCAGCGCGGCCCGCACCCGGATGTCGTCGCCGAGCGGTGGCCGGTCCGCCGCCGGGCCCGGCGCCCGTCCGGGCCGGACCCCCAGCGCGGCCAGCACGGCCGCCGCCTTCGCGTGCGTCTCGGCGACCTCCGCGTACGGGTCGGAGCGCCGGACGAGGGTCGCGCCCACCGGGACCTTCAGGCCGCCCGCGGCGTCGACGTCCGCGGTGCGGATCAGGATGGGCGAGTCCAGGGTCTGTGCCCCGCCCGCATCGCGCCCGATCAGGGCGAGGGCGCCGGCGTAGTAGCCGCGGCCGCCCGGCTCGTGGCGCTCGATCACCCGGCAGGCGTTCTGCACCGGCGAGCCGGTCACCGTCGCGGCGAACATCGTCTCGCGCAGCACGTCCCGCACGTCCATGCTGCTGCGGCCGCGCAACTCGTACTCGGTGTGCGCCAGGTGCGCCATCTCCTTCAGGCGCGGGCCGACGACGACGCCGCCGAGGTCGCCGACGGTGCACATCATCTTCAGTTCCTCGTCGACCACCATCGTCAGCTCCTCCACCTCCTTGGCGTCCCGCAGGAAGGCGAGCAGCCCCTCCGCGTCCGGCCCCTGCGCGGGGTAGCGGTAGGTGCCGCTGATGGGGTTCATGACGACCGTGCCGCCGGCCATCCGCACGTGCACCTCGGGGCTCGCGCCGACCAGGGTCCGCTCCGGGGTCCGCACCACGAACGTCCAGTAGGCGCCGCGCTCGCCGTCGAGCAGCCGACGGAACAGCGCGAGCGCGTCGGCCGCCGCGAACCCCGGGATCTCCCCGCGGAAGGTGCGCCGGATGACGAAGTTCGCGCCCTCGCCGCGCCCGATCTCGTCCTCGATGACGCGCTCCACGATCCCGGCGTACGTGTCGTCGTCGACGTCGAAGGCCCCGCCTTCCACGCGCACCGCGTGCGCGGGCAGGGCCGCCATGAGCTCGGGGAGCGGCAGCTCGTAGGTCTCACGGGGCCGCAGCACGACCAGCGGCGTCCCGTCGTTCCGCACGTCGAAGCCGCGCTCCCTGATCTGCCGGTACGGCACGAGCGCCAGTGCGTCCACCGCGGGCCGCACCCCTTCGGGTGCCCCGGTCGGCAGCGCGATGTCGGTCAGCCGCTCCGCCGTCGTGACCGGGCCGAGCAGCACTTCGACGATGTCCGTGTCCCGGCCGGGCGCTCTGCGCCTGAGCAGCGCGAAGGGCGGGCACGCGGGGTCCAGCAGCCGTTCGACGAGCGCGGCGGCGGGGGGTGCGGTGCTGGGATCGTGGTTGTCCACGGCGGTTCCTTCCGGTCTTCGGCGAGGGAAGGGACGGCCGCGCAAACACCGAAGGCCGCCCCTCGGGCGGCCTGAGCGTCTGCCTGTGCGTACGCGCTGCTAGTGGGCCGCCGGATCCGCGGTCCACCACCACTGCAGGTGCGTCTGCTGCGCGTACATGTTCCGCACCCTAACGCATCCGCCCACGACGCGGCGGCCCCGTCCCACGCCTTCGGGTGTCGTTCTGAACCGGCGCAACCGGCCCGGCCCGGACCTCGTCCTGGTCCGGGCCGGGCCGGCGCGGCGGGATCGGGCGGCTGCAGCCGCCGCCCCTCACCTCACCAGCCGCCACAGGGACGCCCATTGCCCGGCCGTGAGGTCCTTGGGGAGGGCGTGCGGGGGGACGCGTTCGGCACGCAGCCAGTCGCGCAGTGCCGTGCGGTCGAAGTGGCCGGTGCGGGCGAGGACTTCGCGCAGGCCGCGGCCCGGGCCGGTGAACACCCGCTGGACGAAGGCCTGGTAGGCGCGGCGGTCGCCGGTGACGAGCGGCTGCGGGCGCCGGGTCATGGTCAGCAGTCCGCCGTCGACGGAGGGTGCCGGGCGGAAGGCGCGGGCGGGGACGCGGGAGTGGAGGGTGAAGTCGTACCAGGGCCACCAGGAGGCGGTGAGCATGCTGGCGCCGCCGACGCCCGCGCGGCGGCGGGCGACCTCCCACTGGACGAGCAGCACCGCGCACTCCCACCGGTCGGCGGCCAGGACGCGGCGCATGATGGTGGTCGTGAGGTGGAAGGGCAGGTTGCCGACGATCACGTGCGGTTCGCGCGGGAAGCGGTAGCGCAGGACGTCGGTGGTGACGACGTGCGCGCCGCGCGGGAGCCTCCGCTGCAGGCGCTGTGCGCGCCCCGGGTCGATCTCCACGGCCGTGAGGGGGCGGCCGGTGCGGCTGAGGGGGAGGGTCAAGGCGCCGTCGCCGGGGCCGATCTCGACGATGGGTCCGCTGGTGGCGGCGACGAGGGCCTCGATGGAGGCGATGACGGTGCGGTCGGTGAGGAAGTTCTGGCCGAGCTCGTGCCGGCCGCCCACCATGGACCGGTGGTGAGGCATGGGTGTGCACTCCGCGACATGAGAGGTTCCGACGATGGACCCGATGCCGCGGCGAAGAGCGCCGCGGCTATGCCCGGCGCAGCCTGATGCAGTAGGTGCAACCCATGTGCCGCACGGTATCCCGGTCCCGGTCGGTTCCGCACGCGGTTTTCCGCGGTCTCCGTGTGGACGCTCGCGTATGGGGCGGAGCGTCCGGGCCATGTTCCGTCTCACCGGGCGTGGCTTCACTGGTCGCATGACTTCCCGAGACGCCGTCCTCGTCGCGGCCACCGTCGCCGTCGGCCTCATGGCCGGGCTCTTCTTCGCCTTCTCCGTCGCCGTCATGCCGGGTCTGGCCAAGGCGGCCGACCGTACGCTCGTCGACGCGATGCAGCGCATCAACGCCGCCATCCAGAACGGCTGGTTCCTGCTGGTCTTCGGTGGTTCGCTGCTGCTGTGCGCCGCCGCGGTGGCGCTCTGCCTGCGCGACGGAGGCCGCGGTCCGCTCCCGTGGGTGATCGCCGCGACCGTGCTCTACCTGGCGGTGCTCGTCGTCACCTTCGGCGTCAACATCCCGTTGAACGACCGGCTGGACGCGGCGGGCGACCCCGGGAGCCTCGCCGATCCCGCCGCCGTGCGCGAGCGGTTCGAGGCGGCCTGGGTCCGCTGGAACCTGGTGCGCACGCTCTTGTGCACGGGGGCGCTGGGCTGCCTGGGCCAGGCGCTCGTCCTCAGCGGCCGCGCCGCCGTGGAAGCGGCGCGTCGCACAGGGCGCATGTGAAGTCGCCGTCCTTGACGAGGTTGCGCCGGCCGCACCGCGGGCAGTGCCGGAAGACGACCGCCTGCGTGAACCAGCCGGGGCGGGTGAGCCCCGCCCGGTCCAGGGCTTCCGCCAGGGCGGGCCAGGACGCCTCGGGGTCGGGGCAGTAGCCGGTCGACTGGTTGCCGACCTCGGTCACCTCCCACCCGCCGTCCTCCCGCGCGGCGAACGTGATCTCCCCGGCGGCCAGCACGGGCCCGCCCCCGGCGCACGCCACGTGCTCGCTGCGGCGCGGCGCCAGACGGAGCGTGCCGGCCGGGTCGACGACGTAGGTGAAGGGCTCCTCGCGGTCGGCGGCGGCGGCGCCGTCCAGCCACTCCCGGACGTCGTCCGGTGACCGCACCGCCAGGCCCGCCGCGTCGGGCCGCACCACGGCGGCCCGGATGTCGTCCGGCCCCACGTACGGGAACGCCTCGGACGGTGTCGGCATGACGGCGGCCCCTTCTGTCCGTGCTCCGGTGTGCGGGCTTCGGCGTTCGTGCTTCGGTGTGCGGGCCGAGCGTATGCCCCGGGCGCGGGCCGTCTCACTGGGTGGACTCCGCGGTGGCGCCGTGGGCCGGACGCGCCGTCGCCGTACGCCGGGCGGCGCAGGCGCGCGGGGCCGGGGAGGGCTCGGCCTCCGGGCCCCGGCGGCCTGCGCCGGGCGGGTCGGACGGGGCTCCGCGGGGGTCACTCGGTCGTCTCATCCTCTGGTCCGATGCGCAAAGGAACGGACACGACCACGTAATGTGGGCTGCGTGACCGTGAACGCTGAAACCCACGCCGGGCGCCAGACCTGGCGCTCACTGCCCGCGGCGCAGCAGCCTGAGTACCCCGACCCCGAGGCTCTGCGCGAAGTGATCGCGGACCTCGAGTCGTATCCGCCGCTCGTCTTCGCAGGCGAGTGCGACCAGCTGCGCGACCGCCTGGGGGCCGTGGCCCGTGGTGAGGCGTTCCTGCTGCAGGGCGGCGATTGCGCGGAGGCCTTCGACCAGATCGGGGCCGACCAGATCCGCAACAAGCTGAAGACGCTGCTGCAGATGGGCGCCGTCCTGACCTACGCCGCGTCCGTGCCGGTCGTGAAGGTGGGCCGGATCGCCGGTCAGTACAGCAAGCCGCGTTCGAAGCCGACGGAGACCCGGGGCGGGGTGACCCTCCCGACCTACCGCGGCGACTCGGTCAACGGCTTCGAGTTCACCGAGGCGGCCCGCGTGCCGGACCCGGAGCGGCTCAAGCGCCTGTACAACGCGTCCGCCGCGACGCTGAACCTCGTACGGGCCTTCACCACCGGCGGCTACGCCGACCTGCGGCAGGTGCACGCCTGGAACCAGGACTTCGTGAAGTCCTCGCCGTCCGGGCAGCGCTACGAGGCCCTGGCCCGGGAGATCGACGGCGCGCTGAACTTCATGCACGCCTGCGGCGCGGACCCCGAGGAGTTCAAGACCGTCGAGTTCTACGCCTCGCACGAGGCGCTCCTGCTCGACTACGAGTCGGCGCTGACCCGCGTGGACTCCCGCACCGGCCGGCTGTACGACGTGTCCGGCCACATGGTCTGGATCGGTGAGCGCACCCGTCAGCTCGACCACGCGCACATCGAGTTCGCCTCGAAGATCCGCAACCCGCTCGGTGTGAAGCTCGGCCCGACGACCACGCCCGAGGAGGCGCTGGCGCTGATCGACCGGCTGGACCCGGACCGCGAGCCCGGCCGGCTGACCTTCATCACGCGCATGGGCGCCGGCAAGGTGCGCGAGCTGCTGCCGAACCTGGTGGAGAAGGTCACCGCCTCGGGCGCGCAGGTCGCCTGGGTGTGCGACCCGATGCACGGCAACACCTTCGAGGCGGCCTCCGGCCACAAGACGCGCCGCTTCGACGACGTGCTCGACGAGGTCAAGGGCTTCTTCGAGGTGCACCACGGCCTCGGCACCCACCCTGGCGGCATCCACGTGGAGCTCACCGGTGACGACGTGACCGAGTGCGTGGGCGGCGGCGACGAGATCTTCGTCGACGACCTGCACCAGCGCTACGAGACGGCCTGCGACCCGCGGCTCAACCGCAGCCAGTCGCTCGACCTGGCCTTCCTGGTGGCGGAGATGTACCGCGGCCAGTAGCGGCGGCCGTTCCCTGCGGACCCTGAGAGGGGCGCGGATCACATCGATCCGCGCCCCTCGTCGGTTTTCAGCCACTCGCCCGGCGGGTAAGGTTAGGTTAACCTCAGGCCGGGATCGAGAGAGAGGGGAACCGCGTGTACGTCTGCTCATGCTTCGGCATCACCGAAGAGCAGGTCAAGCAGCATGCGGATGCCGGCCGTTGCACCCCTCGTCAGATCGCCTCCGCCTGCAAGGCGGGCACGGACTGCGGATCCTGCGTGCGCCGGATACAGGCGCTTCTCGGCCGCGGCGACGGCTGTGCCACCCGTACGAAGCTCGACACGGCGAAGCCCGGAGCGCCCGCGGAGCCCCTCGGCGCCCCCGCGCCGGCCTCCCTGCCGGTCCCGCCCGCACTGCCGGTGCCGGTCGCGGTCCCGCTGCCCGCGGCGGCCAGCGCCGCCTGAACCGCTGCGGCCCGGCCGACGGCCGTCAGCTGTCGGGCTGCTCGATGACCTGCGCGATGTACAGGGGCTCCCCGAGCTTCCCGATGAGCTCGAGCTGGGTGTCCAGGTAGTCGATGTGGTGCTCCTCGTCGGCGAGGATGTCCTCGAAGATGTTGGCCGACGTGATGTCGCCCTTCGCCCGCATGACCTCGATGCCGCGCTTGAGGCGGTCGATCGCCTCGACCTCGACCTGGCGGTCGGCCTGGAACATCTCGGTGAGGGTCTGCCCCACCCGGACGTGGAAGAGCCGCTGGTAGTTCGGCAGTCCGTCGAGGAAGAGGATGCGGTCGGTCAGCACCTCGGCATGCTTCATCTCGTCGAAGGACTCGTGCCGCGTGTACTTGGCGAGCTTCGTCCAGCCCAGGTTCTCCTGCATCTTGGCGTGCAGGAAGTACTGGTTGATCGCCGTCAGCTCGCCCGTCAGCTGCTCGTTCAGGAACTCGATGACCTCGGGGTCGCCCTGCATGGCAAGCCCGTCCTTTCCGGAGGAATCCACACGATGGGCGCATCTTCGCACCGCCGGTGGAAGCGATCCAGTAAGTTCACACTTACTCCGGTGGCCCGGGTTGTCATACTTTGACCTGGTGCTGGTCGGTAGCACTGCATCCGGTCTGTCACCATGGACGCATGGGTCAGTCCGAACGCCGCGAAGGGGAGCTTCCTCCCGGACAGCGGCTCCAGCGGGGCTGGCCGGTCACCCACTACGGTCCGGTGCCCAGGTTCAAACCCGAGCGCTGGGAGTTCCAGGTCTTCGGCGCCACGGCGGACGGCGGCAAGCGTGCGTGGGGCCACGAGGAGTTCGCCGCGCTGCCGTACACGACGGTCACGGGCGACTTCCACTGCGTGACCAAGTTCAGCATGCTCGGCGTCGAGTGGGGCGGTGTCTCCACCGCCGAGATCCTGCGGCTGGCGCCGCCCGCGCCGGACGTCACGCACGTCATGGTGTGGGCCGAGTACGGCTTCAGCTCCAACCTGCGGCTGGCGGACTTCGCCGACCCCAAGTCGATATTCGCGACCCACCGCGGCGGGGAGCCGCTGACCGCGGAACACGGCTTCCCGGCCCGGCTCATCGTGCCCCACCTCTACGCCTGGAAGGGCCCCAAGTGGGTCAGGGGCGTGGAGTACATGACGTCCGACCGCCGCGGCTTCTGGGAGGAGCGCGGCTACCACAACCTCGGCGACCCCTGGAGCGAGCAGCGCTACTCGTACCAGGAGGAGCCCGGCGACGGGCCGGAGTTGTAGCCGCCGGGCCTCCGCAGTGGGTCAGTGGTACCGGTGGACGACCGCGTGTCCCTTGCCGCGGCCGATCATCCACTTGTTGACGGGTGTGGTCACCAGGAAGGCGACCACGAAGGCCAGCGCGAGGCTGATCCAGAACAGCGCGTCCGACAGCGTGGCGTCCATCGCGCCCGGGAACAGCAGGATCGTCCCGTTGTCCGCGAGTTCCATGAAGATGATCGAGACGGTGTCGGCGGCGAGCGCCACCCGTACGGCGCTGCGCAGGTCCAGGCCGGCCCGCAGGACGCCGCGCATGGTGAGCGAGTAGCCGAAGACGAAGGCCAGGACGATCGCCAGGGTCATCGTCGGGACGTTGTGCCAGCCGAGGGCCGTGCCGATCAGCATGCCGAGGACCTCGCCGATCGCACAGCCGGTGAGGCAGTGCAGCGTGGCCTGGACGGCGGTGCCCCAGGAGGCCGGGCCGGTGTGGTGGGCCGCCGTGTGGTGCTCGTGGTGGGACTGCTCGTGGTGGGACTGCTCGTGGTGGGACTGATGCCGGTGGGAGTGCTCGACGTGCTGCATCCTGCGTCCCCCAGGGATGAGTGCGGGTGTCGTCGTGCGTGCTCGCTGCCTAACGTATTACCCCCCTGGGGTATTCCCGCCCGGTCCGGTCAGCCCGGGCGCAGCGACTTCAGCACGGCCACGTCCGTGGCCATCCCGGTGCCCTTGGGGCCGCCGTTGGGCGTCTCCACGACCAGCGGCACGCCCTGCGTGGCGGGGTGCCGGAACAGCTCTCCGAAGGCGGCGGCACCGATGTGACCGGCGCCGATGTTCTCGTGGCGGTCCTTGTGGGCGCCGGCGACGTCCTTGGAGTCGTTGGCGTGGACGAGCTTCAGCCGCCCCTCGCCGACCGTCGCCACCAGCTCGTCCAGGACGGCCTTGACCCCGCCGGCCGCCGCGAGGTCGTGCCCGGCCGCGAACACATGACAGGTGTCCAGGCAGACCCCCAGCCGCGGGTGGTGGTCCAGGGCGTCGAAGTACGGGCCCAGGTCCTCCACCAGCGAGCAGAGCGAGAAGCCCTGCCCCGCGGTCGGCTCCAGCAGCAGCCACGGGTCGTCGTCGTGCGTCAGCTCCTCCAGCAGCGGCAGCATCCGCTCCCGTACCTGCGCCAGCGCGGTGGCCCGGGAACGGCCGCCGGTCGCCGACCCGGTGTGCACGACCGTGCCCAGGGCGCCGATCGCCCGCCCGCGGCGCAGCGAGTGGCGCAGCGAGTCCACCGAGTGGTCGACGGTCGCCCCGGTGTGCGAGCCGAAGTTGATCAGGTACGGCGCGTGGACGTACGCGGGGAGTCCCTGCGCGGCGCAGCGCTCGCGGAACTCCTCGTCCTGGCGCGGACTGCCGGGCGGGGTCGCCCACCCGCGGGGGTTGGCAACGAAGACCTGCACGGTCTCGGCGCCCATCCGCGCGGCCTCCGCCAGCCCGGTGGTGGCCAGGCCCCCGGCCACGGCGACATGGCCGCCGACGGGGTTGCGGAGCGCGGCGGCGGCGCCGCCATCGGACGTGACTATCGCACCCACAGTGTGATCGTGCTGCCCTTCGGTGCCTCGGTGCCGCCGGCGGGCGACTGGTTGTTGACCTGGCCGGTGAAGAAGAACTGGATGACGCGCACGTCGAAGCCCGCGGCCTCCAGCTTCGCCTTCGCCTTGTCGACGTCCAGGCCCTGCACGTCCGGGACCAGGACCATCTCCTGGCCCTTGGAGACCTGCAGCGTGACCGTGTCCCCGGCCGCCAGCCGCGTGTTCGCGCCGGGCGTCTGCCCGGCGACCGCGCCCTCGTCCGCCTGGTCGGAGTAGACCTGCCGCGGGTCCACCTTGACCCGCAGCCCGGCGTCCTCCAGCTGCCGGCGGGCGTCCTCCAGCGGCTGCCCGACCACGTCGGGGGCGTCGACGGGCGCGCCCTTGCTCACCACCAGCGACACGGCCGAGTCCGGCCGGCGGCTCGCGCCCGAGCCGGGGTCGGTGGAGATCACCCGGCCCCGCGGCACCTCGTCGCTGAACTCCCGGGAGACCGTCCCCGGGCTCAGCCCGGCGGCCTTCAGGCGCCGCCTGGCCTCCGCCAGCTCCTCGCCCACCACGCCCGGGACCTTCACCCGTTCCGGGCCCTTGGACACGGTGATCGTCACCGTGCCGTTGTCGCGGATGCGCTCGCCGGTGCCCGGGTCGGTGGAGGCCACCTTGCCCTTGGTCATGGCGGGGTCGAACGCCTCGACGACCTCGACCCGCAGCCCGGCGTCGCGCAGCTGGCGTTCCGCCTGCGCCTGCGGCAGCCCGACGACGGCGGGGGTACGGGTGAACTGGCCGTCGTTGATGTACCAGATGCCCGCGCCGACGCCGAGGACCAGCAGCAGGGTCGTCACGACGGCGATGGCCCCGGGACGCCGCCGGGGCCGGGTCGCCGTCCGGGACACCGCCCGAGCCGCCGCCCGGGGCTGCTGCCGGGTCGGCTCGGGCGAAAACTCCAGGCGCGCGGTGCGGTGCACCACCGTCGTCGGTTCCTCGGCGCCGGCCGGTGCCGCGGGGGCGTGCACGGGGGTCCGCGCGCCCGGCGGCACCAGGTCCAGCTGCTCGGGCGTCATGCCCTGGCGCACCGTATGCAGCCGCCGCAGCAGCTCCGCGGCGTCCGCCGGACGCCGGGCGGCGGCACGCGCGGTCGCCTCGGCCACCAGCGCGTCCAGCTGTGGGGGCAGCCCGGGGGAGGCGGCGGACGGGGCGGGCACGTCCTCGTTCACCAGTTGGTAGACCACCTGCACGGGCGTCCCGCCAGTGTGCGGCTTGAGGCCGGTGAGCATCTCGTAGAGCAGCACCCCGCACGCGTACACATCGGTGCGCTCGTCGGTCGTGGGGCTCTCGACCTGCTCCGGCGCCATGTACGAGACCGTGCCGAGGACACCGCCGGCGGAGGTGTTGGTGTGCGTGCCCGCGATCCTGACCAGGCCGAAGTCCGCCACCTTGACGCGGCCGTCGTCACCTATGAGGACGTTCTCCGGCTTCATGTCGCGGTGCACCAACCCCGCGCGGTGCGCCGCGCCGAGCGCGGCCAGCACGGGCTCCAGGATGTCCAGCGCGGCGCGGGGCGGCAGGGCGCCGCAGTCGCGCAGCACGTCGCGGAGGGTGCAGCCCGCGATGTACTCCATGGCCAGGTAGACGTAGGTGCCGTCGGCGCCCTGGTCGTAGACCTGCACCACATTGGGGTGGTCGAGGCGCGCCACCGTCTTCGCCTCGCGGATGAAGCGCTCCACGAAGCCGGGCTCGGCGGAGAGGGCGGGGTGCATGACCTTCAGGGCCAGCACCCGGTCCAGGCGGGTGTCCAGCGCCCGGTACACCGTCGCCATGCCGCCGACCGCGATCCGGGACTCCACCCGGTAGCGGCCGTCGAGCGTCTGCCCGACGAGCGGGTCCTGAAGCGTCGTATCCACGAAGGTGCAGTTTACGGTGCCGACATGACCCTTCTGGGCTAACGCGCCCAAGTTGTACCTCACCCGTGCGGTACCGCGACCGCCCCGTGACCCGCGCTGCGATGTGCCATGGGTCGGGCGCGGCCCCGGTCCGGCGCGGACCCCCGCAGGTCGCGGCCGGGTGCGCGGGCCACGGTCAGGAGGCGCCGAAGGCGGGGCGTTCGGGGTCGAACGTGGCGAGTCCCACAGCCGGGGAGGACGCGTTCGCGAGGTGGCGGCGGGGGATGCGGCCCGCCCGGTACGCCAGGCGCCCGGCGTCGACGGCGTGCCGCATGGCCTCGGCCATGAGCACCGGTTCCCTCGCCCGGGTGACGGCGGAGGCCAGCATGACGGCCGCGCAGCCCAGCTCCATCGCCAGGGCCGCGTCCGAGGCCGTCCCGGCACCCGCGTCCAGGATCACCGGCACCGTCGCCCGCTCGACGATCAACTCGAAGTTGTGCGGGTTGCGGATGCCGAGCCCCGATCCGATGGGTGAGCCCAGCGGCATGATCGCCGCGCAGCCAACGTCCTCCAGCTTCCGGGCGAGCACCGGGTCGTCGTTGGTGTACGGCAGCACGGTGAAGCCGTCGTCCACGAGGGTCTCCGCCGCGTCCAGCAGTTCCACCGGGTCGGGCAGCAGGGTGCGCTCGTCGGCGATGACCTCCAGCTTCACCCAGTCCGTGCCCAGCGCCTCACGCGCCAGGCGGGCGGTGAGGACGGCCTCGCCCGCGGTGTAGCACCCGGCGGTGTTCGGCAGCACGCGGATGCCGTGCCGGGCGAGCACGGACAGCACGGACCCCTTGACCGTGGGGTCCAGCCGCCGCATGGCGACCGTGGTCAGCTCGGTGCCGGAGGCCAGCAGCGCCTGCTCCATGACCTCCAGGCTGGGCGCTCCGCCCGTGCCCATGATCAGCCGGGATCCGAAGGCGGTGCCGCCGATGGTCAGCGGGTCGTCGGCCATGGGGGTCAGCCTCCCTGGACTGCGGTGAGGACCTCGACGCGGTCGCCGTCGCGGAGCGGGGTCGCCGGCCACTGGGCGCGGGGGACGACCGTCTCGTTGAGCGCGGCCGCCACTCCGGACGGGGCGACCGTCAGGGTCGCGACGAGGCGGTCGAGGGTGACGCCCTCGGCGACCTCCCGCGCCTCGCCGTTGACGGAGACGGACAGAAGGAGGGGCGCGGTCATGCGTGCTGCTCCTGGAGGGCGAAGCGGTCGGGGGAGAAGGGCCGGGCCTGCGCGGGGACCTCCGACCCGGTGAGGACCTCGGCCATCACGTCGCCGGTCAGCGGGGTCAGCAGCACGCCGTTGCGGTGGTGGCCGGTGGCCAGCACCAGTCCGTCCAGCGCGCCGCGGCCGAGCACCGGGGCGTTGTCGGGCGTGCCGGGGCGCAGGCCCGCCTGCGTCTCGGTCAGCGGGAGTTCGGTGATGCCGGGGAGCAATTCATGGGCGTCGCGGAGCAGTTCGTACACCCCGCCGGCGGTGACGGTGGTGTCCCAGCCCATCTCCTCGCTGGTGGCGCCGACGACCAGCTCGCCGTTCTCGCGCGGCACCAGGTAGACGTGACCGCCGCGCACCACGGCCCGTACCGTCCGCGACAGGAACGGCGCGTAGGCCGCCGGCACCCGCAGCCGCAGCACCTGCCCCTTCACCGGCCGTACGGGCGGCAGCGCCCGTGCGGGCAGCCCCCCGACCCGGCCGCTGAGGCTCCCGGCGGCGAGCACCACCTGCCCGGCGGCGATCCGGGTGCCGTCCTCCAGGACCACCCCGTGGGCGCGGTCGCCCGTGACGTCCACCCGCGCCACCCGCGACCGCCGGAACTCCACCCCGGACAGCTCGCAGGCGCGCACCAGCGCCGCGGCCAGCCGCCTCGGGTCGATCTGGTGGTCGCCGTCGACCCGCAGCCCGCCGTGCACGCCGGGGGCGAGCATCGGCTCCAGGCGGCGGCACTCGCGGCCGCTGAGCCACTGCGACGCCAGGCCCAAGGACTCCTGGAAGGAGTGAAGTTCGCGCAGCTGCGCCCGGTCGTCGGCGTCGAGGGCGACGGCGAGGGTGCCGCACGTGCGGTAGCCGAGGTCGAGCCCCGTCGTCTCCTCCAGCTCGGCCACGAAGGACGGATAGCGGCGCGCCGCCGCGAGGTTGAGCTCCAGCAGCGGCTGCTCGCCGTACTGCACCTCCGTGACCGGCGCCAGCATCCCCGCGGCCACCCGGGCGGCCCCGCCGCCCGGTTCGGGGTCGGCGACCGCCGTGCGCAGGCCACGCCCGCGGGCCCGCCACGCGGTGACCAGTCCGATGATCCCGCCGCCGACCACGACGACGTCATGACGGTGCATGATGTTCCCGCTCCTCCCTTCGCCGGCATGACCCGGATCAGGTTCGTACGGTCGGCGGCCGCTCCAGCCGCCCTCTCAGCCCGGTGCGCCGGGCTCCCGCGAGTGCTCCCGAACCACCTTAGTACGCGCCATCCGCGGCGAGTAGGGCACCGGTACCGGCGGGCGGCGCCCCCGCGGCGTTACGGTGATCACGTGACCAGCAGCAGCGAGCAGCGCGTCGTCGTCGTCGGGGCCGGGATGGCCGGAGTGCAGACCGCCGTGTCCCTGCGCGAGCAGGGCTGGGGCGGGACGATCACGCTGATCGGCGCGGAGCCGCACGCCCCCTACGACCGGCCGCCGCTGTCCAAGGGCGTGCTCTTCGGCGCCGAGGAGGGCCCGGCGCTGGACGTCGACTTCGCCGGGATCGACGTCGAACTGCTGCTCGGGCGGCACGCGAGCGCCCTGCGTCCCGGGGAGCGGCAGGTCCACACCGACGCCGGCCCGGTCGGCTACGACAAGCTCGTCCTGGCCAGCGGCGCCGAGCCGGTCATGCTGCCGGGCAGCGAGGGCACGCCGGGCGTGCACGTGCTGCGCACCCTGGACGACGCCACCGCGCTGCGCCCGGTGCTGGAGAACCGGCACCGGGTCGTGGTGGTCGGCGCGGGCTGGATCGGCGCCGAGTTCGCCACCGCGGCACGTCACGCCGGGTGCGAGGTGACCGTCGTCGAGGCCGCCGACCACCCGCTCGCCGGGGTGCTGCCCGAGCACATCGCCGAACGGATGCGCGGCTGGTACGCGGAGGAGGGCGTGGAGCTGCGCACCGGCGCGGTCGTCTCCTCCGTCGAGCCGGGCGCGGTGCGCCTGGCCGACGGCAGCGTGCTCGCCGCAGAGGCGGTCGTCATCGGGATCGGCGCCCGGCCCGCCACCGGGTGGCTGGCCGGCTCCGGCGTCGAGCTGGGGCCGGACCGCTCGGTCCTCGCCGACGACCGGCTGCGCACCTCGGTGCCGGACGTGTACGCCGTGGGGGACTGCGCCTCCTTCCCGTCGGCGCGGTACGGGGAGCGGCTGCTGATCCACCACTGGGACAACGCCGTGCAGGGGCCGCGCACGGCCGCCGCGAACATCCTGGGCGGCGACGAGCCCTACGACCCCGTCCCCTACTTCTGGTCGGAGCAGTTCGGGCGTTTCGTGCAGTACGCCGGGTACCACGTGGACTCCGACCGCATGCTGCTGCGCGGGGACCCGGACGGGCCCGCCTGGTCGGTGCTGTGGCTGCGCGACGGCCAGCTGGTCGCGCTGTTCGCCGTCGGCCGGCCCCGCGACCTGGCGCAGGCCCGCAAACTCATCGCCCGCGGCGTCCACCTCGACGACGCCCTGGCCGCCGACCCGGCGGTGCAGCTCCGGGCGGCGGTCCTCTGACGCCCGTGGTGGTGTCGGAGGCGTAGCGGACCCGTCAGGACGGAGCAACGGGTGGCCTGAGCGGTTCCATGGTGTCGGTCCGGGATGGCACGCTTGTCCTGTGACCGAGATCGACGCAAAGATTGACTCCCTCGTCCCCTCCTGGCTGTACGTCCCCGATGTCGCCGAGCGCCTCGGCGTGGAGGTGACCCGGGTCCGCCAGCTCATCAAGGAGGGCCAGCTCATCGCCGTGCGCCGCGGTGAGAACCGGGTGCTGATGATCCCCGCCGACTTCATCGGCGAGGAGAAGATCGTGAAGGGCCTCGCGGGTACCCTCACCCTGCTCAAGGACGACGGGTTCAGCGACGAAGAGACCCTGGAGTGGCTGTTCACCCCGGACGAGAGCCTGCCCGGCACCCCCGTCCAGGCCCTGCGCGACAACCGCGGCACCGAGGTGAAGCGCCGCGCCCAGGCACTCGCCGTCTGACCGAACGACCCGCCACCGCCGCAGCCACCCGAGGGGGACCCGCCCGTATGAGCACGCGTACGAGCACGAGCACGAGCACGAGCACCAGTACGGGCATCCGCGCCCAGCTCGCCGACGCCCGGCTCTACCTGTGCACCGACGCGCGCAAGCGCCACGGCGGCCTGGAGGAGTTCGCGGCGTTCGCGGACGCCGTGCTGGCCTCCGGGGTCGACGTCGTCCAGCTGCGCGACAAGAGCCTGGAGGCCCGCGAGGAGCTGGAGTACCTCGCGGCCCTCTCGGAGGAGTGCGGACGGCACGGCAGGCTGCTCGCGGTGAACGACCGCGCCGACGTGGCGCACGCCGCCGGGGCGGACGTCCTGCATCTGGGCCAGGGCGACCTGCCCGTGCCGGCCGCCCGCGCGCTTCTCGGCGACGAGGTGATCATCGGGCGGTCCTGCCATTCCGAGGCCGAGGCGACCGCGGCCGCCGTGGAGCCCGGTGCGGACTACTTCTGCACCGGGCCGGTGTGGCCCACCCCGACCAAGCCCGGCCGGGCCGCGCCGGGCCTCGACCTGGTCCGGTACGCGGCGGACCTGGGCACGGACCGGCCGTGGTTCGCCATCGGCGGGATCGACCTTTCCAACGTGGAGCAGGTGCTCGACGCCGGGGCCCGCCGGATCGTGGTCGTACGGGCCGTCACCGAGGCGGCCGACCCGGGTGCCGCGGCGGCCGAGCTGGCCAAGCGGGTGCGCTCCTACGAGGACTGAGCGAGGGCCGGGCGACGGCGGAGCGGTGGCCCGCAGGGGGCGGGCGCCGTGCGCGGCCGTCTCGCGCCGCGAGTGCGGGATGTCCAAGGAGTGGACATTTGGGCGTCGTCTGTTGGGACGGCCCAGTACTCGCCGATAGCCTGAGGCGCATGGCCCTCGGAACCGCCTCCACCAGGACCGATCACGCGGTCACCATCCGTGAGCTGCTGGCCTCCGGCGAGCGCTCGTACTCCTTCGAGTTCATGGCGCCGAGGACCGAGAAGGGCGAGCGGACCCTGTGGAACGCGATCCGCCGCATCGAGGCGGTGGGCCCCACCTTCGTCTCCGTCACCTACGGCGCGGGCGGCAAGTCCCGCGAAGGCACGGTCCGGGCGACCGAGCGGATCGCCTCCGACACCACCCTGACCCCGGTGGCGCACCTGACCGCGGTCGACCACTCCGTCGCCGAGCTGCGCAACATCATCGGCCAGTACGCGGACGCGGGCATCCGCAACATGCTCGCGCTGCGCGGCGACCCGCCCGGCGACCCCATGGGGGAGTGGCTGCGGCACCCGGAGGGCGTCGACTACGCCTACGAACTGGTCCGGCTCATCAAGGAGTCGGGCGACTTCTGCGTGGGTGTCGCCGCCTTCACCGAGATGCACCCCCGTTCGACCGACTGGGAAAGTGATACGCGTCACTTCGTCGAGAAGTGCCGGGCCGGCGCGGACTACGCCATCACCCAGATGTTCTTCAACGCCGAGGACTACCTGCGCCTGCGTGACCGCGTCGGGAAGGTGGGCTGCGAGACCCCGATCATCCCCGAGATCATGCCGGTCACGAACGTGAAGCAGATCGAGCGCTTCGCCCAGCTCGGCAACGCGCCTTTCCCGCAGGAGCTCGCGGACCGTATCCTCGCGGTCAAGGACGATCCGGCCGCGGTGCGGGCGATCGGGGTCGAGTACGCGACCGAGATGTGCCGGCGGCTGATGGCCGAGGACATCCCGGGGCTGCACTTCATTACCCTTAATCACTCCACGGCGTCGTTGGAAATCTACGAGAATCTGGGACTGCACCAGAGGTCGTGAGGGCGGACCCGCCGCCCCAGTGGGCCGACGACGGTGAACGGTGAGGAAGTGCGCTCATGGCCTACACAGTGCTCTACATCGCCTTCGGGGTGGTCGCGCTGTGGCTGCTCGGTGAAGTGCTCCTGCAGTACAAGGCGCGGCTGAGATGGCGTCTGCTGGCCTTCGCGGGGTTCCTTGGTGTCGTCCTGGGCGTCTACCTGCCCTCGGTCCTCGTCATCGTGGTCGGTGCCGTCGCCTTCGGCGCGGGCCAGACCTTCGTCACGCTCTCCTACCGCCGCGGCTTCGTCGAGGGATGGGCGCTGCGGTCCCCCAAGGAGGGCGCCGACGACGAGGAAGACGAGGAGGCGCCGCCGCTGCCACGCCGTGCCGCCGGCCGCCGCGGCCGGGGCGCGCAGCGTGACGAACTGCCGGACGACGGCCTGACGACGCCGTACGAGGAGCCCGCGGGCGACACTCCGGCCGGTGCGGGCGTCGGGCAGTCCTACGACAGCTACGCCGCCGCCGGCCCGGCCGCGGCGGCACCCGCCGGGATGGACTCCACGCAGGTCTATCAGCCCATGCCCCTGCACGAGGACAGCGGCGAGTACCCGATGTACAACGGGCAGCCGAACTACGCCCAGGACCCGTACGCGGGCGCCGGTTACCAGGACTACGCCGCCACCACCGGCTACGGCGACTGGAACGGCGGCCAGCAGCAACAGCAGCCCGCCGCCGCCTCGTACGACGCGTACGGACAGCAGCAGCAGACCGGCGGCTGGGAGCAGCAGCAGACGGCGGCCTACGGCACCTACGCGGGCGGCTACCAGGACCCGTACCAGGGGCAGGGCCAGGGTCAGGGGCAGGGGCAGGGCACCCAGCAGCAGTACGGCTACGAGACCCCGGCGGGCGGCGTGTGGGTGCCGCAGCAGGGCGGGGAGCAGCAGCCCTACGTCCCGCAGCAGCAGAACACCTACGACCAGCAGGGCCAGCAGCAGGGGCAGCAGCAGGGCCAGTACGACCCGTACGACCCCTACCGCTACAACTAGCGACCGCGGGCCGCGGACCCGTCAGCCGAAGCCGACCCGCTCCAGCCGGAAGTCCAGCAGCCCGGCGTCGCCGAGGACCTCCACGTCCTCGGCGGCGACGGTCCGCCGCCGGTGGACGAGGAGCAGAAGTCCGAGCAGCGGGCCGCGCACCGCGACGGCAGCCTTCTCGCCCCCGAGGTGCCGCAGCAACGGGGGGCAGCGGGGAGGCCAGGTCCGCGCCCTCCGGCACGGAACCCGGCGACTCGGTCTGCGCGACGATCTCGCAGCAGAGGCGGTAGGGGGCGCCACCGCTGTCCGGGCGCGGGACGCGTGTCTCAGCGGCTGCCGCCGGGACCGCCCGCTATGAGGTCGGCGGCGATGGCACCGGACATGCCGGTGTGGGCGAGGCCGCCACCGGGGTGGGACCAGCCGCCCACCAGATACAGACCGGGGACGAGGAGCCGGTTGCCGGGGTGCAGATGCGCCCCGTCCGCGCCGGCCAGGGCGGGGCGGGGGAGCCGGCCGCCCGGGGTGCCCGTCTCCTCCTCGGTGTCGGCGGGCGTGTGCACCGCCCGCCACAGCAGGCGGTCCGTCAGATCGGGCAGGACCGCGGCCGCGGCCTCCTGCGCCGCGTCCGCGACGCGCTCGGCCGGACCCGGCGCCCGCCAGTCCACCCCCGACGGGCCGTGGGGCGGGACCGTGACGCTCAACGTGACCGACTCCGAGGCGTCGTCGGGCCGCAAGGTGTCGTCGTCGGGGCGCAGCACCGTGACCGTCGGGCGGTCGTACAGCTCGCCCCGCGACAGTGCGGCCGCCTCGGCCTCCAGGTCGGCGGTGTGGACGACCGTACGGTGCACGGCGTCCGAGGGCCGGGCCCCGCGCAGCGCCAGACAGACCGTGAGGCGCCCGGGGCCCTCGCAGCGGGGGCCGGGACCGATGCCGTCCCACACGCGGTCGGCGCCCCGGACGCCCCGGGCGCCGTGCGCCAGCAGCGGGGGCAGCAGCCACGGGGCGACACCGGCGACGACCGTGTCGGCCTCCACCCTTGTGCCGTCGGCGAGTTCGAGACCGGCCGCGCGGCCGTCCTTCTCCACGATCCCCGCGACCCCGGCCCCGAAATGGAACTCCACCCTCCGCGCCACGCACCGGGCGTGCACGGCGTCGGCCAGCGCCCGCATGCCGCCGCGTACGTACCAACTGCCGAAGGTCTGCTCCAGGTACGGCAGCACGGTGGCGCTGCCGGGCGCGGTGCGCGGGTCGAAGCCGTACGCCAGGGCGTAGGAGCCGAGCAGCGCGGCGAGCCGAGGATCGTCCAGTTCGCGCCGGCCGACGTCGGCCAGGGTGGGCGCGCCGCGCCGGAACAGCCCCCGTCGCACGGGAGGCGCCGGATACGGATCGCGGCCGAGCGCGGCCGGGTCGCCGGCGAGCGCGTCCTCCAGCAGGGGGCGGCGCGTGGCGTCCCACACCTCCCGGGCCCGCACCAGCAGCTCGCTCCAGCGCTCGCCCGCGCCGGTGCCGAGCGCCGCGTCCAGGGCCGCGACGACCCCGCCGCGGGACGCGTTGGGCAGCGACACGGACGCGCCGTCGGAGAAGACGTGGCGGCTCGCCGGATCGACCTGGCGCAGCGCGACGCTGTCCTCCAGGCTCTCCCTGCCGGTCTTGACGAACAGGTCGCGGTAGACGGCGGGCAGGTGCAGCAGGCCCGGGCCGGTGTCGAACCCGAAACCCGCGCGCTCCAGTCGCCGCACCCCGCCCCCGTGGGTGCCGGCCCGCTCGTACACCGCCACCCGGTGCCCGCCGGTGGCGAGCCGGGCGGCGGCAGCCATGGCGCCCATCCCCGCGCCGATCACCGCAATCCGTGCCATGAACGGGACTCTAACCCCAGCCACCGACAACGCCGCGACCGGCCTTGCGGCGTTCCCTGCGGGCCTTCCAGCGCTGCCAGGCACGGCGGATCCGCGACAGTATGAAGATCACCGTGATGACGCCCAGCACGAGCAGCACGGCCGCGATGCAGGCCGCGGCCACCGGGTGGAAGAGCGCGAAGACGATGATCGCGGCGACGCCGACGTCCTCCGCGAGGCTGATCACGATGTTGCTCACGGGCTCCGGCGAGGTGTTGACGCCCAAGCGGAGCCCGGCTTTCACCAGATGGCTCACCAGCGCCGTCGTCCCGCCGACCGCGCCCGCGGCGAGCTGCGGCAGCGAGCCGTCCTGCCCGGCCAGCAGGGCCGCAACCACGCCCCCGGCGACCGGCCGGATCGCGGTGTGCACGGCGTCCCACGTGGTGTCGACGTAGGGGATCTTGTCCGCGACCGCCTCGCAGAGGAACAGGATCCCCGCGGCGATCAGCACGTCGGTTCGCTCCAGGGCGGGCGGCACCTGGTCGCTGACGCCCGTGGCGCCCATCAGGCCCAGCAGGAAGACCACGGCGTAGGCGTTGATCCCGCTCGCCCAGCCGCTGGTGAACACGAGCGGAAGTACCGACATGGGCCGTGATGCTACCGAAGCCCTGGAAAACCACCGCGGCCTTTGAGCGATACGACCCGGTCATGAGTACCTGTACTCAGACCCCCACTTGAGTACCCGCACGGATGAGCGCGGGGCGGCCCGGACGCCAAGGTGGAGGCAACGGAAGGGCACGGCACCGGCACCGCCGACACGGGGCGGCGGAACGGCGCGGCGCCCGGCCGGAGCGGGGGTGCACGGCGGAGCGCCGTCCTGGAACGGCCCGACGGGGGATCGGGCCGCGCCGGGACGGCGCGCCGTCGTGCCGCGCTCAGGTGCGGGCGTGCCCCGCGACCCGTCCCTGCAGGAGCCGCGACAGGGCCGCGTGCACGTCGTCGATCGACCGCTCGGGCTGGAAGGACAGCCAGTCCAGCGCCGCGACGAGCACCATCCCGAAGAGAGCGGCCGCCGTGAGCGGCACGTCGATCTCGTCGCTGAGTTCGCCCGCCGTCACCGCGTCGTGCAGCGTCTGCTCGACGACCGCGACCGCCTCCTTGCGCAGCACCATGAGCGTGTCCTGCCAGGCGCGGTTGGTCCGCCACAGCTCTGCCACGTACAGCTGCGTGAAGGACGGGTACTCGGCGATGAAGGCGAGGCCGGCCCGGATCATCGCGTCGATCGCGTCCACGTGGCTGCCGCCGCGGGCCGTGACGCCCGCCCCCGCCTCCCGCAGGGAGGCCGTCAGCAGGCCGACGCCGTGCCGCAGCAGTTCCTCGAAGAGCTCGTTCTTGCTGGCGAAGTTGTAGTAGACGGTGCCCTTGGCCACCCCGGCGCGCTCGGCGATCTCGTCGACCGTGGTGGCGGAGAAGCCCTGCTCGGCGATGAGCGTGACCGCGGCCTGGAAGAGCTTCTGCCGGGTGGCCTGCCGTCGTGCACTGTTCATGACGACGATTGTCTACGGTCCGGGCGCCCGGTTCCGTGCGGCCTCACAGGGACAGCTCCGGATGCAACCGGTCCAGCGTCCACACCTGCTTGCGGCGGGCCGCCACCGCGGTCAGCGCCAGCGCGCCCGCGGTGAAGGCGAGCAGCACCAGGACCGCCCGCCACACCGGCCAGAGCCCGCCGCCCGTGATGAGGTGGCGCAGCCCCTCGACGACGTAGGTCATCGGCAGGAAGGGGTGGATCGCGTTGAAGAAGCCGGGGCTGGTCTGCACCGGGTAGGTGCCGCCCGCCGAGGTCAGCTGCAGCATGAGCAGCGCCAGCACCAGCACGCGTCCCGCCGGCCCGAAGCGGGCGTTGAGCCACTGCACGATGGCGGCGAAGCAGGCGGTCACCAGCACGAGGAAGCCGACCGTCCCGGCCGACCGCACCATCTGCAGGCCGATCGCCCAGTGCAGCACCGCCATCAGGGCCAGTGTCTGCAGCACCCCTATGGCGAGCACCGGCAGCCAACCGGCCACCGCGATCCGCCAGGCGGGGGCGCCCGCGGCCATGGCGCGCCTGCTGAGCGGCGTCAGCAGCATGTAGGCGACCATCGCGCCGACCCACAGGGACAGCGGGATGAAGTAGGGGGCGAAGCCCGTCCCGTAGTTGGGCGCCTTGTGCAGCGACTGCGCGGCGAGCCGGACCGGGTCGGCCATCACCTCGGTGCGGTCGGCGCGCTCCGCGCCGTCGTAGTCCGGGATCCGGGACGCGCCGTCGTGCAGGCCGTCGGCGAGCTGACCGCTGCCGTCGGTGAGCCGGGTCAGACCGGTCGTCAGCTGGTTGCTGCCGTCCGACAGCCGGTACATCCCGCCCGCCAGGGTGTCGGCTCCCGAGGCCAGGTCCCGGAGCCCGGCGTCGAGGGCGCCCGCGCCGTCCGACGCCGTCCGCAGCCCCTTCGCCACCTTGTGGGCGCCCGCGTTGAGCCGGTTGACACCGTCGACGGCGTTCTGCAGCTTCGTGGCGAGCGCCGGGTCCGACAGCGCCACGGCCGCCGAGTGCAGCGTGCCGAGGTCGTCGCGGAGGTCGTCGAGGGCGGCGGAGTGCCCCTGCACGTAGGCGTCGAGACGGGCGGCGACGCCTGCCACCTCGTCGGCGGCGTCGACGGCCTTCTTCAGCGTCCGGCACTGGGGGGTGACGGCGCCCAGCGGGCACTGCTCGGCGTAGGCGTCGTGGATCCCGGCGGCGGCCGCCTCGGCGTCGCGGGCCGCCCGCGCCGACTGCCGCGGCAGGTCGCCGATGCCGTCACGGGCGGCCTGCGAGCCGCGGGCGACGACCCGGGCCACCGCGTTGATCTCCTTGACGTGCTGCTTGACGAAGGTCAGTTCGTCCGAGGCGCCGTTGACCTTGTCGGCCAGTGCCTGGGTCCCCGAGGCGACCTGACCGGCGCCGCTGTCGAGCGCTCCCAGCCCGCCGGCCAGCGAACTGCTGCCCTTCTTCGCCGTGTGCAGGCCGCCGGCCAGTCGGCGCGCGCCGTCCTCGGCGGTGGATATGCCGTCACCGAGCCTCTTGGAGCCGGTCCGGGCCGAGCCCGCGCCCTTGGTGACGTCGTCCGCGCCGTCGGCGGCCCTGACGGTCTCGTCGTGGAGGTCGGAGAAGGCCACGAAGATCCGGTCGTAGAAGTCCCTCGACGCCTTGGTGGAGGCGGCGGACCGCACTTCGGAGAAGACCGTGCGGGAGATCTGCCCCACGACGTAGTTGTTCGCGTCGTTGGTGCGCACCTGGAGCGCGCCGGTACGCGGGTGGTCGCCGGAACTCGATGCGACGCGCGCGCTGAAGTCCCCCGGGATGGTCAGCGACAGGTAGTACGTGCCGTCCTCGACGCCCCTGGCCGCCTCGGCGGCACTGGTCTCGCGCCAGTCGAAGGTGTCGCTCTCCCGCAGGCCGTCCACGATGGAGTCGCCCGCGGCGAGCCGTTGCCCGTTCACGGTGGTGCCCTGGTCGGCGTTCACCAGGGCGACGGGGATCTTGTCCAGCCGCCCGTAGGGGTCCCAGAAGGACCACAGGTACAGGGCGCCGTAGAGCAGCGGCAGGAGCAGCAGCGACACCATGGCCGCGCGGGGCAGCCGCCCCCTGCCGAACTTCCTCAGCTCAAGCGCTGCCAGCCTCGGCGTGCGCATCGGCCGCCCCCTCCTCGTCGTCGGTCTTCGTGTCGGTTTCCGCGGCGGTTTCCGTGGCGGGCGGCCGGGTGCGCACCACCACGGCGTCCTCCGGAGCCTGGGAGCACACCGCCAGCACGGTCGTGCCGCCCGCGGCGACGGCCCGCAGCATCGCCCAGGCCTCCTCGCGTTCCGCCGGGGCCAGCTTGTGGTCGGCGTCGTCCACCGCCAGCACCTTGGGGCGGGCCAGCAGCGCGAGGGCGGTGCCCAGACGCAGGGCCTCGAGCCGCTCCAGGTCCCGGGCGGCGGTGCGCTCGGCCTTGGGCAGCGTCGACAGGTCCAGCCCGGCCGCCGTCAGCGCCTCGTCGACGCGCGCCCTGTCCGTCGCGCCGGGCCGCACCAGTTCGCGCAGCGAGCCGCCGAACCGCCGCTGCAGCAGCACGCGTTCCCGAAGGTGCTCGCCGACGGTGAGGGCCGGGTCGAGTTCCGCGACCCCGGTGACGGGGCCGAGCGCCGCGACGCGGCGGACCGCGGCGAGCTGTTTGGGCAACGTGAGCCCGGCCACCTCGGCCCGGCCCTCCGTGGCGCGCATGCGCCCGGTCAGCGACAGCAGCAGACAGGTGCGGCCCGAGCCGGAGGCACCCTCGACGGCGACCAGGCCGCCCGCCGGCGCGGTGAAGGTGACGTCCCGGAACACCCGGCCCCGGGGCCCCCTGAGCCCGAACCCCTCCGCGGTGATCACTCGCCCGCCCCCATTCTCCTTTGTACTGACTGGTCAGTGCAAAAACACTAACGCATGGCGCCACCGGACCGCGAATCCAGGGGCGTTGTCCGGCCACCGCGACCGTTTGTGCAGGTCAGCGCGATTGTCAGAGGTGTGCTTCACGATGAGTGGCGAAGGTCAGGAACTGTCGGACACGTCATGCGAAGACAGGAGGAACGTGATGACCGTGCCAGCCCGCAGGGCCGCCGTCGCCGGCGGCAGTGCCGCCGACGTCCACCCCGTGCTGCGCAAGGCCACCGCCCCCGCGGCCGCCCTCGACCTGCTCGTCCAGGCCCGGCGGGGGCTCGATGAGGCCGCCGTCATGGAGACCCCCAACGACCGTTTCGCCACCGCCCACTTGGCCGCCCTGCGCACCGCGGCCGCCGTCCTCGCCGTGCGCGGCCGCCCCGAACCCACCAGGCGGCGCCGGCGGCGGATACGCAGTGCCTGGGAGGTACTGCCCGAGGTCGCGCCCGAACTGGCCGAGTGGAGCGCCCTGTTCGAGGCGGGAGCCCGTCAGCGGGCCCGCGCCGAGGCCGGCATCCAGGGCGCGGTCAGCCCCCGGGAGGCCGACGACCTCGTCCGTGCGACGGGGATGTTCCTGCGGCTCGTGGAGCGCCTGCTGGTGCTGCAGCCCGTGCTGGACCGGCCGCAGACCGGCCGTCCCGCTTGATCGGCCGCCGGGCGGCGGCCCACTAGAGTGGGTCCCAGGCTGGGCCGACCGGTCCCCTGCCCCGTCCGTCCGCGAGGAGCCGTCCGCATGTCCCGTCCAGGAGGGGCCGAACCGCTGCGGCCCCGCGCAGCCCTGCGTACCGCCGTGGTCTGGGAGGTCCTGCGCGATGCGCTGGACCGGCAGGCCAAGGCCGCCGGACGGGACGTCCTCGACGTGCTCGACACCGGTGGCGGCACCGGCAACTTCGCGGTACCCGTGGCCAGTCTGGGTCACCGGGTGACCGTGGTCGACCCCAGTCCCGACGCGCTCTTCGCCCTCGAACGCCGCGCGGCGGAGGCAGGCGTCACCGAACGTGTCCGCGGGGTGCAGGGCGACGCCCACGGCCTGCTCGACGTCGTGCCGGCCGGCAGCCACGACGTCGTGCTCTGCCACGGCGTGCTGGAGTACGTGGACGACCCCGCCGAGGGCGTGCGCAACGCCGCCGGCACCCTGCGCGCCTCCGGCGCCCTCAGCCTGCTCGCCGCCAGTCGTCACGGGGCCGTGCTCGCCCGGGCGCTCGCCGGTCACTTCGGCGAGGCCCGGCACACCCTGGACGACCCCGACGGCCGCTGGGGCGAGGGCGATCCGGTGCCCCGCCGCTTCACCGTGGGCGAGCTGACCGCGCTGGTCGCCGACGCCGGGCTGCGGGTCGGATCGGTGCACGGCGTCCGGGTCTTCGCCGACCTCGTCCCCGGCGTCCTGGTGGACACCGAACCGGGCGCGATGGACGCTTTGCTGAGGCTGGAACTGGCCGCCGCCGAGCAGCCCGCGTTCCACGCCGTGGCGACCCAGTTGCACGTGCTGGCCGAGCGCGGCTGAGCCGGAACGGGGGGCGCTTCCCCTTGCCTCTTCCGGTCACCCACCGGGAGGAGTCCGTCACACGCCCCCCGATTCCCGGTTCAGGGCCTTATGCTGGCATGACGTGGCGTTCGACGGGGAAAACACCCCCCGTCGGATTGGCGTAGTGGGGCGGGTTTCACGGGGGCGATTCCCTGCCTATCCTGGAAGGGTCGTACCGGTCGCTCCCCCGCGACCGACGAGGAGGAGGACTCCGTGCCGCTCTCGGAGCACGAGCAGCGCATGCTCGAGCAGATGGAGCGAGCGCTGTACGCCGAAGATCCCAAGTTCGCGTCGGCGCTTGAGGGAAGCGGGCTGCGCACCTACACCAGGCGGCGCGTCTACCTGGCTGTGGCGGGCTTCCTGGTGGGCATCGGGCTGTTGATGGGCGGCATGATCGCCCAGCAGCCCTGGATCAGTGTCGTGGGCTTCCTCGTGATGCTCGGCTGTGCCGTTCTCGCCGTCACCGGCTGGCGCCGTGCCGCCAAACCGGGTGCGGCCCCCGCTCCCGCGGGGAACTCCCCGCAGGGTGCCGCCGGACGGGGCCGTCGCCACCAGCCGCGGCGCAAGATGATGGACCGCATCGAGGAGCGCTGGCAGCGGCGCCGCGACGAACAGGGCCACTGACACACAGACCAAGACGAAGGGGGCGGGGTTCCGGTCGGAACCCCGCCCCCTTCGCCATGCCGTCCTTGCGTGGGCCGGCGGGAGTGCGGCAGGCGGCCCGCCGACAAGCGGCACCGCACACCGCCGCGCGCCGCTCGTGGGGACCGGACCCCTGGGGGCCGGCCGACCGGCCGGCCCCCAGCCAGGGGCCTCAGGAGCTCCGGCGCTGCCGCAGCGGTCGCATCACGGCATCGCCCGCACCGCGCAGCCGGGCCGAGAAGCGGTCCGAGGCCGCCGACCAGCGCTCCGCGGACCGCCAGACGACCCGGACCGTGGAACGCGGCAGCAGCACGGCACGGATCCGCGTCATGACGTCCGCGTTCCTGCGCAGCCCCTCCCGCACCAGCTGGACGTCCTTCGCGGAGCCCGTGTTCGTCGGCGGTCGCGGTGAGAACAGGGCCTGCTCCACCGCGGTCGCCAGACGCTGCGCCGCCTCCGCCGAGGGCCCTTCCAGGCCGCCGTCGCGGACGAGGCGCGCCGCGACCCGGCGCGGGGTCTCGGACTCGTCGGGCCGCAGACCGTAGTCCCAGGCGGTGTCGATCAGCTCCAGCCAGGCCGCCAGGGTCCGGGCACCGTCCCGGGCGCCCATGGCGTCCAGCTCGCCGGCGGTCAGGCCCTGCGGGGCCCCGCCCTGCCCGTCGGCTCCCGCCGTGCCCCGGGCGCGCCCGGTGAGCTCCAGCCACGCCGCCAGGGCCGCCGGGTCCTGGCCGCCGCCGCGCAGCCGCTGGAAACGCTGCCTGCGCCGCCAGAGCAGCGGCAGCAGCAGGACCAGGACCACCAGCGGCACCACGGCCCAGGCGAGGACGCGCAGCGTCCATGTGACGATCCGCGGCCACAGCCGCTCGTCCTCCGTGCCGACGCCCGAGGCCTGCCCCAGGGGGTCGCAGTTGCCGAGCTGGGCGTCCTTGCCCAGGCAGGACGGGGAGACGGTCGGGCCGGTGCTGGCCCCGGCCCCCGCGGACTGCTCAGGGGTGTCGGGCGCAGCGGGCCCGGAGTCGGAGGTGGCCGCCTCCTGGGTGTAGCCCGGCAGGGTGCCGCGGGTCGGCGTGGGCTCGAACCGCGTCCAGCCGACGCCCTCGAAGTACACCTCGGGCCAGGCGTGCGCGTCCTTCAGCCCCACCGCGTACGCACCGTCCGACTCCGAGGTGCCGGGCGTGAAGCCGACCGCCACCCGCGCGGGGATGCCCAGGGTCCGCGCCATCGCCGCCATCGTGAAGGCGAAGTGGATGCAGAACCCCTCCTTGTTGCGCAGGAAGCGGGTGATGGCCTGCACGCCGCTGCCGGAGCGCACCGAGGTGTCGTACGAGAAGGCGCCCGAGGTGAACCACCGCTGCAGCGCGAGGGCCCGCTCGTAGTCGTTGGTGGCGTCCTTGGTGACCTCCAGGGCCGTCTGCGCCACCACCGCGGGCAGCGAGTCCGGCACCTTCGTGTACTCGGCCCGCAGCCGGGCGTCCGCAGGCGGCGCGCTCGCCAGCTGCTGCGCGGTCGGCTCCAGCGCCAGGCTGCTGACCTGGTAACGGGTGTCCGAGGTGGTCTGGCCCCGGTCGCCGATGATGGTGCGGCCCGTGGGCTCGAAGCGCCAGCGCCCGTCGACCTGCACCTGTGTGGCCGGGTACGGCAGCGGCAGCCACATCTGGACGTAGCTCTTGTCCGCCGCGACCGAGGTGGTGACCTCGGTGGCCTTCACGTCGGGACCGAGCCCCTGGGGGCTGGGCAGCACCTTGGGCACGCCGGTGAGGGAGCGCTGTGCGGGCTCCCACTTGTCACCGGTGAAGTGGTCGAGCGCCACGATCCGCAGGTACATGTCCGCGTTGGAGACGGCGTTCGTCCGGTACCGGAGCACGACGCGGTCGTCCGGCTGGTTGAGGTTGTCCTGGAGCGCGACCACGGGGTTGACCGCGGAGATCGTGCCGCCGCCGCGCCCGCTGCCCGTGCCCGAGCCCCCCGTCGGCAGCAGCCCCACGCCCATCGAGGGCAGCGCCGCCGGCGCCACCAGGGCGACGCCGAGCGCCATCGCCCCTATGCGGCGCCCGGTCCGCACCGGGGCCACCGCCCCGGTCGGTCCTCCGTACCCGGCGCGCGCCCCGGACCCGACGCCGCCGAAGACCCGGCCCCAGCGCGAGATCCGGTCCCGGCCCTCGGCCAGCAGGAGCAGCAGGTAGCCGACGGCGGCCAGCAGGAAGTACGGCCAGCGGGTGCCGTCGCTCCCGGCCAGCCCCGCCGCGATCGAGTACAGGGCCAGCAGCGGCAGCCCGGCCGGGGCCGCGCTGCCGTAGGTCACCGCCAGCGCGTCCACGGTCAGCCCGATCAGCAGCACGCCGCCGAGCAGCAGCAGCCGGATGCCCGGGGTGACCGGCGCCGGGATGGCGAACTGGGTCACGTCCTGCATCGCGGACGTCAGCAGGTTGCCGAACTGGGTGTACGCCGCGGGCCCCGGCAGGAACCCGAGCAGGGCCTGTTCCCCGGCGAACATCAAGGTGAGCACGAGCAGCGTGACCACCGCCTGCGCCAGCACGGTCAGCGGGCGGGCCAGCGGCACCCGCCGGGCCAGCGCGCCCACCCCGGTCTGCAGCGCCACCAGGAAGGCGGCCTGCAGGATCCACGAGTTCGGCGTCGCCAGCGGCAGCAGCGAGCAGGCGGTCATCAGCGTCGCCGCCGCCGCGCAGACCGCGAGCCGTCCTCGTCCGCTCATCATCGCGTCCCCGCCTCCTCACGCGACCGGTACCGGTCGGCGCGCTGCCACAGGTCGGGCAGCCCGTCGCCGGCGGCGGCCGGGAGCACCGTCCAGCCCGCCTCGTGCAGCATCCGCACGGCCCGGGCCGAGCCGTCCTCCGGTGCGTCCGCGTCCGTGCCCGTCCGCGGCGCCTCGGGCCGTCCCGTCCCGTCCTCGTCCAGCGCCCCCCAAGCGGCGCTGTCCAGGACGAAGGCGACGGCGGCCCCCGCCCGCTGCCTCATCCGCCCCGCCATCGCGGCCTGCTCCTCGTCGAGGTCCCCGAAGAAGGCCACTAGCAGGCCCTCGCTGCCCGTGCGCAGCACGTCCAGTGCACGGGAGAGCCCGGCGCCGTCCGAGTGGTCGACCACGGCCAGGGTGTCCAGCAGGGTGCCGGCCGCGTCGGAGGAGTCGGTGCCGCCGAAGCCGTCGTTCCCGGGCACCGTGCTGCCGGTGTCGGTGAGCAGCCGTACGGAGTAGCCGCGCTCCAGCATGTGCATCGCCACCGAGGCCGCCCCGGACACCACCCACTCGAAGGCCGAGTCCGGCCCGGCGCCGAAGTACGCCACGGCCCGGGTGTCCAGCAGCACCGTGCACCGGGCGCGGTGCGGCTGCTCCTCGCGGCGCACCATGAGCTCGCCGTACTTGGCGGTCGAGCGCCAGTGCACCCGGCGCAGGTCGTCGCCGTGGCGGTAGCCGCGCGGGATCACGTCGTCCTCGCCCGCCAGGGTCAGCGCGCGGGTGCGGCTCTCCCCGTAGCCGGAGGAGTCGCCCTTGAGCTTGACCGGCGGCAGCGGCTCCACGCGGGGCACCACGGTCAGGGTGTCGTACGCGCTGAAGGAACGGGTCAGCTCGCACATGCCGAAGGGGTCGGTCAGGCGCAGCTGCAGCGGCCCCAGCGGGTAGCGCCCGCGCAGGTCGGAACGGACCCGGTAGGACACCTCGCGGTGGCCGCCGGGCTCCACCCGGTCCAGGATGAAGCGGGGCCGGGGCCCCAGCACGTACGGCACCCGGTCCTGGAGCATCAGCAGGCTGGTGGGCAGCCGCGACACGTTGTCCACCCGCAGGTGCACCCGCGCCTCGGACATCGCCGGCACGCGCGAGGGCGACAGCCGGCGGCTGCCGGCGACGCGGTAGCGCGTGCGGTGGAGCACGGCCACGCAGACCAGTGGCAGCACGGCCAGCAGCAGGCCGACCCGCAGCAGGTCCGGCTGCCCCAGGACGTAGGCGCAGACGGCCGCCGCGATCCCCGCGGCGAGGAACGAGCGGCCCCGCGTGGTGAGGCCGCCCAGGGCGGCCCGGAAGCCGCTTTCACGCTCGGTCACGCGGCACCTCCAGCGCCCCCGCCCGTCGTCCGGGTCACCGGCTGCCGTACGGGTCGGGGACCGGCGTGCGCTGCACGATCTCCGCGACGACCTGCTCCGGGGTGCGCCGGTTCAACTGGGCCTGCGCGGTCGGCAGCAGACGGTGCGCCAGCACGGCGCCGGCCAGCGTCTGGACGTCGTCCGGGAGCACGTAGTCCCGGCCGTCCAGGGCCGCCGCGGCGCGGGCCGCGCGCACCAGGTGCAGTGTGGCGCGTGGGGAGGCGCCGAGTCTCAGGTCCGGGTGGTCCCGGGTGGCCGAGACCAGGCTCACCGCGTAGTGCCGCACGGCCGGGGACACGTGAACCGTCCGTACCGCGTCGACGAGTTTGACGATCTCGTGCGCGTGGGCGACCGGCTGCAGGTCGTCCAGCGGGCTGACGCCCGCGTGCACGTCGAGCATCTCCAGCTCGGCCTCCATGCTGGGGTAGCCGATGGAGACCCGGGCCATGAAGCGGTCCCGCTGCGCCTCGGGCAGGGGATACGTCCCCTCCATCTCCACCGGGTTCTGGGTGGCGATGACCATGAAGGGGCTCGGCAGCGGGTAGGTGCTGCCGTCGATGGTGACCTGCCGCTCCTCCATCGACTCCAGCAGCGCCGACTGCGTCTTGGGCGACGCGCGGTTGATCTCGTCGCCGACGACGATCTGCGCGAAGATCGCGCCCGGCTTGAACTCGAAGTCGCGGCGCTGCTGGTCGAAGACGCTGACCCCGGTGATGTCCGACGGCAGCAGGTCCGGCGTGAACTGGATGCGCCGGACCGAGCAGTCGATCGACCGGGCCAGCGCCTTGGAAAGCATCGTCTTGCCGACGCCGGGGACATCCTCGATGAGCAGATGTCCCTCGGCGAGCAACACCGTCAGCGCAGTCCGTACGACCTCGGGCTTGCCCTCGATCACGTTCTCCACCGACCGGCGTACGCGGTCCGCCGTGGCAGTCAGATCGCTGAGGCTCGCTCGCGCGTCATAGGTCGTCACCCGGTTCTCCTCGGCCCGTTCCTAGGGACACGGTCATCCCTGGACCGGCCCTCCCCGTTACACGAAGCATTCTCCCCTTCAACTATGCTCCGCGTCACTCCGCTTCCGTTACTCGTTTGTGATTTCGCGCAGCAGGCCGGTGTGCACGTCGAACACAAACCCCCGCACATCGCCCGTGTGGGTCAGGAAGGGGGACGTCCGGACCCGCTGCATCGACTGCCGTACATCCTGGTCGACGTCACGGAAGGACTCCACCGCCCAGGTCGGACGCTGGCCCACCTCCTCCTCCAGCTCCGTGCGGAACTCCTCGGTCAGCGACTCCAGGCCGCAGCCGGTGTGGTGGATCAGCACGACCGAGCGGGTGCCCAGGGCGCGCTGGCTGATGGTCAGCGAGCGGATGGTGTCGTCGGTGACCACGCCGCCGGCGTTGCGGATGGTGTGGCAGTCGCCGAGCTCCAGGCCCAGCGCCTTGTGCAGGTCGAGGCGGGCGTCCATGCAGGCGACCACGGCCACCTGCAGAACGGGGCGGGCGTCCATGCCGGGGTCGCGGAACTGCTCCGCGTAGCGCCGGTTCGCCTCGACCAGCCGGTCGGTGACGGACGCCGTGCCGGTGCCGGCGGGAACCGCGGACTCATGCGCGTTTATCGACATGACACGACCGTAGAGGGCACGGTCTCTTCCGACCTGCTGTGGGGTCCGGCAAATCTCGGTCAAACCGGTGCACTGTGAGGTAACCCACAGGCGTCTCGCGCGCTCGCCCGTGCGGGTGATTCGGGCACGGACACCCACGAGGGCGCCCGTGCCAGGGCAGGCTTCTCGTTGACCGTGGGGGCCGGTGGAGTAAAGTGGCGCGAAGTGGGTCGACCAACCTGGTGCGGGAGGTGCGGATGTTCCTCGGGACGTACGCGCCACGGCTGGACGACAAGAGCCGGCTGGTCCTCCCCGCGAAGTTCCGCGAACAGTTCGCGGACGGCCTGGTCATCACCAAGGGCCAGGAGCGCTGTCTGTACGTATGGCCGGTCGAGGGCTTCCACGCCCTCACCGAGGAGCTGCGCAGCGCCCCCCTCACCTCCAGGGCGGCCCGCGACTACATGCGCGTGCTCTTCGCCGGCGCCCATGACGAGGTCCCCGACAAGCAGGGCCGCGTCACCCTCCCGCAGCCCCTGCGCGACTACGCCGGACTGCGCCGCGACTGCGCGGTGATCGGCGCCAACACCCGGGTCGAGGTGTGGGACGCGGTGGCCTGGGAGGACTATCTGGCGGGTCAGGAAGACGCCTTTTCGGCGTTGTCCCAGGAGGTGCCTCCCGGCTTACTGTGACCTCGCCCGTAGCCTGATGGCTCACGTACGAGTACGTGACGCTCGGCCTCCTCCCGCTCCCCGGTCCGCTGGCACTCCTTCCCCGGTGCCAGAAGGCCGCCCACGAGCGGGCGGGGACCCAGTGGTACGTCCCCGCGAGCAGATGAGAAGGGCTTCATGAGCACCACCCCGTCCGAGCCACGCCACGTCCCGGTCATGCTGGACCGCTGCCTGGACATGCTGGCGCCCGCCGTCGAAGCGCCGGGCGCCGTGGTCGTGGACGCCACCCTCGGCCTCGGCGGGCACAGCGAGGCACTGCTGCGGCGGTTCCCCGAGGTCCGGCTGGTCGCCGTCGACCGCGACCCCGCCGCGCTCAAGCTCGCCGGTGAGCGGCTCGCCCCGTACGGCGACCGGGCCACCCTCGTGCACGCCGTCTACGACGAGATCCCCGAGGTGCTGGAGCGGCTCGGCGTCCCCAAGGTGCAGGGCGTCCTGTTCGACCTGGGCGTCTCCTCCATGCAGCTGGACGAGGCCGACCGCGGCTTCGCCTACGCCCAGGACGCGCCGCTGGACATGCGCATGAACCAGACCGCGGGCATCAGCGCCGCCGAGGTCCTCAACACCTACCCGCCGGGCGAGCTGGTGCGGGTGCTGCGCGACTACGGCGAGGAGAAGTTCGCCCGCAAGATCGTGGAGGCGGTCGTCCGCGAGCGGGCACGCGAGCCCTTCACCACCAGCGCCCGGCTGGTCGAGCTGATCCGCGAGGCGCTGCCGCAGGCCGCCAAGCGGACCGGAGGCAACCCGGCCAAGCGCACCTTCCAGGCGCTGCGGATCGAGGTCAACGGGGAGCTGACGGTGCTGGAGCGCGCCATCCCCGCGGCCGTCGCCACGCTCGCCGTGGGCGGCCGGATCGTCGTGCTGTCCTACCACTCCCTGGAGGACCGCCTCGTCAAGGGCGTCCTCGCCGCCGGCGCGGCCATCACGGCACCGCCCGGGCTGCCCGTGGTGCCGGAGCAGTACCAGCCGCGGCTCAAGCTGCTCACCCGCGGCGCCGAGCTGCCCACGGAGGACGAGATCGCCGCCAACCGCCGGGCCGCCCCGGCGCGGCTGCGCGGCGCCCAGCGGATCCGCGAGGCCCTGGCGTGAGGCGGCGCACCTCGGCGGCGCGCTCGCCCTTCGTCCTGCTGATCGTGCTGCTGCTGGGCGGCGGCCTGATCACCCTGCTGCTGCTCAACTCGGCGGTGAACCGGGACTCCTTCAAGCTCAGCGAGCTGCAGAAGAAGACCACCCAGTACACCGACGAGGAGCAGGCGCTGCAGCAGGAGGTCGACCAGTACTCGGCGCCGGACGCGCTGGACGAGCAGGCCCGCGACCTGGGCATGGTCCCCGGCGGCAACCCGGCCTTCCTCGCCCCCGACGGCACCGTCCTGGGCCGCCCCGGCGCCGCGCCGTACGTGCCGGCCCCCAGCCCGAGCACGGCGCCCGCCACCGTCGCGCCCAGCGGCTCCGCGGCCGCCTCCCTGGGCCCGACGACGTCCGCCTCCGCCAAGCCCAGCACGAGCCCCGAGGAGACCCCGTGACCGCTGCTCCGGGGCCCCGTGCCCTCCACCCGCCCCGATCCGCCCGTCCGGCCGGCCGGGAAGGTGCCGGGGCGTGGTGACCCGCGACGGGGAGCCGCCGCGCGAGCGGGGCGACCGCGGCGAGCGGGGCGAACGGCGTGACCGGGCCGACCGGGAGAACGGCGCCGGCCGCCCGGGGCCCGACGCCCGGGGCCGTGGCGGCCGCGGTGACGGCGACGGGGCCGCCCCCCGGCGCCGCCAGGTGCCCCGGGGACGCGACGGCGACGCCGGAGCGCCCGCACGCGGCGGCGAGACCGGCGAACCCCGCCGCAGGACCGCGCCCGGGCCGCAGGCGGGGGCACGCCGGCCCGCCGCACGCGGCGCGCGGCCGCGTGACGACGGCGGCCGGACCGCCCGCGAGCCGGGCCGCGACCCGCGCGCCCGCAGGCCCACCCCGCGCCGCGAGGGATCCGGCGCGTCCGGCACGTCCGGCAGCGCCGGCACCTCCGGCGTGCCGCACGGACGCACTCCCGGGGCCCGCAGGCCGGCGGCCGGCGGACGCGACGCCAGGGGCGCCCGGGACCGGGCCGGCCGCGGGGCCGTACCGCCGCGGCGCAGGCCCCCGCGCCCGGTCACGCCGGCCGGTGCGCCGCTGCTGCGGCTGGGCCGGCCGCGGCCGCGCCTGCGGCTGGTCAGCTTCGCGCTGACGCTGGTGATGCTGACCTTCGTGATCCGGCTCTTCCAGGTGCAGGCCGTGGACGCCGCGACCTACGCCGCCAAGGCCGAGGTCAACCGCAACGTCAAGGTGACCCTCGCCGCCGAGCGCGGGACGATCACCGACCGCAGCGGGGTCGACCTGGCCACCACCGTCGACGCGTACGACATCACGGCCGACCCGATGCTCTTCACCCCCAAGTACGCGAAGGCCAAGGACGCCCCGGCGCGCGCCGCCGAACTGCTCGCGCCGATCGTCGACGGCGACCAGAAGAAGATCGCCAGGCAGCTCGCCAACTACCCGGGGTCCCGCAACGAGATCATCGCCCGGCAGCAGTCGCCGCAGGTCTGGAACCAGATCAAGGACCTGCAGAGCGCGCTCGCCGACCGGGCCGAGAAGGGCGACGGCGTCAACTACCTCGCCGGGGTGTTCCGGCTCCGGCACGCCAAGCGCGTCTACCCCGCGAGTGACCTCGCGGCGGGCGTGATCGGCTGGGTGAACGCCTCCGGCGCGGGCGGCGGCGGCCTGGAGAGCCGCCTCGACAAGGCACTGGCGGGCAAGGACGGCACCGTCACCTACGCCCAGTCCGGCGGCCGCCGGGTGCCCACGGCCAGCGTGCAGGAGCGCGCCGCCGAGCCCGGCACCGACGTGGAGCTGACCCTGGACCGGGACATCCAGTGGGCCGCCCAGCGGGCGATCACCCAGCAGGTGAGGGCGTCCGACGCCGACCGCGGCTACGTGATCGTCCAGGACACCCGCACCGGGCAGGTGCTGGCCATGGCCAACGCCCCCGGCTTTGACCCCAACGACCTGACCCGGGCCGACCCCACCGCCCTCGGCAACGCCGCGCTGCAGGACGCGTACGAGCCCGGCAGCGTCAGCAAGCTGATGTCCATGGCCGCGGTCCTCGACGAGGGCGTGGCCACCCCGGACACCCACGTCACGGTGCCCGGCACCCTGCCGCGCGCCGACCGCGTCTTCCACGACGACGTGGACCACGGCACCTGGCACCTGACCCTGAACGGGGTGCTCGCCAAGTCCAGCAACATCGGCACGATCCTGGCCGCCGAGCAACTCGGCAAGAACCAGAAGCAGGCCAACCGCGTCCTCTACTCGTACCTGAGGAAATTCGGCATCGGGCGGCCCACGGGGGTCGGTTTCCCCGGCGAGACGCCCGGCATCCTGGCGAGGCCGGACCAGTGGAACGCGTCCCAGCAGTACACCATCCCCTTCGGGCAGGGCCTGTCGCTGAACGCGCTGCAGGCCACCTCGGTCTACTCGACGATCGCCAACGGCGGTGTACGGGTCGAGCCCAGCCTGGTGCGCGGCACGACCGGCCCGGACGGCCGCTTCGTGCCGTCCCCGCAGGCGCCGAGGAGCCGGGTGGTCAGCGCGAAGACCGCCAAGACGCTCACCACCATGCTGGAGTCCGTGGTCGGCGACGAGCAGGGCACCGGCACCAAGGCCCGCATCGCGGGGTACCGCGTCGCGGGCAAGACCGGCACGGCCAACCGGGTGGACCCGGAAACGGGCACCTACAGCGGCTACACGGCCTCGTTCATGGGATTCGCCCCCGCCGACGACCCGCGGCTGACCGTGTCCTGCGTGATCCAGAACCCGACCCGCGGCAGTTATTTCGGTGGTCAGATCTGCGGCCCGGTGTTCAAGCGGGTCATGGAGTTCGCCCTGAAGTCCCTGCAGGCGGCGCCCAGCGGAACCAAGGCCCCGAACCTGCCGGTCGAGTGGGACCCCTCGAAGTCGTGACCGGCGAGCAGGGGAGGAAGGAACGGCGGCCGTGAACGGACACGACCCCACAGCGGAAGGCACGGGCGGTAGCCCCGCGCACGCGGACCGTACCGGAGGAAGCAGCAGGCCGGAAGCCCGGCGAGGGGCTTTTGGCCCGGAGCCCGGCCCGGCGGGTACTCTCACGGCCGTGTCACACGCCGATCAGTCCCCCCGCCCCGAACCGACGCAGCCGGGCGCACCCCGCCCCAGCCGGGTCCGGCCCGTACCGACCGCGGAACTGGCCGCGCGGCTGGGCGCGGAACCGCCCGCGCCGAGCGCCGCCCCGGTCACCGGGATCACGCACGACTCACGGGCCGTCCGCCCCGGCGACCTGTACGCCGCGCTGCCCGGTGCCCGCTTCCACGGTGCCGACTTCGCCCCGCAGGCGGCCGAACTGGGGGCCGCGGCAATCCTCACCGACCCGGCGGGCGCCGAGCGCGCGGCGGCGACCGGCCTGCCGGTGCTGACGGTCGGGGACCCCCGGTCGCGGATGGGGGAGCTGGCCGCCGAGATCTACGGCCGGCCGGGTGAGGACCTGCTGCAGATCGGGATCACCGGCACCTCCGGCAAGACCACCACCGCCTACCTCATCGAGGGCGGCCTGCGGGCGGTGCACGGCGGCAGGACGGGACTGATCGGCACGGTCGAGTCCCGGATCGGCGACGAGCGGATCAAGAGCGAGCGCACCACCCCCGAGGCCACGGACCTGCAGGCACTCTTCGCGGTGATGCGCGAGCGCGGGATCGAGTCCCTGGTCATGGAGGTCTCCAGCCACGCCCTGGTGCTGGGACGGGTGGACGGGGCGGTCTTCGACGTCGCCGTCTTCAACAACCTCAGCCCCGAGCACATGGAGTTCCACTCGGGCATGGAGGACTACTTCCAGGCCAAGGCGCAGTTGTTCACCCCGCGCCGCAGCAAGGCCGGCGTGGTCAACATCGACGACGAGTACGGCCGCCGCCTGGTCCGCGAGTCGCAGGTCCCGGTCACCACCTTCTCCGCCGACGGCCACCCCGACGCCGACTGGCGCGCCGAGCACGTGGTGACCGGGCCGCTGCGCTCCACCTTCACCGTCGTCGGCCCGGGCGGCGTGCGCATCGAGGCCGCCTCGCCCCTTCCCGGCCCCTTCAACGTCGCCAACGCCCTCGCCGCGATCGCCGCCCTGGCGGTGGCCGGGATCGACCCGCAGACGGCCGCCCAGGGCGTCGCCGCCGTTCCGGGGGTGCCGGGCCGGCTGGAGCGCGTCGACGCGGGCCAGCCGTACCTCGCGGTCGTCGACTACGCCCACAAGACCGACGCCGTCGAATCGGTGCTGCGGGCCCTGCGCAAGGTCACCAAGGGCAACCTGCACATCGTCCTCGGCTGCGGCGGGGACCGCGACGAGACCAAACGCGGCCCGATGGGCGCCGCCGCGGCACGGCTGGCCGACACGGCCGTGCTGACCTCGGACAACCCCCGCTCCGAGGATCCGCTCGCGATCCTCACCGCGATGCTGGCCGGAGCGGCCGGGGTGCCCGCGCACGAGCGGGGCCACGTCGTCGTCGAACCCGACCGGGCGGCGGCCATCGCGACCGCCGTCGCCCTGGCCCGGCCGGACGACACCGTACTGGTGGCCGGCAAGGGCCATGAGCAGGGCCAGGACATCGCCGGAGTGGTACGCCCCTTCGACGACCGAGAAGTGCTGCGCGCGGCCATCGAACGGGCCGCCGGCACACCAGCGCAGGAGAAGGACCAGGACCAGCTGTGATCCCACTCACCCTCGCCGAGGTCGCACACGCGGTCGGCGGGAGCACGTACGACATACCGGACCCGACGGTGCCCGTCACCGGGTCCGTGGAGATCGACTCCCGCAAGGTGACGCCGGGCGGCCTCTTCGTCGCCTTCCAGGGCGAGCACGTGGACGGTCACGACTACGCGGAGCGGGCCGTCGCGGCCGGAGCGGTCGCCGTACTGGCCGCCCGGCCGGTCGGCGTGCCCGCGATCGTCGTGGACGACGTCCAGGTCGCCCTGGGCGCACTGGCCAGGCACGTCATCGAAAGGCTCGGCGCGACCCTCGTGGCGCTGACCGGATCGGCGGGCAAGACCAGCACCAAGGACCTCACCGCCCAGCTGCTGCAGCGGCTGGCGCCCACCGTGTGGCCGCCCGGCTCGCTCAACAACGAGATCGGGCTGCCGCTGACCGCGCTGCGCGCCGACGCCTCCACCCGGCACCTGGTGCTGGAGATGGGCGCCCGCGGCATCGGCCACATCCACTACCTCACCGAACTGACCCCGCCGAGGATCGGCGTGGTCCTCAACGTAGGCACCGCCCACATCGGCGAGTTCGGCGGCCGAGAGCAGATCGCCCAGGCCAAGGGCGAGCTGGTCGAGGCGCTGCCGGAGGCCGCCGACGGCGGCGTCGCCGTACTCAATGCGGACGATCCCCTCGTACGCGCCATGTCCTCCCGCACCAAGGCGCGCGTCGTGCTGTTCGGCGAGTCCGCCGACGCCGACGTCCGCGCCGAGAATGTCCGCCTCAACGACCGAGGTCAGGCCGTCTTCACGCTCACAACGCCTACCGGGTGCAGCGAAGTGACCTTGCGCCTGTACGGTGAGCACCACGTGTCGAACGCGCTTGCCGCGGCCGCCGTAGCCCGTGAACTCGGCATGCCCGTCGAGGAGATCGCCACCGCGCTCTCCGAGGCGGGGACGCTGTCCCGCTGGCGCATGGAGGTCGTCGAACGGCCGGACGGCGTGACGGTCGTGAACGACGCCTACAACGCGAACCCCGAATCCATGCGAGCCGCCCTGCGCGCGCTCGCGGCCATGGGCCGTGCCGCCGAGGCACACGGGGGACGCACGTGGGCGGTGCTGGGCGAGATGGCGGAGCTCGGCGGGGAGGCCCTCGCGGAGCACGACGCTGTCGGACGGCTGGCCGTCCGGCTCAACGTCAGCAAGCTCGTGGCAGTCGGCGGCCAGGCGGCCGCCTGGGTGCAAATGGGCGCCTACAACGAGGGTTCGTGGGGTGAGGAGTCGGTGCACGTGTCCGACGCTGAGGCGGCGATCGACCTGTTGCGCAGTGAACTGCGTCCGGGGGACGTCGTGCTGGTGAAGGCATCGAGGGCGGTCGGCCTGGAGCGGGTCGCACTCGCGCTGCTCGACGGCGTCGAGGGCGGGGGCGCTGAGTAATGAACCAGATCCTGGTCTCGGGTGTTCTCGGTCTGTTCCTGTCCCTCATCGGCACCCCGATGCTGATCAAGCTGCTGGCCCGCAAGGGCTACGGCCAGTTCATCCGCGACGACGGGCCCAAGGAACACCACAGCAAGCGCGGTACGCCCACCATGGGTGGCATCGCCTTCATCCTGGCCACGCTCGTCGCGTACGCGCTCACCAAGGTCATCACCTCGGAGCGCCCGACGATCTCCGGCGTGCTGGTGCTCTTCCTCTTCACGGGTCTGGGCGTCGTCGGCTTCCTCGACGACTACATCAAGATCGTCAAGCAGCGCAGCCTGGGCCTGCGGGCCAAGGCGAAGATGGCGGGCCAGCTGATCGTCGGCATCACCTTCGCAGTGCTGTCGCTGCAGTTCTCCGACGCCCGCGGCGTCACCCCGGCCTCCACCCGGCTGTCCTTCACACAGGACTTCGGCTGGTCCCTGGGCCCGGTGATCTTCGTGATCTGGGCGCTGTTCATGATCCTCGCGATGTCGAACGGCGTGAACCTCACCGACGGCCTCGACGGCCTGGCCACCGGCGCCTCGGTGATGGTCTTCGCCTCCTACACCGTCATCGGCGTGTGGCAGTACGGCCAGTCCTGCTCCAACGTCATCACCGCGGGACCCGGCTGCTACGACGTACCGCACCCGCTCGACCTCGCGGTCGTCGCCGCGGCGCTGATGGGCGCCTGTTTCGGCTTCCTGTGGTGGAACACCTCGCCGGCCAAGATCTTCATGGGTGACACCGGCTCGCTCGCGCTCGGCGGCGCCCTGGCCGGTCTGGCCATCTGCTCCCGCACCGAGCTGCTGCTGGCGATCCTGGGCGGCCTCTTCGTCCTGATCACCCTCTCCGTGGTCATCCAGGTCGGCTCCTTCCGCCTGACCGGCAAGCGCGTCTTCCGCATGGCACCACTGCAGCACCACTTCGAGCTCAAGGGCTGGAGCGAGGTCCTGGTCGTCGTCCGCTTCTGGATCATCCAGGGCATGTGCATGGCCGTCGGCCTCGGTCTCTTCTACGCGGGCTGGGTGGCCGCGCAGTGACCTCGGCCCCCGGGCAGGAGCCCGGCTCCCGTCAGGACGGACTTCCGCCGGCCGCCGTCGAGGCGGCCGGGCGGCTCGGACTGCCGGGCCGCCGGGTCACCGTCGCGGGCCTCGGCGTCTCGGGCGTGCCCGCCGCCAAGGTGCTGCACGCCCTCGGCGCCCGCGTGACGGTCGTCAACGACGGCGACGACGAGCCGGCCCGGGCCCAGGCCGCCGAGCTGGAGGCGCTGGGCGTCACCGTGCGGCTCGGGGACGGCCGGACCCTGCCCGAGGGCACCGAACTGATCGTCACCTCGCCCGGGTGGAAGCCCACCAGCCCGCTCTTCACGGCCGCCGAGGCCGCGGGCGTGCCCGTGTGGGGCGATGTGGAGCTGGCCTGGCGGCTGCGCGGCCCCGGGGCGGCGCCCTGGCTCGCCGTCACCGGCACCAACGGCAAGACCACGACCGTGCAGATGCTCGCCTCCATCCTGAGCGCTGCGGGCCTGCGCACCGCGGCGGTCGGCAACATCGGCACGCCGATCCTGGACGTCGTCCTGTCCGGGCAGGAGTACGACGTCCTCGCCGTGGAGCTGTCCAGCTACCAGCTGCACTGGGCCCCCTCGGTGCGCCCGCACTCGGCCGCCGTCCTGAACCTCGCCCCGGACCACCTCGACTGGCACGGCTCGATGGAGGCCTACGCCGCCGACAAGGGCCGCATCTACGAGGGCAACAAGGTCGCCTGCGTCTACAACCTCGCGGACCCCGCCACCGAGGCGCTGGTCCGCGAGGCCGACGTCGAGGAGGGCTGCCGCGCGATCGGCTTCGGCCTCGGCAGCCCCCGGCCCTCGGAGTTCGGGGTCGTCGAGGGCATCCTGGTCGACCGGGCCTTCGCGCCCGAGCGGCACAAGAACGCCCAGGAGCTGGCCGAGGTCGCCGACGTGCACCCGCCGGCCCCGCACAACATCGCCAACGCCCTGGCCGCGGCCGCCCTCGCCCGCGCCTTCGGCGCCCCGCCGGCCGCCGTCCGGGACGGGCTGCGCGCCTTCCGGCCCGACGCCCACCGCATCGCCCACGTGGACCGGATCGACGACGTGGACTACGTCGACGACTCCAAGGCGACCAACACCCACGCCGCCGAGGCCTCCCTCGCCGCCTACGAGCACATCGTCTGGATCGGCGGCGGCCTCGCCAAGGGCGCCACCTTCGACGAGCTGGTCAAGGGCGCGGCCAAGCGGCTGCGCGGCGCCGTGCTGCTGGGGGCGGACCGCGCCCTCATCCGTGAAGCGCTCGCGCGACACGCCCCCGAGGTCCCGGTCGTCGACCTCGACCGCACCGACACTGGGGCGATGGCGGCGGCCGTCCACGCCGCGCGGGACCTCGCCCACCCGGGGGACACGGTGCTGCTGGCACCGGCCTGCGCCTCGATGGACATGTTCGCGGACTACAAGGCTCGCGGAAACGCCTTCGCGCAGGCCGTACGGGATCTGCGGGCGCCCGGCGCCGGGCAGTAGCCGGGGCCGCTCCGGCACGCACCGCGACCTAGGAGGGGACATGACGGCAGCCGACCACGGTGACGCCTCCGGTTCTCGTTCCCGCAACGCCCTGAAGGCGCCCGGCCGCCCCCCGCGGGCGGCGTCGTCCCGGCCCGGGGCGGCCGCCTCCGGGGCGCGCACCCCCGGTGGGAAGGCGTCGCGGGGCAGCGCGCTGCGCGGCGCCAGGGTCGTCCTGGACCGCGCCATGCGGGCCTGGGACCGCCCGCTGACCGCGTACTACGTCATCCTCGGCAGCAGCCTGCTGATCACCGTGCTCGGCCTGGTGATGGTCTTCTCCGCCTCGCAGATCAAGGCGCTGGAGTACGGGCTGCCGTCCACGTACTACTTCCGCAAGCAGCTGTTCGCCGCCGTGCTCGGCACCGGCCTGCTCGTCGCGGCCTCGCGGGTTCCGGTGCGGCTGCACCGGGCGCTGTCCTACCCGCTGCTCGTCGGCTCGGTCTTCCTCATGGCCCTGGTCCAGGTGCCGGGGATAGGGCAGTCCGTCAACGGCAACCAGAACTGGCTCTACCTCGGCGGCCCGTTCCAGCTGCAGCCCAGTGAGTTCGGCAAGCTCGCGCTCGTCCTGTGGGGCGCGGACCTGCTGGCCCGCAAGGAGGACCTCAAGCTCCTCGTCCAGTGGAAGCACCTGCTGATCCCGCTGGTGCCGGTGGCCTTCCTGCTGCTCGGCCTGATCATGCTCGGCGGTGACATGGGCACCGCGATCATCCTCACCGCGATCCTGTTCGGCCTGCTGTGGATCGCCGGTGCCCCCACCCGGCTGTTCGCGGGCGTCCTGGGGGTCGCGGGGATGATCGGCTTCCTGCTGATCAAGACGAGCGGCAACCGCATGGACCGGCTGGCCTGCATCGGGGCCACCGACGTCACTCCCGGTGGCGGCTGCTGGCAGGCCGTGCACGGGATCTACGCCCTGGCCTCGGGCGGATGGTTCGGTTCCGGACTCGGCGCGAGCGTGGAAAAATGGGGTCAACTGCCCGAACCGCACACCGACTTCATCTTCGCCGTGACCGGGGAGGAACTGGGGCTGACGGGGACGCTGTCGGTGCTCGTCCTCTTCGCGGCTCTAGGCTATGCGGGTATCCGCGTGGCCGGTCGTACGGAGGAGCCCTTCGTCAGGTTTGCCGCGGGAGGCGTGACGACGTGGATCACGGCGCAGTTCGTGGTCAACATCGGTGCGGTGCTCGGCCTGCTGCCGATCGCCGGTGTCCCGCTCCCGCTGTTCTCCTACGGGGGCTCGGCCCTCCTGCCGACCATGTTCGCGATCGGGCTGCTCATCTCCTTCGCGAGGAGCGAGCCCGCCGCGCGAGCGGCACTCAACGCGCGGGGGCCCGGCTACTGGCCGGGGGCAATGACACGGACGATGAGGCGGTTCGTCAGACGGCGACCGTCCGGAGAGCGGTGAATTTCGGTGCATGTCGTACTCGCCGGTGGGGGGACCGCCGGCCACATCGAGCCCGCGCTCGCGCTCGCCGACGCCCTGCGCAGGCAGGACCCGACCGTGGGGATCACGGCACTCGGCACCGAGCGGGGTCTGGAGACCCGGCTGGTGCCGGAACGCGGCTACGATCTGGCGCTCATCCCGGCCGTCCCGCTGCCGCGCAAGCCCACCCCCGAGCTGATCACCGTCCCAGGGCGGCTGCGCGGCACCATCAAGGCCGCCGAGCAGATCCTGGAGCGGACCAAAGCCGACGCGCTCGTCGGCTTCGGCGGCTACGTCGCCCTGCCCGGCTACCTGGCCGCCAAGCGGCTCGGCGTGCCGATCGTGGTGCACGAGGCCAACGCCCGCCCGGGCCTCGCCAACAAGATCGGCTCCCGCTACACCGGCTACGTGGCCGTGAGCACCCCGGACAGCAAGCTCCGGCACTCCCGCTACGTCGGCATCCCGCTGCGCCGGTCCATCGCGACCCTCGACCGCGCCGCGGTCCGCGCGGAGGCGCGTGCCGCCTTCGGCCTCGACCAGAACCTGCCGACCCTGCTGGTCTCCGGTGGTTCCCAGGGCGCCCGGCGGCTCAACGAGGTGATCGCCTCCGTCGCCCCGCGCCTGCAGCAGTCCGGCGTCCAGATCCTGCACGCGGTCGGCCCGAAGAACGAGCTCCCGCACGCCGACAACATGCCCGGCATGCCGCAGTACGTCCCGGTCCCCTACCTGGACCGGATGGACCTCGCGTACGCCGCCGCCGACATGATGCTCTGCCGGGCCGGCGCCATGACCGTCGCCGAGCTCTCCGCCGTGGGCCTGCCGGCCGCGTACGTCCCGCTGCCGATCGGCAACGGCGAGCAGCGGCTGAACGCGCAGCCGGTCGTCAAGGCGGGCGGCGGCGTCATCGTCGACGACGCGGACCTCAGCGCGGAGTGGGTGCTCGGCAACGTGCTGCCCGTCCTGACCGATCCGCACCGTCTGTACGAAATGTCGCGCGCCGCGGCCGAGTTCGGCCGCCCGCACGCCGACGAGCTGCTCGTCGGCATGGTCTACGAGGCGATCGCCGCCCGCCGCGGCTGAACCCCGGTGCCGGCCGGGCACCTCCGGCACCCCCGGCGGGCGACGCCGGGGGTCCCCCGTGCTCCGTTGGGGTCACGGGGGAGGAGGCCCGGCCCGCCGGGCGGCGCGCGGCCGCCCGGGCACCCAGCACGACGACTAGCCTGCCCGGAAGCGCAAGGCAGTTCCGACGACCCCGGAGGCGAACGTGGCCGTACCGACGACCGTCGAGGCGGCCGGCGAGCAGGACGGCGGGACCGAGCGCCCGCCGCGGCGGAGCCGGCGCCTCATCGTCCTGACGGCGCTCGCCGCGGCCACCGTGCTGGGCGGCACGGGCACCTGGCTGTTGTACGGCTCCGCCTGGCTGCGCGCGACGCAGGTCCGCGTGACGGGCACGGAGGTGCTCTACCCCGACGAGGTGCGCGACGCCGCGCAGGTGCCCCTCAACGGGCCGCTGGTTTCCGTGGACACGGACGTGATCGCCCGCCGGCTGAAGGCGCGGCTGCCGCGCATCTCCGCCGTGGAAGTGGAGCGTTCGTGGCCGCACGCGATCACGCTGAAAGTGACGGAGCGAACTCCCGCCGCCCTTGTGAAAGGTGACGGGTACTTCGTCGAAGTCGACGCGGACGGCTTCCGGTTCGACGAGCGGGACACTCCTCTCAAGGGTGTCCCCATCATCGAATTGAGGCCTGACCGCGACTCCGCGAGCTACCGTCTTTTTGGGACAAAACGACTATTGGCGGCGGCGGTTCAGGTCGCGGCGGACCTGCCGAAGGCCGCATACCGGGACGCACAGCTCATCGATGTGCGCTCATATGACGACATTACGGTCGAACTGACCGGTGGGCGTGCGGTGATGTGGGGGAGCGCGGATCGAGGGGCGGAGAAAGCGGTTGCCCTCACGGCGCTGATGAAAGTCGAGCACGATGCCGAGTTCTTCGACGTGAGCGCCCCAACATCCCCTGCTGCGTCGGACGGTTGACGTCCCAGCCTTCTGTTCGACACCCTGGTTGGTCCGGCTCTGGCGTGATCACATAGGGTCAAAAGAAAAACGGGAGGTTCGGCGTGTTCGTTGAACGCGAACCGCTTGTCGATTTAGTGTCCTGTCCCAAAGGCAGTGCGGGACAGACATACTGGTAACCCTAAACCTCAGGGTTAGGGTTCGGATCGGCCGGCCTTCCCGACGGTCCCCACAGGTATACGTAACTCGAGGCGAGAGGCCTTCGACGTGGCAGCACCGCAGAACTACCTCGCAGTCATCAAGGTCGTCGGTATCGGCGGCGGTGGCGTGAACGCCATCAACAGGATGATCGAGGTCGGTCTCAAGGGCGTCGAGTTCATCGCGATCAACACCGATGCACAGGCCCTGCTGATGAGCGACGCCGACGTCAAGCTGGACGTCGGCCGTGAACTCACGCGTGGACTCGGCGCCGGGGCCAACCCGGACGTCGGCCGGAAGGCCGCCGAGGACCACCGCGAGGAGATCGAAGAGGTGCTCAAGGGCGCCGACATGGTCTTCGTCACCGCGGGCGAGGGCGGCGGCACCGGTACCGGCGGCGCGCCCGTCGTGGCCAACATCGCCCGCACGCTGGGCGCCCTCACCATCGGTGTGGTCACCCGGCCGTTCACCTTCGAGGGACGCCGCCGGGCCAACCAGGCCGAGGACGGCATCGCCGGGCTGCGCGACGAGGTCGACACCCTCATCGTGATCCCGAACGACCGGCTGCTGTCCATCTCGGACCGCCAGGTGAGCGTGCTGGACGCCTTCCGCTCCGCGGACCAGGTGCTGCTCTCCGGTGTCCAGGGCATCACCGACCTGATCACCACCCCCGGTCTGATCAACCTCGACTTCGCCGACGTGAAGTCCGTGATGTCCGAGGCGGGTTCGGCCCTCATGGGCATCGGCTCGGCCCGCGGGGACGACCGCGCGGTCGCCGCGGCGGAGATGGCCATCTCCTCGCCGCTGCTGGAGGCGTCCATCGACGGCGCCCGGGGCGTACTGCTCTCCATCTCCGGTGGCTCCGACCTCGGCCTGTTCGAGATCAACGAGTCGGCCCAGCTGGTCAGCGAGGCCGCCCACCCCGAGGCCAACATCATCTTCGGTGCGGTCATCGACGACGCCCTGGGCGACGAGGTCCGGGTCACCGTCATCGCGGCCGGCTTCGACGGCGGGCAGCCGCCGACCCGCAACCGCGACAAGGTGCTCGGCTCGTACTCCTCCCGCGAGGAGAACTCCCCGTCGTCGCCGGCCCGTCCGGCCACCCAGGCCACCGAGCCGGCCCGCCCGGCCTTCAGCGGCCTGGGCAGCGTCACCCAGCGTGAGGAGGGGCCGAAGCCGGAGCCGGTGGCCGAGGTGCCCGCCCAGCCGATCGCCCCGCAGGTTCCCCCGGCGCGTCCGTACCAGGACACCGCCGCCGAGGAACTCGACGTACCCGACTTCCTGAAGTAAGCACAGTCACACGTGATAACGCTCAACCACGCACGTCCGGGCGGCGCCCACTTCGCCTTCACCGACAGGTGGGGCGGGGTGAGCGCCGCTCCGTACGACAGCCTCAACCTCGGCGGCGCGGTCGGTGACGACCCGGCCGCCGTCCGTTCCAACCGTGACCTCGCCGCACGCGGGCTGGGCCTCGACCCCGCCCGGGTGGTGTGGATGAACCAGGTGCACGGCAACGACGTCGCCATGGTCGCCGCCCCCTGGGCCGACGGCCGGGTCCCGGAGGTGGACGCCGTCGTCACCACCCGGCCCGGACTCGCCCTCGCGGTCCTGACCGCCGACTGCGTCCCGGTCCTGATGGCCGACGCGCACGCCGGGGTGGTGGCCGCGGCCCATGCCGGCCGCCCGGGTCTGCTGGCCGGGGTCGTCCCGGCGGCGGTCGAGGCCATGGTCGGCCTCGGCGCCCGCGCGGAACGGATCACCGCGATGACCGGCCCCTCGGTCTGCGGCGCCTGCTACGAGGTGCCCGAGGCGATGCGCGACGAGGTCGCCGCCGCCGTCCCCGAGGCCCGGGCCACCACCAGCTGGGGCACCCCCTCCCTGGACATCGCCACCGGAGTGCACGCCCAACTTGCCCGGCTGGGTGTCCCGATGGGTGAGAAATCCCATATTTGTACGATGGAGTCCGGAGACCACTTCTCGTACCGCCGTGAGCGGACCACCGGACGACTCGCGGGATATGTCTGGCTGGACGGCCCGAGTGACTGACCGTACGCAAGAGCGAAGGGCCGAGCTGGCCGGGAACCTGGCAGCGGTCGAGGAGCGCATCGCGGCGGCCTGTGCGGCGGCCGGCCGGGCGCGGGACGAGGTGACCTTGATCGTGGTCACCAAGACCTACCCGGCGAGCGACGTGCGGATCCTGTCGGAACTCGGCGTCCGCCAGGTCGCGGAGAACCGCGACCAGGACGCCGCCCCCAAGGCGGTTGCCTGTGCGGACCTGCCGCTGACCTGGCACTTCGTGGGCCAGCTGCAGACGAACAAGGTGCGCTCGGTGGTCCGCTACGCGGACGTCGTGCACTCGGTCGACCGCCTCCGGCTGGTCGACGCGCTCTCCGCGGCCGTCATGAAGTCCGAGCGGGCCGACCGCGAACTCGGCTGCCTGGTCCAGGTCGCGCTCGACGCCGAGGCCGGGGCGCAGGGCGCCCGCGGCGGAATCGCACCCGATGCCGTCGAAGGGATCGCCGAAACCGTCGCGGCCGCCCCCGGACTGCGCCTTGACGGACTGATGACGGTCGCACCGCTGGCGGGCCCGTACGCGGGTCAACCCCGCGCCGCCTTCGATCGGCTGGCGGAAATCGCATCCTGCCTGCGCGCGTCGCATCCGGCTGCAAACATGGTCTCGGCAGGGATGAGCGCGGACCTCGAAGAGGCCATCGCCGCCGGTGCGACACACGTACGCATCGGTAGCGCGGTACTCGGAGTCCGGACCGGGCTCGGGTAACGTCACCAAACAAGTCGGACCACACAAAAAATATGGTCTTTCCCCGCTGAGAGGACGCAGAGCATGGCCGGCGCGATGCGCAAGATGGCGGTCTACCTCGGCCTCGTGGAGGACGACGGGTACGACGGCCCGGGCTTCGACCCCGACGACGAGTTCGAACCGGAACCCGAGCCGGAGCGCTCCCGCCGACCGCACCAGTCCCACCAGCCACCACATCAGACACAACCGGAGGAACCGGCACGCATCGTGCATGCCCCGGCCCCCCGGGAACCACGGATCGCCGCAGTGGCATCCATCACACAAGAACGCCATAGCCTGGAGAAGAACGCGCCGGTGATCATGCCTAAGGTCGTGTCGGAACGAGAGCCGTACCGGATCACGACACTCCACCCCCGGACGTACAACGAAGCCCGTACGATCGGGGAACACTTCCGCGAGGGCACGCCGGTGATCATGAATCTGACGGAGATGGACGACACGGACGCGAAGCGACTTGTCGACTTTGCCGCCGGGCTGGTCTTCGGGCTGCACGGCAGCATCGAGCGGGTGACGCAGAAGGTGTTTCTGCTGTCGCCTGCTAACGTCGATGTCACGGCGGAGGACAAGGCCCGCATCGCCGAGGGCGGGTTCTTCAATCAGAGCTGAGATACGCAACCGTACGAAACCGGCCGCGAGGGCCATGGACGAGCAAGGGAGAGGGAAGCGCGATGGACATCGCACTCCAGGTGCTGTGGATCGCGCTGATGTGTTTCCTGCTCGTCCTGATCTTCCGGTTGGTGATGGACTATGTTTTCCAGTTCGCTCGATCGTGGCAGCCTGGGAAGCCCATGGTGGTCGTCCTGGAGGCCACCTACACTGTCACCGATCCGCCACTCAAGCTTCTGCGGCGGTTCATCCCGCCGCTGCGTCTCGGGGGCGTGGCGCTCGACCTGTCCTTCTTCGTATTGATGATCATCGTGTACATCCTGCTCACCGTCGTAGGGGGCTTGCGAGGATGACCGATGCGGGCTCCCGATATGTCGACGATCACGTTGAGGTGAAGAGATGCCACTGACCCCCGAGGATGTGCGGAACAAGCAGTTCACGACCGTCCGCCTCCGAGAAGGCTATGACGAGGACGAGGTGGACGCCTTCCTCGACGAGGTCGAGTCGGAACTGACGCGTCTGCTCCGTGAGAACGAGGACCTGCGCGCCAAGCTGGCCGCGGCGACCCGTGCGGCCGCCCAGAACCAGCAGCAGGGCATGCGCAAGCCGGAGCCGCAGGACGGCCGCGGTCCCGGGGCCCCCGTGCCCGCCGCCATATCAGGACCGCAGCCGGTACCGCCCCAGCAGATGGGCGGACCCGGTCCCCAGGGACCCGGCAGCGGCCTCGCCCTGCCCGCCGGGCCCAGCGCACAGCAGGGCCCCGGTCCGATGGGCCAGGGTCCGATGCAGGGCGGTCCCATGGGCCAAGGCCCGATGGGTCAGGGTCCGATGGGCCAGGGCCACATGGGCCAAGGCCCGATGGGTCAGGGTCCGATGGGCCAGGGCCCGATGCAGGGCGGTCCCATGGGTCCCGGCCCGATGGGCCAGCACGGCCAGCACCCCATGGGTGGTCCCGGTCACCCGATGCAGCAGCAGGGCCCCGGTGGCGACAGCGCCGCCCGTGTGCTCTCGCTCGCCCAGCAGACGGCCGACCAGGCGATCGCCGAGGCGCGCGCCGAGGCGAACAAGATCGTCGGCGAGGCCCGCAGCCGCGCCGAGGGCCTCGAGCGCGACGCCCGCGCCAAGGCCGACGCCCTTGAGCGGGACGCGCAGGAGAAGCACCGCGTGGCCATGGGCTCCCTGGAGTCCGCCCGCGCCACGCTGGAGCGGAAGGTCGAGGACCTGCGCGGCTTCGAGCGCGAGTACCGCACGCGCCTGAAGTCGTACCTGGAGAGCCAGCTGCGTCAGCTGGAGAACCAGGCCGACGACTCGCTCGCCCCGCCGCGCACCCCCGCGGCCGCGTCCCTGTCCTCCGGTTCCGGAGGCATGGGCGGCACGATGGGCGGCGGCACGATGGGCGGCATGGCCACGGCCGGTGCCGGCACCATGGGCGGCGGCCAGGGCTACGGCGGGCAGGGCATGGGCGGCGTCGGCGGGCAGAACCCGACGTACGGCGGCCAGCAGCAGATGTCTCCCGCCATGACGCAGCCGATGGCACCGGTGCGGCCGCAGGGGCCGGCGCCGCTGCAGCAGGCGCCGACGCCGATGCGTGGGTTCCTGATCGACGAGGACGACAACTAGTCGCCTGCGGCTTGCGTGACAGGGCCGGGCCCCCAGGGAATCGCTTCCCTCGGGGGCCCGGCCCTTTGGCGTGCCTGTTGCGGCCGGGTGGTTGTGTGCGGGTCGTTTGCGCCTGCGGCGGGCGGTTTTCCCGCCGCCCGCCCGGTTGCCCGGCGCGGTCAGTGCGGGTCTGCGCTCTGTTGGGTTGGGGTCGGTGCCGCGCCGGGGCACGTCTCCCCCAGCCTTCGGCCGGGGGGACCCCCACAGCGCTCGCGGTTTACCCCCACGTCATTGGGCGCCGGGTCCGCCGCTCGTCTCCCCCAGCCTTCGGCCGGGGGGACCCCCATGGGCGCACCCCGCCACACCCCCTCCCGATGTCGCGGCGCATGACGGCCGGTGGGGGGTGAGTAGGACACTTGCGGCAACCCCGAACCGCTTTCTGAACCCCGTCCGGCCGTCAGCCGCCCATACGACCGGAGGGGGTGTGGCGGGGTGGTCCCCCCCGGCCGAAGGCTGGGGGGGAGGGGCGGGCGGCGGGGGATGCCCGCCGCAGGCGCAAACGGCCCGCGGACGACGACGCCCTCCGCCCACAGGGAACGTGGGCGGAGGGCGGCGTGTGGGGGTGCGGTCCCGCGGGGGTTACCGCTTGCGGAGGTGGAAGGTGAGGCCGAGGGCCTCGTCGGTGAAGGCGGGGCCGTAGCCCTCCTCCGGGGCGCCGGAGGCGAAGTCCGTCGCGAGGACCTCGTCCGCGACGAGCCGCGCGTGCTCGGCGAGGGCCTCCGCCAGTTCCGCGTCCGCCGCGGCCCAGCGCAGCGCGATGCGGTCCGCGACGTCCAGGCCGCTGTTCTTGCGGGCCTCCTGGACGAGCCGGATGACGTCACGGGCCAGGCCCGCGCGGCGCAGCTCCGGGGTGATCTCGAGGTCGAGCGCCACGGTCGCGCCGGAGTCGGACGCGACGGACCAGCCCTCCCGCGGGGTCTCCGTGATGATCACTTCCTCCGTCGACAGGGCGACCGGCTCGCCGTCCACGAGGACCGACGCGTTGCCCTCGCGCAGCGCCAGCGACAGCGCCGCCGCGTCGCACTCGGCGATGGCCTTGGCGACGGCCTGGACACCCTTGCCGAAGCGCCTGCCGAGGGCGCGGAAGTTGGCCTTGGCCGTGGTGTCGACCAAGGAGCCGCCGACCTCGCTCAGGGACGCCAGGGAGGCGACGTTGAGCTCCTCGGCGATCTGCGCCCGCAGCTCCTCGCCCAGTGTCTCGAAGCCCGAGGCGGCCACCAGGGCCCGCGAGAGGGGCTGGCGGGTCTTGACCCCGGACTCGGCACGCGTGGCGCGGCCCAGCTCCACCAGGCGGCGTACGAGGGCCATCTGGTCGGACAGGACGGGATCGACCAGCGCCTCGTCCACCGTGGGCCAGCCGGCCAGGTGCACCGACCCGGGGGCGCCCGGGGTGACCGGGACGACCAGGTCCTGCCAGACGCGCTCGGTGATGAACGGCACCAGCGGCGCCATCAGCCGGGTCACCGTCTCGACGACGTCGTGCAGGGTGCGCAGCGCCGCCTTGTCGCCCTGCCAGAAGCGGCGCCGCGAGCGGCGCACGTACCAGTTGGACAGGTCGTCGACGAAGGACGAGAGCAGCTTGCCCGCGCGCTGGGTGTCGTACGACTCCAGGGCGTCGGTGACGTCCCGCACGAGCGCGCCCAGCTCGCCCAGCAGCCAGCGGTCCAGCAGCGGGCGGTCGGCCGGGGCCGGGTCGGCCTCGCCCGGGGCCCAGTCGGAGGTGCGGGCGTACAGGGCCTGGAAGGCGACCGTGTTCCAGTACGTCAGGAGGGTCTTGCGGACGACCTCCTGGATCGTGCCGTGGCCGACCCGGCGGGCCGCCCAGGGCGAGCCGCCGGCCGCCATGAACCAGCGCACGGCGTCGGCGCCGTGCTGGTCCATGAGCGGGATGGGCTGCAGGATGTTGCCCAGGTGCTTGGACATCTTCCGGCCGTCCTCGGCGAGGATGTGGCCCAGGCAGACCACGTTCTCGTAGGCGTTCCGGTCGAAGACCAGGGTGCCGACCGCCATCAGCGTGTAGAACCAGCCGCGGGTCTGGTCGATCGCCTCGGAGATGAACTGCGCCGGGTAGGTGCCCTCGAAGAGCTCCTTGTTCCGGTACGGGTAGCCCCACTGCGCGAACGGCATGGAACCCGAGTCGTACCAGGCGTCGATGACCTCGGGCACGCGCACGGCCTCGGCGGAGCACTGCGGGCACGCGAAGGTGACGTCGTCGATGAAGGGCCGGTGCGGGTCGAGGCCGGTCTGGTCGGTGCCGGTCAGCTCCGACAGCTCGGACAGCGAGCCGACGCAGGTGAGGTGGCCCTCCTCGCAGCGCCAGATGGGCAGCGGCGTGCCCCAGTAGCGGTTGCGGGACAGCGCCCAGTCGATGTTGTTGTTGAGCCAGTCGCCGAAGCGGCCGTGCTTGACCGCCTCCGGGTACCAGTTGGTGCGCTCGTTCTCGCGGAGCAGGGCGTCCTTGACCGCGGTCGTGCGGATGTACCAGGACGGCTGCGCGTAGTAGAGCAGCGCGGTGTGGCAGCGCCAGCAGTGCGGGTAGCTGTGCTCGTACGGCAGGTGCCGGAAGAGCAGCCCGCGCGCCTGCAGGTCGTCGACGAGGGCCTCGTCGGCCTTCTTGAAGAACTGGCCGCCGACGAGCCCCAGGTCCTCCTCGAAGGTGCCGTCGGGGCGCACCGGGTTGACCACGGGCAGGCCGTAGGCGCGGCAGGTCTTGAGGTCGTCCTCACCGAAGGCGGGCGCCTGGTGGACCAGGCCGGTGCCGTCCTCGGTCGTCACGTACTCGGCGTTGACGACGAAGTGCGCGCCCTCCATCTCCACCAGGTCGAAGGGCCGGTCGTACGTCCAGCGCTCCATCTCGCGGCCGGTGAAGCTCTGCCCGGTGGCCTCCCAGCCTCCCCCCAGGCCTGACGGCCCGGGAGGTGCCCCCACGCCGAGCGCCTTGCCGAGCAGCGGCTCGGCGACGACCAGCTTCTCCCGGCCGTCGGTGGCGACGACGTAGGTGACGTCGGGGTGGGCGGCGACCGCGGTGTTGGAGACCAGCGTCCAGGGGGTGGTCGTCCACACCAGGAGCGCGGCCTCGCCCGCGAGCGGGCCGGAGGTGAGCGGGAAGCGCACGTAGACCGAGGGGTCGACCACGGTCTCGTAGCCCTGTGCCAGCTCGTGGTCGGACAGGCCCGTGCCGCAGCGCGGGCACCAGGGCGCGACGCGGTGGTCCTGGACCAGCAGGCCCTTGTCGAAGATCTGCTTCAGCGACCACCAGACGGACTGGATGTACTCCGGGTCCATCGTCCGGTAGGCGTCGTCGAGGTCCACCCAGTACCCCATGCGGGTGGTCAGCTCGGCGAAGGCGTCGGTGTGCCGGGTCACGGACTCGCGGCACTTGGCGTTGAACTCGGCGATGCCGTACGCCTCGATGTCCTTCTTGCCGGAGAAGCCCAGCTCCTTCTCGACGGCGAGCTCGACCGGCAGGCCGTGGCAGTCCCAGCCGGCCTTGCGGGTCACGTGGTGGCCCTGCATCGTCTTGAAGCGCGGGAAGACGTCCTTGAAGACGCGGGCCTCGATGTGGTGCGCGCCGGGCATGCCGTTGGCGGTGGGCGGGCCCTCGTAGAAGACCCATTCCGGCTTGCCCTCGGTCTGCTCCAGGGAGCGGGCGAAGACCTTGTTCTCCTGCCAGAACGCGAGCACCTCGTGCTCGAGCGCGGGCAGGTCGACCTGGGCGGGGACCTGGCGGTACTGCGTCATCGGATTCTGCCTCCGGCGGACACGTCGTGTGCGTATTCCGTCGGAGGGACGAGAGCACGTGCTGTGACTGCTCCCGCGGTACCACCCTCCTTGGCTGCGGACGGGCCCTCGCGGGCTCGCTCCGCAACCCCCTCATTGGGGTCGCGCTACCGGGTCTACTCGCCCTCGCGGGCTTTCTTCCGGCGGCTCCGGGGTGATCTTCACGTCGCGCACACCCCCGGGCTTCCACCGTCCCCGGGTCGCTATGGGCTGCGTACGGCGCTACTCGTCCCCTTCCACGCCTTTCGCTCCGCCCAGTGTAAGGGGCCGCGGGGTGCCGTGTCGGCCGGGTTTCCGCAGGGAGGCGGTGTGACCCGAATGGCCCGGTCCGCACCCTGTTACCCGTTGGTACCGGAATACCTCGTGGAGAGCTGGGCACAACGGATGCAGACCTGCCTCCCGACCCGGCACGGCAGGCGGATCAGGCGGCGTGCCCCGTTGCCGCGGGTCCGGAGTCGATTTATCGTTCCGGCACGATTCGCGAGCAAGATCACAATATGTGAAGGGGCCTCGGCCATGGTGGGGAAGAAGACCACCGTCACGAAGAAGACGACGGCGAAGAAGACGGCACCGGCGGCCGCCTCCGCGGCCCGCAGGAGCGCCGCGCCCACCGCCCGGAAGGCGGCGGCCAAGCGCCCCACCAGGGCCGCGTCCCCCGCTCGCAGCGACACCGCCACGGCCGGCGAAGGAGCGGCCGAGGAGAAGCGGACCCCCGCGAAGCGGGCGGTCCCCCGTACGTCGGCGCCGCCGGAGAAGGCGGCGCCGGCCACCAGGACGACCGCGAAGAAGGCCGCGGCCGGGAAGAAGGCGCCCGCGAAGAAGGCTGTCGTACGCAAGGCGGCACCCGCCGCGAAGAAGGCCGCGGCGCCCGCCGCGGGGAAGACCGCGGCCAAGGCCGCAGGAAAGAAGGCGGCCGTGGCGGAGGAGACGACGACCAAGGCGGCGTCCACACGGAAGACCGCGGGACGTACCGCGAGGAAGACCGCGCCTCCCGCCAAGAAGGCGGTCACGGCGGCGGAGAAGCCCGCGAAGGCGCCGGCCGCGGCGAAGAAGACCGCACCGGCGAAGAAGGCCGCGCCCGCGGGGAAGGCCGCGAAGACGTCCAAGACCGCCAAGACCGCCAAGACCGCCGGTACGGCCGCGACGGCCGCACCCCCGAGGACTGCGAAGACCGGCACGACCCCCGCCCGAGCGGCGGCGAAGACCACGAGGGCCACGAAGGCCACGAAGACGGGAGCCAAGACGGTGGCAGCGAAGAAGACGGCGGCCGGTACGGCCGCGGCAGGGGCGTCCGCCTCCGCGGTCCCCACGGCCCGCATCGCCGAGGCGACGGGCGTCGTCGCCGCGGGCGACCTGGCCGTACGGCCCGACGAGGAGCCGTGGTCCGAGGAGGAGGTGGACGCGGCACGCGCCGAGCTGCTGGCCGAGATGGACCGGCTGCGGTCCGAGATCTCCACCTCCGAGGACGCCATCACCGGGCTGCTGCGCGACTCGGGCGACGGAGCCGGCGACGACCAGGCCGACACCGGCACCAAGAACATCACGCGCGAGCACGAGATGGCGCTGACCGCCAACGCCCGCGAGATGCTCGCGCAGACCGAGCACGCGCTGGAGCGGCTGGACTCCGGCACGTACGGGCTCTGCGAGTCCTGCGGCAAGCCGATCGGCAAGGCGCGCATGCAGGCCTTCCCCCGTGCGACGCTCTGCGTGGACTGCAAGCAGCGCCAGGAGCGCCACTGACCGCGGACACGGGGGAATCGCGGGGCCCGAACGCCCGCAGCCCCGCTGTTCGGACGTATGTGCCGTAACCTCGTCTGCGTCAGGATCCGGACTGGCGCAGATCAGGGCTGAAGGACTCACATGGCGAAGGCACAGGAGACCGCGGCGGACACGGCCGAGGAGCCGACCGGCGGTACGGACGAGGTCACCGGCAAGGGGCCGCGGCGGATCGCCGTGCTGCTCGGCGTCGCGGCGCTCGCGTACGTCCTCGACCTCCTCTCCAAGATCTGGGTGGTGACCAGCCTCGAGGGGCACGAGTCCATCGACGTGTTCGGCAGCTACCTGCGCCTGGAGGCGGTGCGCAACGCGGGCGCGGCCTTCGGCTTCGGCCAGGGCATGACCATCGTCTTCACGGTGATCGCGGTCACGGTGATCGTGGTGATCGCCAGGATCGCCCGCAAGCTGCACAGCGTGCCGTGGGCGATCGCGCTGGGGCTGCTGCTCGGGGGTGCCTTCGGCAACCTCACGGACCGGGTGTTCCGCGCGCCGGGCTTCCTGCAGGGGCATGTGGTCGACTTCATCGCGCCGACCCACTTCGCGGTCTTCAACCTGGCCGACTCGGCGATCGTCTGCGGCGGCATCCTGATCGTCCTGCTGTCCTTCCGCGGTCTCGACCCGGACGGAACCGTCCACAAGGACTGAGCCGGGATCGGGGCGGCGGAGGACGCCCCGCGGATCCGGCATACTCGATCAGGTGAGTATGCCTGCCGAAGTTCGATCCCTCCCCGTCCCCGATGGTCTCGAGGGCGAGCGCGTCGACGCCGCCATCGCCCGCATGTTCGGTTTCTCGCGGACCAAGGCGGCCGAGCTGGCCGCCGCCGGGAAGGTGACGATCGACGGCAGCGCCGCCGCCAAGTCCGACCGGGTGTCGGGCGGTGCCTGGCTCGAGGTCGAGATGCCCGCGCCGCCGCGCCCGGTGGAGGTCGTCGCCGAGCCGGTGCCCGGCATGCGGATCGTCCACGACGACGAGCACGTGGTCGTGATCGACAAGCCCGTGGGCGTGGCCGCACACCCCAGCCCCGGCTGGACCGGCACCACGGTCATCGGCGGCCTGGCCGCCGCCGGCTACCGGATCTCCACCTCCGGCGCCGCCGAGCGCCAGGGCATCGTCCACCGGCTCGACGTCGGCACCTCGGGGCTGATGGCCGTCGCCAAGTCGGAGATCGCGTACAGCGACCTCAAGCAGCAGTTCCGGGAGCGCACCGTCGACAAGCGCTACCACGCGCTGGTCCAGGGCCATCCGGACCCGCTCAGCGGCACCATCGACGCGCCGATCGGCCGCCACCCGAACCACGACTACAAGTGGGCCGTGACCGCCGACGGCAAGCCCAGCGTCACGCACTACGACCTCGTCGAGGCGTTCCGCGCGGCCTCCCTGCTCGACATCAAGCTGGAGACCGGCCGCACCCACCAGATCCGGGTCCACATGGCCGCCCACCGCCACCCCTGCGTCGGCGACCTGACCTACGGGGCCGACCCCACCCTCGCCAAACGGCTGAGGATCACCCGCCAGTGGCTGCACGCCGTCCGCCTGGGCTTCTCCCACCCCGAGGACGGCCGCTGGGTGGAGTTCGAGAGCTCCTACCCCGACGACCTGCAGTACGCCCTGGACGCCGTGCGAGCCGACAGTGCCTGAGACCTACGAGGTCCGGGTCGCCTCCGACCCGGACGACCTGAAGGCGTACTACGCGGTGCGGCACGAGGTCTTCGTCGTCGAGCAGAAGGTCCCCGCCGAGCTGGAGTACGACGCCCACGACGCCGACGCCGTGCACGTCCTGGCCACCGGCCCCGGGGGCGGCCTCGGCGCGGGCCGGCTGCTCCTCGGCGAGGACGGCACCGGCATCCTCGGCCGGCTCGCCGTGACCGGCGCGTCCCGCGGGCTGGGCATCGGCGTGGCCCTGGTGCGCGCCATCGAGGACGAGGCCCGGCGGCACGGCCTGTCCGCCGTCGAGCTGCACGCCCAGTCCCACGCCGTCGGCTTCTACGAGCGCCTGGGCTACACGTCCTTCGGCGAGGAGTACGAGGAGGCGGGCATCCCGCACCTCTCGATGAGGCGCGTGCTCTGACCGGGGCGGAGGCGGCCGACATGCCACGCTAGGGGTGTGGATCAACTCGCGCTGTTCTTCGCCCTGATGCTCGCGGCCATCGTCATGGTGCCGCTGGGCGACCGGATGGGGCTGCCGTCGCCCGTGCTGATGACACTGCTCGGGGTCGTGCTGGCCCTCCTGCCGTTCGTGCCGAACGTCGAGATCAACCCCGAGCTCATCCTGCCGCTCGTGCTGCCGCCGCTGCTCTACGCCTCCGTACAGCGCACGTCCTGGCGGCAGTTCGCCGTCAACAAGAAGGCCATCTTCCTGCTGGCCGTCGCACTGGTGCTGATCACCACCGCGGCGGTGGGCGCCATCGCCAACGCCGTCGTCCCCGGCATCTCGCTGGCCGCCGCCCTCGCGCTCGGCGCGCTGGTCGCCCCACCCGACCCGGTGGCCGCGACCGCCGTCGCCGGGCGCCTCGGCCTGCCGCGCCGCATGGTGTCGACCCTGGAGGGCGAGGGGCTGTTCAACGACGTCACCGCGATCGTCGTCTACAACGTCGCCGTCGCCGCGGCCGTGACCGGCTCCTTCTCCTGGCCCGAGGCGCTCGGCGAACTGCTGCTGTCGGCGGTGGTCGCGGTCGGCGTCGGCGTCGTGCTCGGCTGGACCGCCTCCAAGCTGATGGGCGTCGTGGGTGACCCGACCCTGCAGATCGGGCTCTCGCTGCTCGTCCCGTTCGCCTCGTACGCGATCGCCGACGAGGCGCACGGCTCCGGCGTCCTCGCGGTGCTCACCACCGCGCTGTTCCTCGCCGAACACGCCCGCGACGCCGACGACGTGACCGGGCGACTGGTCGGCGCCACCTTCTGGGAGGTCGTCGACACGCTCGTCACCGGCGTCGCCTTCGGCCTGATCGGCCTGGAGCTGCACAACGTCTTCGGCGTCGGCGCCGGCCGCTGGGGCACGATGCTGAGCCACGCGGCGATCGTCGTCGGCGCGGTCGTCCTCGTGCGGCTGGCCTACCTGATGCCGGCCGCGGCGGTGACCAGACGGCTGCACAAGCGGCGCGACCTCGACGAGGACATCCCGATGTCCTGGCGGGAGACCGTCGTCATGTGGTGGGCCGGCATGCGCGGTGTGGCGTCCGTCGCCCTGGCGCTGGCCATCCCGCACACCACGGAGGCCGGCGAGGCCTTCCCGGCGCGTGACGAGATCCTCTTCATCGCCTTCTCCGTCGTCCTCACCACCCTCGTGCTGCAGGGCCTCACCCTTCCGCAGGTCGTCAAGCGGCTCGGGGTGAGCAGCGACACCCAGGTGGAGCACGACATGGAGATGCTGCTCGCGCTGCGCGCCATGGCCGCCGCCAAGCAGCGGCTGAAGGAGGTCGAGGCGACCGAGGACTTCTCCGAGGAGGTCTCCGAACTCCTGCACCGCCGCGCCTTCGACGTTGGGGCCCGGATCTGCCCCGACATCGTCGACGACGAGAAGCGCGAGCGGCACACCGCCCGCGTGCGCCGCATCAGGACCGTCGAGCGCGTCCAGCGCGACATGCTCTCCGCCGCCCGGCACGAGGTCCTCGCCGCCCGCAGCGAGCCCGGCTACGACCCCGAGATCGTCGACCGGGTGCTGCGCCAGCTCGACGTGCGCAGCCTGCGCGTGTCCCGGTAGCCGGCCCGGCGCGTTGCCTAGCGGGATCCGGGGCCGGGACCGATGTCCTCGGCCCCGGGCGTGGCCTGCTCCCGGTCCGGGGCCTCGGCCAGGCCGGGGGCGGTGGCGGTGTTGATGCGCGGCAGCGCGTACGGGTGCTCGCGGCGCAGCCAGTCGATCATCTGCTCCCGCACCACGCAGCGCACCGTCCAGATGTCGTCCGCGTCCTTCGCCGTGGCCAGGGCCCGCACCTCGATCGTGGACGGGGTGGCGTCCGTCACCACCAGGCCCCAGGCCCGGCCGTCCCACTGCTCGCATTCCTTGAGGACGTCGTGGAGGTGTCCGCGCATCAGGTCGACGGGCGTGGCGTGGTCCAGGTGGAAGTAGACGGTGCCGGTCATCCGGGCGTTGCCGCGGGACCAGTTCTCGAAGGGCTTGCTGGTGAAGTACGAGACCGGCATGGTGATCCGCCGCTCGTCCCAGGTGCGGACCACCAGGTAGGTGAGGGTGATCTCCTCCACCGTCCCCCACTCGCCCTCCACGACCACCGCGTCGCCGATCCGGACCATGTCCCCGAAGGCGATCTGCAGCCCCGCGAAGAGGTTGCCCAGCGTCGACTGGGCGGCGATGCCGGCGACGATGCCGATCAGCCCCGCGGAGGCCAGCATCGAGGCGCCGAAGCCGCGCATCGCGGGGAAGGTCAGCAGCATGGCCGCGATCGCCACCACGCCGACGACCGCGGTGACCACCCGCTGGATCAGGCTCACCTGCGTCCGCACCCGCCGCACCCGCGCCGCGTCCTGGGCGGCGGAGGCGTAGCGCGAGTAGGACGCCTCCACGACGGCCGCCGCGACCCTGACGACCAGCCAGGCACAGGCCCCGATCAGCACCAGCGTCAGCACCTGCCCGATCCCGCGGGTGTGGCCGCGGGCCAGGTGCGCCTGTTCGTACGAGCCGCGCAGCAGCGAACTGCAGATCACCAGCTGGAGCGCCAGCCGGGCGCGCCGCAGCAGGTTCCACAGCGGGGTCTCCGGATGCCGGGCGTCCGCCCGGCGCAGCGCGTGGTCCACGGCCCAGCCCACGGCGAGCGTGACGACGAGGGAGCCGCCCACCACGCCGAGCGGTCGTATGACGGAATCCATGTCTTCGACGGTAACGGGCATGATGGAGCCCGTACCCGACCGTGCGCCGATCATGGGAAGTGAAATTGTGAGCTCCGGCATGACCATCGTGCTGTTCCACTCGGCCTACGGACTCCGTCCCGCCGTGCACGCCGCCGCCGACCGGCTGCGCGCGGCCGGCCACGAGGTGCACGTGCCCGACCTCTACCAGGGGCGCACCGCGGACACCGTCGAGGAGGGCATGGCCATCAAGGACGAGATCGGCCGCGACGAACTGCTGATGCGCGCCGTCACCGTCTCCGGCCCGCTCTCCGGCCGCGGCCTGGTCTACGCCGGGTTCTCGCTGGGCGGTTCCATCGCCCAGAACCTCGCCCTCGCCGACGAGAGGGCCCGCGGCCTCCTGCTGCTGCACGGCACCTCGGACATCGCCGACGACGCGGCCACCGACCTCCCCGTCCAGCTGCACGTCGCCGAGCCCGACCCCTTCGAGCCCGACGACTGGCTGAACGCCTGGTACCTGCGCATGCGCAAGGCGGGCGCCGACGTGGAGATCCACCGCTACCGGGGCGCCGGACACCTCTTCACCGACCCGGACCTCGACGACTACGACGCGGAGGCGGCCGAGCAGACCTGGGCGGTCGCCCTGGACTTCCTCGCCGACCTCGCGGCGGAGGCCGGGACGGCGGGGGAGGCGTAACGCCCCTGCGGACGGGGGCCGTTGTCAGTGCCCGCTGAGATCATCCGGGACATGGGTGTTCTCTACGGGTACTACTCCGCCGCCGACGACAAGGACGCCGCACGCGCCGTGGTCCGGGAGTTCCGCGAGCTGTGCGAGTTCCGCGGGCCTCGCGAGTTCCGCGAGGCCGACGGCGACGGTCGCGACCAGCACGTGACCCAGGGCATAGACCCGGTCGTGGAGTTGCTCCCCGCGGAGGTGCTCATCACCGGCCGCGCCCCCGAGGACGTGCGCTCCGACCCGCGCCGCGGCGCCCTGGTGGGCGTGGCCGGCGAGGGCAGGGTGGTCGCCGTCTCCCTCACCGACAGTTTCCGCGACGCCCTCGCCGCCTTCGACGCGGACCTGCTGGACGACGTCGCCATGGGGTGGTCCCGCACCTCCGGAGGTCTCCACGGCGTCCACGGCCCGGACGTCCTCGGGCCGTTCCTCAAGGAGCTCGCCGGGCTGGCCGGCCGCGCGGCGGCGGGCGGACGGCGTCTCTACTGCTGGATCCGCCCCTGAGCGAGGGCGGCCCGGCGCTGCCCGGCGGCCGCGGCGAGCAGCAGGAGCGCGGCCGAGGGCAGGAACACGTACATCGCGGGCACCGCGCCGATGACGGACCAGGTGACCAGCGCCAGTGCGATGACGACGCAGGCCTGGGCGAACACCCTGGGGAACCGCCCCAGGAGCGGTGGCAGCGCCAGCGGCACCACGGTCAGCACGAAGAAGCCTCCGTAGTAGCTGTCCAGCCCGAAGAGCAGCCCGGGCACGGCCGCGGCCAACGCCCCCACCGCGAGCACCCACTGCCGACGCCCGATCCCCGCCCGCGCCTTCGGCCGCCCCGCCTCAGCCCTCATGGCCGCCCCTTCCCCCCGGCGAACAGCACTTTGAACGCGTTCAACCTAGCGGATCGAGGCCCGGCTCAGTACCAGCGGCTGAACACGGCGGCACCGAGGCCGGACCGGGCGGCGTGACGCAGCACACGCAAGGGGGCGTCGAGCAGTTCGGCCCCGTCGAACTCCGGGGCGTCGCCCATGCCGCGCATCCAGTCGGCCACGCGGGAAAGGACCTCGTCCCGCCGGGCGCCGGAGACATCCAGGGCCCGCACGGCCCGGGGGAGTGCCGCCGCCACCTCGTCGTGGGTCAGCAGGAACTCGCCGAACCTGCCGGGCAGCAGGGCCGAAGCCTCCGCGCCGAGACCGTGCAGCAGCGCCGCGGCCGGGCTCGCCTTACGGGCGACGGCGGCGAACGGGCCGTCGCCCCCGGTCGCCGGCATGAGCTCCATGAGCTCGTCCTGAAGGGTCAGCGCGGGCTCGTCGTCGGGGGCGGTGTTGCAGTGGACGAGTTCGGCGAACCGCAGCGCGGCCGGGGTGGGGCAGGCGCCACCTGAGCCGTCCGCGGTGTCCTCGAAGAAGCGTTCCTCGTCACCGCCGCCGGACCACCAGGCGAGCGCCTGCGCGTCCTCCGGTGGCAGGTCCTCGTCTCCGGTGCCCCGCCGGGCGGCGCGCCGGGACAACGCCCGCGCCTCGTCGTCGGGGACGGCCCCGACCACCCAGACGCCCATCACGCTCACGCCCCCACCTCCCGGTTCGATCCCGACCGTATCCGGAGGCCCGGAGGGGCGTGGCGGGGGCGTCAGGTCGTGGATGACGGTCGGCTCGGCTCGGCACGGCGCCTCGGCCTGGCGGCGCCACCGCCGATCGCCACGACGGCGTACGCGTTCCCGTTCCGCGCGACGGCAACGTTCGTTGCCGTTCCGGGGACGGCCGGGATGGAATGGGCGGATGGAAGACCTGTCCTCGATCGCCGCCACGCTGGCGGAGGTCGGCCCCCGCCTCAAACGCCTGCGCACACAGCGGGGCGTCACGCTGGCCGCGCTGTCCGAGGCCACGGGCATCTCCACGAGCACGCTGTCCCGCCTGGAGACCGGCGGGCGCCGCCCCAGCCTCGAACTCCTCCTGCCGATCGCCCGGGCCCACCGCGTACCGCTGGACGAACTGGTCGGCGCCCCCGAGGTCGGCGACCCCCGGGTACGCCTCAAGCCCCGCCGCGTGAACGGCCGCACCGTCCTGCCGCTGACCCGGCAGCCGGCGTCCCCGCAGGCCTGGAAGGTCGTCGTCCCCGCGGGCCAGTGCGAGCCCGACCTCCGCGTCCACGAGGGCTACGAATGGCTGTACGTGCTCTCCGGACGCCTCCGCCTCCTGCTGGACGACCGCGAGGTCGTCCTCGGCGTCGGCGAGGCCGCCGAGTTCGACACCCGGCTGCCGCACTGGTTCGGCAGCGCCGGCGACCAACCCGTCGAGATCCTCAGCCTCTTCGGCCGCCAGGGCGAGCGCATGCACGTCCGCGCCAGACCCGGCCGGGGGAAGGGGGGCGGCAGCGGTGACGGCTGAGGACCAGCTGGTGCCGGGGTACCCACGGCACTGGCTCGTCGTCCCTGAGGCCGATCGCCAACACGCGGATCAGTCCCATGCCGCACCGGATGCCGGATCCGCGACCGAGGGACCGGATTCGTCGCGGCAGCGGAGTGCGGTCACTTCACCTGTCCGGGCGGCGCTCGGGATAGACCCGCAGCGGCGTGGGCTCCGTCTCCTCGCCGGCCGGCGAGGCCGCTGCCTCAGTAGACCGATATGTGCACGTGGTCGAAGTGGTTCTGCGTGATGGACCCGCGGTCCTCCATCAACTTCCACCCCTGTTGGGGGAGTCGGCTCGACCAGATGTGCTGCTCGTAGATGACGTACCAGATGCCGTATTCGTCCGCGTGCTCCCGCACCCAGGCCACGATGGCCTCGCCCAGGGCGTCGGACTTGCCGGTGGCCTTCTTGCCGGCGGGCATGAGCATGAAGTCGCAGGCGCGGCCCAGGGGGTGTTCGCCGCCGCCGGCGATGCCGCCTTCCTCGCGGTAGCAGCCGGGGGCGCCCTCGAGGCCGCGGGGGCCGAACTCCTTGACGACGGCCTCGCGGACGGCCTCCATGCGGGCGGTGATGTGCTGCGGCCCGCGGGGTTGCTGCTTCGGCCAGTTGGCCGCGCGGACCTGTGCGGAGAGTGTGGGCCACGCCACGGCGGCCAGTACGAGGCCGCCGATCAGCAGCAGCCCGAATATGGTGCGCCGCCGGCCGCGGCGCGCGGTGTCCCGCCCCCTGGTGGTGTTCATCGCAAGCCAGAACGCGCGACCGTGGCCGGAAGTGCCCGGTTGAACGCGGTGCGACGGTGACGCGAATAACGCCCCGCCGGGGGTCGTCCGCGGGCACGCGAGCGTACGCTCCTGCGTTGGACGCGGCAGACACGGACCAGCCCAGGAGGCACAGCACCGATGGCCACAGGCATGACGACGGACGAAGAGCGCGGCGAGCGGATCCTCGAGGTCTTCGGCACCGCGTTCGGGGAGCTGCTGGCCGCCGATCCGGCCGCGTTCCGGGTCAAGTTCCGCAAGATGGCGGCGTCGGCGTTCGCCTTCTACCGGGGCACCGCGTGCCTCTACTACGCGGACCTGGCCGACGCCAAGGACGGCGGCCCGTTCCTGGACGAGCGCACGTCCCGGGTGTGGATCCACGGCGACCTGCACGCCGAGAACTTCGGCACCTACCTGGACGCCAACGGCCGCCTGATCTTCAACGTCAACGACTTCGACGAGGCCTACGTCGGCCCCTTCACCTGGGACCTGCAGCGCTTCGCCGCCTCCATAGCGCTGATCGGCTACAGCAAGGCCCTGGCCGACGACCTGATCTCCGGCCTGGTGCGCAGCTACGCCACCGCCTACCGCGAGCGCGTCCGCGCCCTCGCCCAGGGCGAGGCCGTCCCCGCGCTGACGCTGGACTCGGCGCAGGGCCCGCTGCTGGAGGCGCTGCGCCACGCCCGCTCGCAGACCCGGTTCGGGCTGCTGGACTCGATGACCGAGATCCGCGCCTGGGACCGCCGCTTCGGTGCGGGGGGCGGCGCCGTGGAACTGGACGGCGGCACCCGCGAGAAGGTGCTGCGGGCGTTCGAGGCCTACCTGGACACGCTGCCGGAGACCAGCCGGATCAACCCGGAGAGCCACCGCGTCAAGGACGTCGTGGGCCGCCGCGGCGTGGGCATCGGCAGCGCGGGCCTGCCCTCGTACAACATCCTCCTCGAGGGCCACACCGACGCCCTGGAGAACGACGTCGTGATCTACATGAAGCAGGGGCAGACCCCGGCGGTCTCCCGGCACATCACCGACCCGGCGGTGCGCGACTACTTCCGCCACGAGGGCCACCGCACCGTGATCTCGCAGCGCGCGCTGCAGGCGCACGCCGACCCGTACCTGGGCTGGACCGAGCTGGACGGCGTCGGCCAGCTGGTCGCCGAGGTGTCGCCGTACGCGGTGGACCTGGACTGGTCGGACCTCGACGACCCGGAGCAGATCGAGGCCGTCGTCGCGGACCTCGGGCGGGCCACCGCCGGGATGCACGCGGCCGCGGACGACGAGAGCGGGCACTCGCTGGTGCCGTTCTCCACGGAGGACGCCATCGACGCGGCCATCGCCCGGGACGAGGAGGGCTTCACGGAGTCCCTGGTGGAGTTCGCCCACTCCTACGGCGCCCGGGCCCGCGCCGACCACCAGATCTTCGTGGACCTGTTCCGCAACGGGCGCATCCCGGGGCTCTGATCACGGGCGCCTTGTTCGGGGGTTTAGGCATTGCTTACACACCGGCATGGCACACTCTGCGCCATGGAAGGGACCGGACCCCGGCTGAGGGCACTGCGCGCGGGATGCTTCGCCGCGCTGTGCGTGACGCTGTCCGCGACCGCCCACATCATGCTCTCGCGGGAGCCCCTGCCGATGACGACCACGGCGGGGGCCTTCGCGGGCGTCTTCGCGGTCGCGTACGCGCTCGGCCGCCGGGAGCGCGGCTACTGGCCTATCGCCGGGCTGCTCGTCCCGCTGGAACTGGCCCTCGACACGCTGTTCACCGCGGGCCAGCACACCTGTTACGGCCCCGGGGGCGGTCCCGTCACCGGCTCGTGGCGCTCGATCAACGAGGCGCTGGCCTGCCACGGCGGTGACGTCGGCGGCTCGCTCGCCACGGGGCAGGGGATGTCCGGCGCCGGCACCTCGCCGTGGCTGCTGCTCCTGGCGCACGTCTGCGTCGGCCTGGTCGCCGCCGGGTGGCTGCGGTGCGGTGAGGACGCCCTGCACCGCCTGCTGCGTGCCGCCTTCCGGCCGCTACTCGTCGCGCTGGCGGTCTTCCGGACGGCCGGACCGCGCGGCACCGCCCGCCCCGGCGCGGCCGGGCCCGTGGCCGCCGCCCCGGCCTTGCCCCTGCTCCTGCACTCCGTCGTACGGCGAGGGCCGCCCGCCCGCCTCGGCTTCCGCTGAGCACGGCGCCCCACCCCTCACCCACGTACGCACGAGTCGGAGATCACACCACCATGAGCAAGCGAAACAGCCAGGCCGCCAAGAACGCCGCCCGCGAGCGGCTGCGCGTCGAGCGCGAGCGGCAGGCGAAGCGGGACAAGCTGCGGCGGCAGCTCGTCGTCGGCGGCAGCGTCCTGGGCGTGCTGGCGCTCGGCGCCGGCATAGCCGTGGCCGTCGTCAAGATGAACGCGCCCACCTACTGGGAGAAGGCCGCGGACAAGCCGCTGGTGAAGCCGGCCAACTCCTCGGGCAAGAACGGCACGTCGATCGTCATCGGCGACGAGAGCGCCAAGCACACGCTGAAGGTGTACGAGGACCTGCGCTGCCCGGTGTGCGCGCAGTTCGAGCAGACCTCGGGCGAGACCGTCCAGAAGGACGCCAAGGACGGCAAGTACAAGATCTCGTACACCATGGGTGCCTTCCTCGACGACCGCCTCGCCCAGGGCCAGGGTTCGAAGAACGCGCTGAGCGCGCTGGGCGCCGCCCTGAACGTCAGCAAGGACGCGTTCGTCCAGTACCACACGCTGCTGTACTCCAAGGACGTCCACCCCGAGGAGACCAAGGACGACTTCGGCAGCGACGACAAGCTGATCGAACTGGCGCAGAAGGTCGACGCGCTCAAGGGCAACAAGACCTTCGAGAACGCGGTCCGCAACGGCACCTACGACAAGTGGGCGCTGACCATGGACCAGCAGTTCACCGACGACGGCATCACGGGCACGCCGACCGTGAAGCTCGACGACAAGACCATCGACAGCGTGCAGGCGATGACCGCCGACCAGTACACGGCCGCGGTCGACCAGATCATCGGCAAGGGATAGCACCGGCCCGTGGCCGGTTCCGCCCTCCGGTCCCCCGGCGTCACGCCGGGGGACCGGAGGGCGAAGTCCTTCCGAACTCTTGTGCATTCGGTCCCGGAAAGGGGTTACCGGCGCGTAATCTGACGCCCCGTGACCGATACCTCTGCACCCTCACAGACCTCATCGAGAACACCGAGCCGCCGTTCGGTCGTCAAGGCCGGCGCCGTCGTGACCGGTGCCGCGCTGATACCGCTGGCGGCCTCCGCCGCCCCCGCCTCCGCCGCACCGGCCCCCGCCTTCCTGCACGGCGTGGCCTCCGGTGACCCGCTGCCCGACGGCGTGCTGCTGTGGACGCGCGTGACTCCCCTGCCCGAGGCCGTCCCGGGCTCCGGGCTCGGCCCCGCGACCGAGGTGAGCTGGACCGTCGCCAGGGACAAGGCGTTCACCTCCGTCGTGGCGACCGGCACGGCGGCCACGACCGCCGCCTCCGACCACACCGTCAAGGCCGACGTGCGCGGACTGCAGCCCGCCACGGAGTACTGGTACCGCTTCACGGCCGGCGGTGTGACCTCGCCGGCCGGCCGTACCCGTACCGCGCCCGCCGAGAACGCCGCCGCCGACCGGCTGCGCTTCGGGGTGGTCTCCTGCGCCAACTGGGAGGCCGGGTACTTCTCCTCGTACCGCCACCTGGCCGCCCGCGGGGACCTGGACGCCTGGCTGCACCTGGGCGACTACATCTACGAGTACGGCACCGGGGGCTACGCCGCCCGGGGCACCGTCGTCCGCCCGCACGCGCCCGCCCACGAGATCGTCACGCTGGCCGACTACCGCACCCGGCACGGGCGCTACAAGACCGACACCGACCTGCAGGCGCTGCACGCCGTGGCCCCGGTCGTGGCGATCTGGGACGACCACGAGTTCGCCAACGACGCCTGGTCCGGCGGCGCCGAGAACCACACCGAGGGCGCCGAGGGCGCCTGGACGGCGCGGGTGGCCGCCGCCAAGCAGGCCTACTTCGAGTGGATGCCGGTGCGTCCCTCGGTGGCCGGCACCACCTACCGGCGGCTGCGCTTCGGCAAGCTCGCCGACCTGTCCCTGCTCGACCTGCGCTCCTTCCGCTCCCAGCAGGCCTCGATCGGCAGCGGCGCGGTGGACGACCCGGACCGGACGATCACCGGCCGGGCCCAGCTCGACTGGCTGAAGGCCGGCCTGAAGGCCTCGGACACCACCTGGCGGCTGATCGGCAACTCGGTGATGATCTCGCCGGTCGCCTTCGGCGCACTGCCGGACTACCTGCTGGCGCCGCTGGCGAAGCTGCTCGGCCTGCCCGCCGAGGGCCTGGCGGTCAACGTCGACCAGTGGGACGGCTACACCGACGACCGCCGCGAGATCCTGGCCCACCTGCGGGACAACGGCATCCGCAACACGGTCTTCCTGACCGGCGACATCCACATGGCGTGGGCGAACGACGTCCCGGTCAAGGCGGCGACCTACCCGCTGTCGGCCTCGGCCGCCACCGAGTTCGTGGTCACCTCGGTCACCTCCGACAACCTGGACGACATCCTCAAGGTCGCCCCGGACACCGTCTCCACGGTCGCCGAGGCCGCCGTGAAGGCCGCCAACCGCCATGTGAAGTGGCTGGACATGGACTCCCACGGCTACGGCGTGCTGGACATCACCGGCGAGCGGGCGCAGATGGACTACTACGCGCTCTCCGACCGCACCGACCCGAACGCCTCGTCGACCTGGGAGCGTTCGTACCGCACCCTGTCGGGCACGCAGAAGGTCGAGCGGGTCTACTCGCCGGTACGCTGAGCCCCCCGAACGTCGATTTCCGGCCAACCCCCCGCGCCGTGCGCGGACCGGCCGGCGCGGGGCGGGCGGTGGGGAGCCCCCGGGTCCGAATCCGGACACACCGCCCACCCCGTGTTCCGGGGGTGTTGCGCCGGCCGGCGCGGACCCTCAAGGGTCCTTCGTTGTCTAGGGATTACCCTCTGTCCGCCAATGGGCCGGAAGGGGGCTGCACCGGTTCTGGCATGGACACATAACCTCCGGGCGGCGAGGAGGAAATTCCTCCCGTACGTCCCACGAGGAGTGCCCCCACATGTCACGCACCCCCCGTTCCCGCCGTCTCGTCGGTCTCTCCGCCGTGGCCGGAACCCTGGCCCTGCTCCCCCTCACCGGCGCGACGGCCACCGTGAGCAGCGCCTCCGCGCACGCGAGGACCCCCGCGGAGCAGTGCGCGGACAGCGGCGACGCCGCGGCCCGCAAGATGAAGGGCTCCACGGCCCACGAGCCCAACGCCGTCAGCGACGCCACCGCCAAGGCGATGGACGCGGACCTGAGGAAGCGCGTCGCGAGGATCAAGGCCGAGGGCAAGGGCTCCCGGGTCGCCGCCGCCGCGACGACGACCATCCCGGTCTACTGGCACGTCATCCACAGCGGCAGCACCGGCAAGCTCAGCGCCGCCGCCGTCGCCGGCCAGATAGCGGTGCTCAACGCGGCCTACGCCGGCCAGGGCACCGGCAACGTCGACTCCGGCTACCAGTTCTCGCTGGTCGCGACGGACTACACCGACAAGGCCGCCTGGTACAACCTGACCGAGGGCTCCTCGGCCGAGACCTCGATGAAGACCAGCCTCCGCAAGGGCGGCGCGAGCGCGCTCAACATCTACTCGGCCAACCTCCAGGACGACCTGCTCGGCTGGGCCACCTTCCCGAGCTGGTACGCCGGCGACCCCAAGGACGACGGCGTGGTCATCCTCGACGCGTCCGTCCCCGGCGGCTCCGCCACCAACTACAACCAGGGCGACACCGCCACCCACGAGGTCGGCCACTGGATGGGCCTGTACCACACCTTCCAGGGCGGCTGCGGCGCCAACGGCGACTACGTCTCCGACACGCCCGCCGAGAAGACCGCCGCGAGCGCCTGCCCGACCGGCCGTGACACCTGCACGGCCGGCGGGGTGGACCCCATCCACAACTTCATGGACTACACCTACGACTCCTGCATGTACCAGTTCACCGCAGGCCAGGTGAGCCGCATGAAGAGCTCGTGGGCCGCCTACCGGGCGGGCTGACGCCACCGTCCGCGTCCGGCCGGTCACGGGGCCGGCCGGCCGCGGCGGGGAGGGCGGGGAGGGCGCGAATGGCATCGGCTGTCGGACCCCCGGCGTAGGATTCCAACGCCGCCAGATGACGACCGATGCCGGAGGTGTCGCTTCCCGTGACCACGCCGTTCACCCACCTTCACGTCCACACCCAGTACTCCCTGCTGGACGGAGCGGCGCGGCTCAAGGACATGTTCAAGGCCTGCGGTGAGATGGGCATGACGCACATCGCCATGACCGACCACGGCAACCTGCACGGGGCGTACGACTTCTTCCACCAGGCCAAGGGCGCCGGGATCACGCCGATCATCGGGATCGAGGCGTACGTCGCCCCCGAGTCGCGGCGGAACAAGCGCAAGGTCACCTGGGGCCAGCCGCACCAGAAGCGGGACGACGTCTCGGCCTCCGGTTCGTACCTGCACAAGACGATCTGGGCGGCGAACGCGACGGGTCTGCACAACCTCTTCCGGCTCTCCTCCGACGCCTATGCCGAGGGCTGGCTGACCAAGTACCCGCGCATGGACAAGGAGACCATCGCCCAGTGGTCGGAGGGCCTGATGGCCTCCACCGGCTGCCCCTCGGGCGAGGTGCAGACCAGGCTCCGCCTCGGCCAGTTCGACGAGGCGGTGAAGGCCGCCGCCGAGTACCAGGACATCTTCGGCAAGGAGCGGTACTTCCTGGAGCTGATGGACCACGGCATCGAGATCGAGCGCCGGGTCCGCGACGGGCTGCTGGAGATCGGCAAGAAGCTCGGCATCCCGCCGGTCGTCACCAACGACTCGCACTACACCTATGCCAGCGAGGCCGACGCCCACGACGCGCTGCTGTGCATCCAGACCGGCAAGAACGTCTCCGACCCGGACCGCTTCCGCTTCGACGGCACCGGCTACTACCTGAAGACGACGGACGAGATGTTCGCCATCGACTCCTCCGACGCCTGGCAGGAGGGCTGCCGCAACACCACGCTGCTCGTCGCGCAGCAGGTGGACACCGACGGCATGTTCCAGGCGCGGAACCTGATGCCCCGCTTCGACGTCCCCGAGGGCTACACCGAGGTCACCTGGTTCCGCGAGGAGACCATGCGCGGCATGCAGCGCCGCTACCCCGGAGGCATCCCGGACGACCGGACGAAGCAGGTCGAGTACGAGATGGACACCATCATCCAGATGGGGTTCCCGGGCTACTTCCTCGTCGTCGCCGACTTCATCATGTGGGCCAAGAACAACGGCATCGCCGTCGGCCCCGGCCGAGGCTCCGCGGCCGGCTCGATCGTCGCCTACGCCATGGGCATCACCGACCTCGACCCGATCGACCACGGCCTGATCTTCGAGCGCTTCCTCAACCCCGAGCGCATCTCCATGCCCGATGTCGACATCGACTTCGACGAGCGCCGGCGCGCCGAGGTGATCCGGTACGTCACCGAGAAGTACGGCGCCGACAAGGTCGCCATGATCGGCACCTACGGCACCATCAAGGCCAAGAACGCGATCAAGGACTCCGCCCGTGTCCTGGGCTACCCGTACGCCGTCGGCGACCGCCTCACCAAGGCGATGCCCGCCGACGTCCTCGGCAAGGGCATCCCGCTCTCCGGCATCACCGACTCCGCGCACCCGCGCTACAGCGAGGCGGGCGAGATCCGCTCGATGTACGAGAACGAGCCCGACGCCAAGAAGGTCATCGACCTCGCCCGCGGCGTGGAGGGCCTGGTCCGGCAGATGGGCGTGCACGCCGCCGGTGTGATCATGTCCAGCGAGCCGATCGTCGACCACGCCCCGGTCTGGGTGCGGCACTCCGACGGCGTCACCATCACGCAGTGGGACTACCCGAGCTGCGAGTCGCTCGGCCTGCTGAAGATGGACTTCCTGGGCCTGCGCAACCTCACGATCATGGACGACGCCGTCAAGCTGGTGAAGGCCAACAAGGGCGTCGACATCGAGCTGCTGGCCCTGCCCTTCGACGACCCCAAGACCTTCGAACTGCTGGGCCGGGGCGACACCCTCGGCGTCTTCCAGTTCGACGGCGGTCCCATGCGCTCCCTGCTGCGCATGATGAAGCCCGACAACTTCGAGGACATCTCCGCCGTCTCGGCCCTCTACCGGCCGGGCCCGATGGGCATGAACTCGCACATCAACTACGCGCTGCGCAAGAACAAGCAACAGGAGATCACCCCGATCCACCCGGCGCTCGAGGCCCCCCTCAAGGAGGTCCTCGACGTCACCTACGGCCTGATCGTCTACCAGGAGCAGGTGCAGAAGGCCGCCCAGATCATCGCCGGGTACTCCCTCGGCGAGGCCGACATCCTCCGCCGCGTCATGGGCAAGAAGAAGCCCGAGGAGCTGGCGAAGAACTTCACCATCTTCCAGGAGGGCGCCCGGAAGAACGGCTACAGCGACGAGTCGATCCAGGCGCTGTGGGACGTCCTGGTGCCGTTCGCCGGCTACGCCTTCAACAAGGCGCACTCCGCCGCGTACGGCCTGGTCTCCTACTGGACGGCCTACCTCAAGGCCAACTACCCGGCCGAGTACATGGCGGCGCTGCTCACCTCGGTGCGCGACGACAAGGACAAGTCGGCGATCTACCTCAACGAGTGCCGCCGCATGGGCATCAGGGTGCTCCCGCCGAACGTGAACGAGTCGGACGCCAACTTCACCGCGCAGGGCGACGACGTCATCCTGTTCGGCCTCACCGCCGTCCGCAACGTCGGCCAGAACGTGGTGGACTCGATCATCCGCTGCCGCAAGTCCAAGGGGAAGTACACCTCCTTCCCCGACTTCCTCGACAAGGTCGAGGCCGTGGTCTGCAACAAGCGCACCGTGGAATCGCTGATCAAGGCCGGCGCGTACGACGAGATGGGGCACACCCGCAAGGGCCTCACCGAGCACTACGAGCCGATGATCGACAACGTGGTCGCGGTGAAGCGCAAGGAGGCCGAGGGCCAGTTCGACCTCTTCGGCGGCATGGGCGACGACGCCGGGGGCGACGAACCGGGCTTCGGGCTCGACGTCACCTTCTCCGACGTCGAGTGGGACAAGACGTACCTGCTCGCGCAGGAGCGCGAGATGCTCGGCCTGTACGTCTCCGACCACCCGCTCTTCGGCATCGAGCACGTCCTCAACGACAAGGCGGACGCCTCCGTCTCGGCGCTGGCCGGCGACTACTCCGACGGCTCGATCGTCACCATCGGCGGCATCATCTCCGGTCTCCAGCGCAAGATGACCAAGCAGGGCAACGCCTGGGCCATCGCCACCGTCGAGGACCTCGGCGGCTCCATCGACTGCATGTTCTTCCCGGCCACGTACCAGTTGATCTCGACCCAGCTCGTCGAGGACGCCGTCGTCTTCGTCAAGGGCCGGCTCGACAAGCGCGAGGACGTCCCGCGCCTGGTGGCGATGGAACTGATGGTCCCCGACCTCACCGACGCCGGGACCAACGCGCCGGTGACGATCTCCATCCCGACGGTGAAGGTGACCCCGCCGCTGATCGCCCGCCTCGGCGAGGTGCTCGCCAGCCACAAGGGGAGCACCGAGGTCCGGGTGCGGCTGCAGGGCGCCCGCAAGACGACGGTGCTGCGGCTCGACCGCCACCGCGTCACTCCCGACCCGGCACTCTTCGGCGACCTCAAGGCCCTCCTGGGCCCCTCCTGCCTCGCCACCGCCCAGCAGCAGGCGGGCTGAATCACCCCCCGCGCGAGCGGGCGGACGTGCCGAGGGTGGCACCCCTTCCGGACGGGGTGCCACCCTCGGTCATGAGCGTCCGGCGCTCGCGCGCTAGTTGTGGCCGAACTTCTTCTGCCGCTTCTGCGACACGTGCGGTTCGGCGCCCGGGGCCGTCATCGCCATCTGCTCGCGTCCGCCTGCGCTCTTCGCGTGCTCTTCGGTGGTCGCGGCGCTGCGGTCGTGGTGCTGGCCGGTACGTTCGCCCCGGTTCTTGTTCTTGCCCACGATTCCTCCTTGGGGGAAATCTCGGATGATGGGCCGCACTCAGGCTTGCACGGGAGTACGAAGGTCGCATTTCGGGCAGTTGCAGAGTGTGGCGCGCCGGTGATCGCGTAACCGGTCACAACGCCCCGGTGTTCGGGCAGACTCGGGGCAACAGCGTTACCGGGGGGACGGACGGCAGGACTTTCGGAGAAGAGGGTGAGACCGATGGACCGCTGCGTCGTCCTCGTGGATGCCGGCTACCTGCTCGGGGCTGCCGCGAGCCTCCTCGCCGGAGAGCCCTCCCGGTCCAGGATCACGGTCGACCACGCCGAGGTCGTCGCGGGTCTGCGGGAGCGCGCCGAGAAGGAGACGGGCCAGCCGCTGCTGCGGATCTACTGGTTCGACGGCGCCCCCGACCGCGTCCCCCAGCCGGAGCACCGGCGACTGCGTGTGATGCCCCGGGTGACGGTCCGCCTGGGCGCGCTGACCCGGACCGACGGCCGCTGGGCGCAGAAGGGCGTCGACGCGGCCATGCACGCCGAGCTGTCGGAGCTGGCCCGCAACCGCGCCTGCTCCGACGTCGTCCTGGTCACCGGCGACGGCGACCTCCTGCCCGGCATGATGTCGGCGAAGGAGCACGGCGTCGCCGTCCACCTGTGGGCCGTGCAGGCCGCGGACGGCGACTTCAACCAGTCCGAGGACCTGGTCGCCGAGGCCGACGAGCGGCGTGTGCTGGACCGGGAGTGGATCACCCGGGCCATCCACGTGCGCGAACCCGCCGGGGTCTGCGCGCCCCTCACCCCGCGGCCCGAGATCGCCGCGATCCTGTCCGCGCCGCTGCCCGAGACCACCCGCGGCGCCGAGCCGCAGCCCGCGGCGGACCAGCCCGCGGAGCCGGCCGCCGTCGCGCCCCAGGTCGTCACCGTCGAGCGCAACGGCACCCGCCCGGGCCCCGAGGCGCCCGCCGCCGCGACCGGCAGGGGCATGGTGCCCACCCCCAAGGACGTCGCCGGCATCGTCCACCGCGGGCACTCCTCCCCGCACCCCGCCTCCCCGTCCGCCACCGGGGCCACCCTGCGCTGGTCCTCCGACCGCGGGCTGGTCGGCGGCGTCGAGGCCGCCGACGCGAGCCTGCCCACGCTGGCCCAGCTCACCAGCCCCGAACAGCGCTGGGCGGACCGCGAGGAGGACATCACCGCCGTCAGCGGCGACCCGTACGAGGTCGGCCAGGTCTTCGCCCGCCGCTGGATCGGCCGGCTCACCGACACGTCCCACCTCCAGGTGCTCTCCGCCGAGTACCCGCGCGTCCCGCACCGCATCGACGGCGAGCTGCTGCGCTACGCCGCCCGGTTCGGGCTGCTGGCCCACAAGGACGACCAGATCGACGAACACGACCGTTACGCCATCCGGGCGGGCTTCTGGCGCGAGATCGACGCCCGCGCGGTCGTCGCGAGGGCCTCTGCGGGGGAGTGAGCGCGCCCGGACCCGACCCTGCGGCACGTCCCGGCCGGGATGCAGCGTAGGCTCGATGCTCGTGAGTACGGGCACGGAACAGGGCGCCACCACGCGGACGGCGATGGTGGTGACCGTGCGCGGGCTGGTGAAGAGCTATCCGGGCGGGCGGGGGCGGCGCGGCGCCGCGAGCCCCCCGGTGCGCGCCAACGACGGCATCGACCTGGACATCCGGGGCGGTGAGATCTTCGGGCTGCTCGGCCCCAACGGTGCCGGGAAGACCACCCTGGTACGCCAGTTGACGGGGCTGCTGCGCCCCGACGCGGGCACCGTCCAGCTCCTCGGGCACGACCTCGTCCGGCACCCGGAGCGCGCGGCGCGGCTGGTCGGCTACCTCGGTCAGGAGTCGAGCGCGCTGGACGAGCTGACCGTCGCCCTGGCCGCCGAGACCACCGGACGGCTGCGCGGTCTGGACGCCAGGGCCGCGCGCGCCGAGCGGGACGCCGTCCTGGAGGAACTGGACCTGACGGCCCTGGCCTCACGGCCGGTGAAGAGGCTGTCGGGCGGGGAGCGGCGGCTCGCCTGCTTCGCCGCCGCCCTGGTGGGCGAGCGGCCGGTGCTCGTGCTGGACGAGCCGACCACCGCCATGGACCCGGTCGCCCGGCGGGCGGTGTGGGCGGCGGTCGACCGGCGGCGCGCCGAACGCGGCACCACGGTGCTGCTGGTCACCCACAACGTGATCGAGGCGGAGACCGTACTGGACCGGGTCGCGGTCATCGACGACGGCCGGGTCATCGCCTGCGACACCCCGGCCGGGCTGAAGGCACTCGTCGCCGACGAGGTACGGCTGGACCTGGTGTGGCGGGACGCGCCCCCGCTGGCGGTGCCCGCCGTGGCGGCCCTGCGCGACGCCGCCCACGTCACCGGGCGCCGCTGGACGCTGCGGCTGCCGCAGCAGCGGGCCCGTTCCGTGGTCGCCGAGCTGACCGGCGGCCCGGCCTTCGGCGCGCTCGACGATTTCACCCTGACGGCGCCGAGCCTGGAGGATGTCTACCTGGCGCTCGGCGGTCGCCGGAAGGGACTGGTCAAGGCGTGAACGGCGGCAACGGCGGAGACGTGACCCTGGACGTGGACCGGAACGTGGACCTGGACGTGCGCGGCACCGCGCAGCGGGGCGGCGTGGAGTGACGATCATCTCCGCGGGAGCGGACACCCGGACGGCGGCACCCGCGGCGCCCGCCGCCCCCCTCGGCGATGCGGCCGCGACGCTCGCCCCGCGCGCCCGGCTGCTGCCGGCGATGGCGGCGGTGTACCGGGCGCAACTGTCGCGGGCGAAGGTCGCCCGGATCCCGCTGCTGTTCGTGGCGACCTTCCAGTCGGTCGGCATCATGATCATGATGCGTGGCGTCGTCGACGGCGGCCCGGCCGCGCGCGCGGTGGTCGCCGGGTCGAGCGTGCTGGTCGTCGCCTTCGTGGCGTTGAACCTGCTGGCCCAGTACTTCGGGCAGCTGCGCGCCTCCGGCGGGCTCGACCACTACGCCACCCTGCCGGTGCCACCGGCCGCCGTGGTGCTGGGCGTGGCGGGCGCGTACGCGTCCTTCACCGTGCCCGGGACGCTCGTGACGGCGGGCATCGGCTGTGCGCTGTTCCAGCTGCCGTTCGCCCACCTGTGGATCCTCGCCGCGGTCATCCCGCTGGCAGGGGCCGCGCTGTCCGGGCTGGGCGCGGCGCTCGGGCTGCTCGCGCCGCGCCAGGAGCTGGCCACCCTCGCCGGTCAGCTCGGCATGTCCGCGGCGCTGCTGCTGGGTGTGCTGCCCGCCGGCAACCTTCCCCAGCCCATCGGCTACGTACGGGACCTGCTGCCCTCCACCTACGGCGTGGAGGCCTTCATCCGCAGCTTCGACGCCCACCCCGACTGGCTGGCGATCACCACCGACCTGTCGGTGTGCGCGGCCGTGGGCCTGGTGTCGCTGGCCGTGGCCACCTGGGCCTACCGCCGGGCGGCCTGCCGGTGACCCGTGGGTGTGGTGCCGGTGTGGTGCCGGTGCCGCGTGCCACGGACGGACCTGGCACGATGGCAGGGTGACCGCACCCCTGACCCCCCATGATCAATGGCCGCCCGCGCCGCTGCCGCCGTTCCCGCAGCAGGAGAGCCGCATGGATCCCGTCCGGGAGCTCAAGAGCGGCGCGCTGACCGCGGTGCTCGTGGCCGTGGCGGGCGTGGTCCTCGGCCTGCTGTGGCTGTGGCTCGCGCCACGGATCCCGCTGGTCTCCGACGGCAAGGCGGTCTACCTCAAGGACACCGAGGGGGAGCAGGCGATCGGCGCCGACGGCGTCTTCGCGCTGCTCGGGCTCGGCATCGGGGTGCTGACCGGGGCCGTCGTCTTCTGGCGCAACCGGCGCGGGGGCGTCGGCGTCGTCCTCGGCATGGCGGTGGGCGCGGTACTGGGCTCCCTGCTCGCCTGGCGGCTGGGTACCTGGCTCGGCCCCACCAGCGACCTGATCGCGCACGCCCGGGCGGTCGGTGCGAAGAAGGTGTTCGACGGCCCCCTCGCACTGCAGGCCAAGGGCGCGCTCCTGGCCTGGCCCACAGGGGCCGTCCTCACCCATCTGCTGCTCACCACGGGGTTGGGCCCGCGCGACGAGCAGCCCCCCACCGTGCAGTGGACGCCGCCGCCCCCGGGCGCGTGACCCGGGGCCCGGAGGTCACGCCGGGCGCCTGCCGTGGTTGGCGTTGCGCTTCTTGATCCGCCACTTGCGCTTGCGGGTGCGCTTGGACATCGGGCCTCCCCTGAACCGGGTGTGCTTCCCGGCAGAGTGCGCCCGTACGGCCCCGCCGTCCAGGGGTCAGGCGCGACCGATCGGCGCGACGACCGCGTCCGTGAGCCGCACCAGGTCCTGCGGCGCCAGCTCGACCTCCAGACCGCGCTTGCCCGCCGAGACGAAGACCGAGGGGTGCTCCAGCGCGGAGGCGTCCACCACGGTGCGCAGCCGCTTGCGCTGCCCCAGCGGGGAGATGCCGCCCCTGACGTATCCGGTGGTCCGCTCGGCGGCGGCCGGATCCGCTATCCCGGCGCGCTTCCCGCCGGCCGCGGAGGCCAGCGCCTTGAGGTCCAGTGAGCCCGCGACGGGGACGACGGCGACGGTCAGCGCCCCGTCCACGTCGGCGACGAGGGTCTTGAACACCCGGTCGGGGGAGGTGCCCAGCGCCTGCGCGGCCTCCTCACCGTAGCCGAGCTCCGAGGCGGGGTCATGGGCGTACGCGTGCACGGTGAAGGCGGCACCCGCCTTCTCCAGGGCGACGGTGGCGGGCGTGCCGCCGGAGGATGACTGCTTCTTCTTGGCCATGGCGCTGTGAGGATACGTCAGTTCGGGCTCGGGACCTGCCGGGTCAGGTCCACGGCGGGCAGGGTGCCGAGCTTGTTGATGACGGCCGCCTCGCGGCGCAGCAGCCGCAGTTCCCGCTCCAGCCGGGCCGCGGTGTCCGGGGCCTCCAGCAGGGCCTGCTTCTCCGGGGTCTCGGCGACGGTCGCGGCCGCCACCAGGTACGACAGCACGGTCGGGTCGTCCGGCAGCTCCTGGCTGCCCGCCAGGCTCCGCTCCCGCGCTCCCGCCAGCCGCTTCTGGTAGGTGCGGAAGGCCCGGGCCACGTCGGCCGCCAGCGCCCCCGACCCGCTGCCGGGCTCCTCCGGGACCTCCTCGACCTCTCCGACCAGGTACGGGCCGGAGGCGTCCACCGACAGCAGCCGGAAGCGCGTCGTACCGGTCGCCACGACGTCGAAGCCGCCGTCCTCGCGCTCCCCGATCGTCGCCGCGTCCGCGGTGCAGCCCAGCGCGTACAGCGCCCCGGACAGGTCCGGCGCGTACCCGGCCGCGGCCTCCTGCGCCCCGGCGGGGGCGACCTCGTGGCCGTCCCGGATCGCCACGACGCCGAAGGTGCGCGGCGCGTCCTCCGGCAGGGCCAGCAGGTCGCGGAAGAGCGCGCGGTAGCGCTCCTCGAAGACGTTCAGCGGCAGCACGAGCCCCGGGAAGAGGACGGAGCCGAGCGGGAAGAGCGGAAGACGAGCGGTCACGGTCAGCAATCCTAGGGCCTGCGGCGTTCACCCCCATCGTCGTCCTCGTCCCGCACCACCCGTTTTGGCCCCGGACGGCCTGTATGCGGTCATCGCCGGGTCCACCGGGTCCACCGGGTCCACCGGGTCCACCGGGCCCGCCGTCGCGACGGCGTCAGCCGCGGCGCAGGAGGCGGGAGGCGCCGGCGGCGACCGTGGTGGCGAGGATCCAGCCGAGCATGCTGAGGACCGCGGCGGCCCATTGGGCGTTGCCGGTCAGGCGCCAGGCGTTGTCCTGGCCGAGGTTGATGACCGGCAGGAGCAGGTCGAGGGCGAAGAGGGAGGGGTTCCAGTCGGGGAAGGCGCCGCCGTCGACGGGATCGGGCCTGCCGTGCGCGGTGAAGAAGACCGCGCCGAAGGCCCAGAGCAGCGCCATCCATATGGCGGCGCGGCCCGGGCGGTAGCCGTAGCCGACGGTCACGTCCTGCAGGTAGCCCCACAGCTTGCCCGCGAGGGGGAGGGTCTCGCGGCGCCGGCGTTGCTTGGCCAGCAGCACCTCGCGGGCGTCGGCGTCCTCTCCGCTCGCGCGCAGGGCGGCCGACAGGTGCTCGTACGGCTCTGGGCTGTACTCCGGGGTGGCCGCGGCCAGCCAGGCGATCCGGGCGCGCAGCGGGAAGGCGCCCTCGGGGCTGAGCGAGCCGTAGGCGAAGCCGGTCAGGTCGAGACCGCCGGCGTCGGGCCAGCAGGTACGGCTGTCCGTGAGGTTGCCCACCCGCGCGCCGGCCAGCGAGATCGTCCCGGTCGGCGGCTGGTCGAGGGTGAGCCGCAGCTCGGGCGTCTGGATCCGGCGCAGTGACAGCTGCTGGCCGCCGGTGAGCCGGAACCGCGCCTGGTGGATGATCACCGCGTTGCCGAACCGGCCGTCGTCCAGCCGCACCCCGCCGTCCGAGCTGAAGCGCCGGGTGCGCACGCCCAGCGGCGGGGTGCCGCCGCCGGAGCCGCCGGTGCCGACGTAGCCCGCGCTCAGGTAGAGGGTGTGCTCGACGGTGACCCGGGCCGCGTTGAGCGCGTAGCGCCCGTACGGGTTGTGCAGCCGGCTGCCGCGCAGGCTGAGCCGGCCGCCGATGCGGGCGCTGCGCAGGCTGATCTCGCCGGTCGCCTCGATCAGTTCGGCCTCGACGTCCTGGGCGACGCTGAGCCCGTCGGCCGCCAGCGCCCGGCCGTGCCGGTCCTTGCGCAGGGTGATCTGGTTGAGCAGCAGGTCCGTGCCGATGTGGGCGTCGGTGAGCCGTATCCCGCCCTCGATCGTGCACTGCGGCAGGTGCAGGTCCCCCGAGGTGTGCAGACGGGCCGCCTCCAGCCGCGGTATGGCGCAGCGCACCATGCGCAGGGTCGTGAAGCTGCACTCCGCGAGCAGCACCTGCTGCTCGAAGCGGCAGTCGTGCAGCTCCACGTACGGCACAACCGTGCCGCCCGAGAGGTTGAGCTGCCCGCTGATCTGGGCCCCGGACAGCTTCACGCACGACACGCGCCCCGAGGCGGCCTGCGGCCCGTCGAGCAGCAGCTTGGCGATCACCTCGGCCCGCACCGTGCGGTCCGGTCCCCAGAAGCGGTCGGCGGCCGGGTCGTCCCGCTCCGGGATGCCGGTGCGCAGGTCGTACAGCTCTCCCCGGCGGAAGGCCTCCCACAGGCCCTGCTCCACAGCGCTCCAGTCGTGCGGCGGCGCGACGTCCGACGGCTCGGTCACCGGTTTCCCTCCCGTGGCTGGCGACGACGACGGAAACGCTAGCCCGGGAGATCATGGGACGGGGCCCGTACGCGTATCACGGACTGATACTCGACGAAGGCCGTGAGGGCGGTTCTCTACACTTGGGAGGGTGATCTCCCGAATCGATCTGCGCGGCGACGCCTTCCCGGCGGACGGCGTCGACCGCGACCTGCTGCCCCGTGCCGAGCTCGACGTCGAGGCCGCACTGGAGAAGGTGCGCCCGATCTGCGAGGACGTGAAGCATCGTGGCACCGCGGCACTGATCGACTACGCGGAGAAGTTCGACGGCGTCACCATCGACCGGGTGCGCGTTCCGGCCGAGGCGCTGACCCGGGCCCTGGCGGAGCTGGACCCGACGGTGCGGGCGGCGCTGGAGGAGTCGGTCCGCCGCGCCCGGCTCGTCCACGGCGAGCAGCGCCGCACCGACCACACCACGCAGGTCGTGCCGGGCGGCACCGTCACCGAGCGCTGGGTGCCGGTGGACCGCGTGGGCCTGTACGTGCCCGGCGGCCGCTCGGTCTACCCGTCCTCCGTGGTGATGAACGTGGTGCCCGCGCAGGAGGCCAAGGTCGGCTCGATGGCCGTCGCCTCCCCGCCGCAGAAGGAGTTCGGCGGGCTCCCGCACCCGACGATCCTCGCCGCGTGCGCGCTGCTCGGCGTGGACGAGGTGTACGCCGCGGGCGGCGCCCAGGCCGTCGCGATGTTCGCGTACGGCACCGAGGAGTGCCGTCCGGTGAACATGGTCACCGGCCCCGGCAACATCTGGGTCGCCGCCGCCAAGCGCCTGCTCAAGGGCCGCATCGGCATCGACGCGGAGGCCGGCCCGACCGAGATCGCCATCCTCGCCGACGCCACCGCCGACCCGGTGCACGTCGCCGCCGACCTGATCAGCCAGGCCGAGCACGACCCGCTGGCCGCCGCCGTCCTGGTCACCGACTCCGTGGACCTCGCCGAGGCGGTGGAGAAGGAGCTGGTGACCCAGGTCGCCGCGACCAAGCACGTCGAGGACCGGATCGCCCCCGCGCTCTCCGGCCGCCAGTCCGGCATCGTCCTGGTCGACGGGATCGAGCAGGGCCTGCAGGTGGTGGACGCCTACGCGGCCGAGCACCTGGAGATCCAGACCGCGGACGCCGCCGCCGTCGCCGCCCGGGTGCGCAACGCGGGCGCGGTCTTCGTCGGCGCGTACGCGCCCGTCTCGCTCGGCGACTACGCGGCGGGCTCCAACCACGTCCTGCCCACCGGCGGCTGCGCCTGCCACTCCTCGGGCCTGTCCGTGCAGTCCTTCCTGCGCGGCATCCACGTCGTGGACTACACCCGCGAGGCGCTCGCCGAGATCGCCGCGCACGTGGTGACCCTGGCCGACGCCGAGGACCTGCCCGCGCACGGCGCCGCGGTCCGCGCCCGATTCGATTGGACGGTACCGGGTCCGTGACCGGCATCGACGACCTGCCCATCCGGGACGAACTGCGCGGCATGTCGCCCTACGGCGCCCCGCAACTCGACGTCCCCGTACGCCTGAACACCAACGAGAACCCGTACCCGCTGCCCGAGGCGCTGGTCGAGCGGATCGCCGAACGGGTCCGCGAGGCCGCCCGCGACCTCAACCGCTACCCCGACCGGGACGCGGTGGAGCTCCGCACCGAACTGGCCGGGTACCTGACCCGCACCGCGGGCCACGAGGTGGGGCTCGCCAACGTGTGGGCCGCCAACGGCTCCAACGAGGTCATCCAGCAACTGCTGCAGACCTTCGGCGGCCCGGGGCGCACCGCGATCGGCTTCGAGCCCTCGTACTCCATGCACGGGCTGATCTCCCGCGGCACCGGCACCGGCTGGATCTCCGGCCCGCGCCGCGAGGACTTCACCATCGACGTGGCCGCCGCCGCGCGGGTCATCGCCGAGCAGCGGCCGAACGTGGTCTTCATCACCTCGCCCAACAACCCGACCGGGACCGCCGTCGCCGCCGACACCGTCGTGGCGCTGTACGAGGCCGCCCAGGCCGCCCGTCCCGCCCTGGTGGTGGTCGACGAGGCGTACGGCGAGTTCAGCCACGGCCCGTCCCTGCTGCCGCTGATCGAGGGCCGCCCCAACATGGTGGTCAGCCGCACCATGTCGAAGGCCTTCGGCGCGGCCGGCCTGCGGCTGGGCTACCTCGCCGCCGACCCGGCGGTGGTGGACGCCGTCCAGCTGGTGCGGCTGCCGTACCACCTGTCGGCCGTCACCCAGGCCACCGCGCTGGCCGCCCTGGAGCACACCGATACGCTGCTGGGGTACGTCGAGCAGCTGAAGGCCGAGCGGGACCGCCTGGTCGGCGAGCTGCGGGCGATCGGCTGCGAGGTCACCGACTCCGACGCCAACTTCGTCCAGTTCGGCCGCTTCGAGGACAGCCACCGCGCCTGGCAGGCGATCCTCGACCGCGGCGTGCTCGTCCGCGACAACGGCGTACCGGGCTGGCTGCGGGTCACCGCGGGCACCCCGGCCGAGAACGACGCGTTCCTCGAAGCGGTACGCGAGCTGAAGAAGGAGCAGTAACCACATGACCCGCGTCGGCCGCGTGGAGCGCACGACCAAGGAGACGTCCGTCGTCGTCGAGCTCGACCTCGACGGCACCGGCAGGACCGAGATCTCCACCGGAGTCGGCTTCTACGACCACATGCTCGACCAGCTCGGCCGCCACGGCCTCTTCGACCTCACGGTCAAGACCGAGGGCGACCTGCACATCGACACCCACCACACCATCGAGGACACCGCCCTCGCGCTGGGCGCCGCCTTCAAGCAGGCGCTCGGCGACAAGGTGGGCATCTACCGCTTCGGCAACTGCACCGTGCCGCTGGACGAGTCCCTGGCCCAGGTCACCGTCGACCTGTCGGGCCGCCCGTACCTGGTGCACACCGAACCCGAGAACATGGCGCCGATGATCGGCTCCTACGACACGACGATGACCCGGCACATCCTGGAGTCCTTCGTCGCCCAGGCGCAGATCGCGCTGCACGTCCACGTGCCGTACGGGCGCAACGCCCACCACATCGTGGAGTGCCAGTTCAAAGCGCTGGCCCGGGCCCTGCGCTACGCCTCCGAGCGCGACCCGCGCGCCGCGGGCATCCTCCCGTCGACGAAGGGCGCCCTCTGATGAGCAAGCCGGCCGTTCTCTTCATCCTGCTCGGTCTCTTCCTGGCCGGCGGGGTGTACTCCTTCTGGAAGCAGAAGATGCCCAAGAGCGTCGTCGTGCTGCTCGGTGTCGGCTCCGCCATGTCGCTGGCGGCCGGCCTGCTGCGGCTGTAGGGGGTTCCGGCAGATGAGCAAGGCCGCCAAGAAGGTCGTGGTCCTCGACTACGGCTTCGGCAACGTCCGTTCCGCCGAGCGCGCGCTCGCCCGGGTCGGCGCGGACGTGGAGATCACCGCCGACTTCGACAGGGCCATGAACGCCGACGGACTGCTCGTCCCCGGTGTCGGCGCCTTCGCCGCCTGCATGGCCGGGCTGAAGGCGGTGCGCGGTGAGTGGATCATCGGCCGCCGGCTGTCGGGCGGCAGGCCCGTGATGGGCATCTGCGTCGGCATGCAGATCCTCTTCGAGAAGGGCGTCGAGCACGGCGTCACCACGGAGGGCTGCGAGGAGTGGCCCGGCACCGTGGAGCCGCTGCGCGCACCGGTCGTGCCGCACATGGGCTGGAACACCGTCAAGGCGCCCGAGGACTCCCGGCTGTTCGCGGGCCTGGACGCCGACGCCCGCTTCTACTTCGTGCACTCCTACGCGGTGCGCAGCTGGGAGCTGGAGACCGCCAACCCCGGCATCCGGGTCCCGAAGGTCACCTGGGCCACGCACGGCGAGCCCTTCGTCGCGGCGGTGGAGAACGGTCCGCTGTGGGCCACCCAGTTCCATCCGGAGAAGTCCGGCGACGCCGGCGCCCAGCTGCTGACCAACTGGCTCGACACCTTCAAGGACTAGGACGTACGCCGCCATGAGCACGACGCACCGCCTCGAACTCCTTCCCGCCGTCGACGTCCGCGACGGCCAGGCCGTCCGCCTCGTCCACGGCGAGTCCGGCTCCGAGACGTCCTACGGCGACCCGATGGCCGCCGCCCTGGCCTGGCAGCAGGCCGGTGCCGAATGGCTGCACCTGGTCGACCTGGACGCCGCCTTCGGCACCGGGGACAACCGGGGGCAGATCGCCGAGGTCGCCCGCTCCATGGACATCAAGGTCGAGCTGTCCGGCGGCATCCGTGACGACGGGACGCTGGCCGCGGCGCTCGCCACCGGCTGCACCCGGGTCAACCTCGGCACCGCCGCCCTGGAGACCCCGGAGTGGGTCGCCAAGGTCATCGCCGAGCACGGCGACCGGATCGCGGTCGGCCTGGACGTCCGCGGCACCACCCTGCGCGGCCGCGGCTGGACCCGCGACGGCGGGGACCTCTATAAGACGCTGGCCCGCCTCGACTCCGAGGGCTGCGCCCGCTACGTCGTCACCGACATCAACAAGGACGGCACCCTCCAGGGCCCCAACGTCGAGCTGCTCAGGAACGTGTGCGCCGCGACCGACCGGCCGGTGGTCGCCTCCGGCGGTGTCTCCTCCCTCGACGACCTGCGGGTCCTGGCGACTCTGGTCCCGGAGGGCGTCGAAGGCGCCATCGTGGGTAAGGCCCTGTACGCCAAGGCGTTCACCTTGGAAGAGGCTCTGGAGGCTGTGTCGCGATGACCCAAACCCCTGCCGTACGGCGTGTGCAGAGCGACAGCCCCTGGGAGGAGCAGTTCGGTTTCGCACGTGGCGTCGAGGCGGGGGACCGGGTCCTCGTCGGCGGCACGATGCCGTTCGTCGGCGCCATGCTGTACGGCGAGGGCGACCCGTACGAGCAGGCGAAGACGGCGTTCACCAACGCGCTCGGCGTGCTGGAGGAGTTCGGCCTCGGCGCCGAATCGGTCGTCCGCACCCGCATGTACCTCACCCACACCCGCGACGTGGACGCGGTGGGCCGGGCCCACAAGGAGTTCTTCGACGCCGTGCGACCCACCGCGACGGTGGTCGTCGTCTCCGGTTTCGTGGACTCCCGGGTCCTGGTCGAAGTCGAACTGGAAGCATTCCGAGGAGCTTGAGCACCATGACCCTGGCGGTCCGAGTCATCCCCTGCCTGGACGTGGACAACGGCCGGGTCGTCAAGGGCGTCAACTTCCGGAACCTGCGGGACGCCGGCGACCCCGTCGAGATGGCCAAGCTGTACGACGCCGAGGGCGCCGACGAGCTGACCTTCCTCGACATCACCGCCTCCTCCGGCAACCGCGAGACGACCTACGACGTGGTGCGGCGCACCGCCGAGCAGGTCTTCATCCCGCTCACCGTCGGCGGCGGCGTGCGGTCCGCCGAGGACGTCGACAAGCTGCTGCGCGCCGGGGCCGACAAGGTCGGCGTCAACACCGCCGCGATCGCCCGGCCCGAGCTGCTGCGCGAGATCGCCGAGCGGTTCGGCCGCCAGGTGCTGGTGCTGTCCGTGGACGCCCGCCGCACCGACGCCGGGACGCCGTCCGGCTACGAGGTGACCACGCACGGCGGCCGCCGGGGCACCGGCATCGACGCCGTGGAGTGGGCGCACCGCGCGGCCGAACTGGGCGCCGGCGAGATCCTGCTCAACTCGATGGACGCCGACGGCACCAGGGACGGCTACGACACGGAGATGATCGCCGCCGTCCGCAAGCACGTCACCGTCCCCGTCATCGCCTCCGGCGGCGCGGGCCGCCTCACCGACTTCCCCCCGGCCGTCGCCGCCGGCGCCGACGCCGTCCTGGCCGCCTCCGTCTTCCACTTCGGCGACCTGCGCATCGGCGAGGTCAAGCGGACCCTCCGGGACGCCGGGCACCCGGTGCGCTAGGCCGTGTCGTCACATGAGCTCCCCCAGCTACCGCTGGGAGGTGCCCCCACCGCCCGAAGGGCGGGCCCCGCGGTTCCCCCAGCTCCGCTGGGAGGTGCCAGTGCCCCCAGGTGCGGTGCATCGCAAGGCGGAGAGTCGTCCTCGTAGTGGGCTACTCGGACGATTCGACAACGCAGCGTGGGGGCACCCCCGGCCGAAGGCTGGGGGAGTGCCGTGCCTGGGGGCACCTCCCAGCGTCAGCGGGGGGAGCGTCGCGGGGCAGGCGGGCATGTGACGACACGGCCTAGGCGCCCCGGACCGCGCGCCGCGCCCGTACGCCGGCCCCGTACTATCCCGCGGCCCGGACGGTGACGCGCTCGCGGGCCAGGAGGGGCCGCGCGGCGGCGAGGGTGAGGGCGGTGAGGGTGACGCCGCTCGCGGCGCTGACGGCGGCCGCGGGGAGGGAGCCGTCGGCGAGGATCAGGCCGCTGACGGCGGAGCCGCCCGCGATGCCGGTGGTGACCAGGGTGACCAGCCAGGCGAAGGCCTCGGTGACGGTGCCCGCCGGGGCGAGTTCGCCGGTGAGCCCGAAGACCACGGTGAGCAGCGGCGCGAAGAACACCCCGCTCAGCAGGGCGGCCGGCACCATCGGCAGCGGGCCGGGGACCAGGGCGAAGGGCCAGAAGGTGACGGCCATCCCGGCACCGGTGACGGCCGCCTTGGTGGCCGCGTCCGCCCGCCAGGGCAGGACGGCGATCAGCAGGGCGCCGATCAGGGCGCCGGTGGAGTTCAGCGCCAGCAGGGTGCCCGCGCCTCCGGGCAGCGGGTGGCGCTCGGCGTAGGCGACGGCGAAGACGTTGAACGTGCCCAGGGCCCAGCCGCATCCGGCCAGCGCGCACAGCAGCACCACCAGGGCCCGGTTGCGCAGCGGACCCAGCCAGTCGACGGAACGGGTGGCGGAGGCCCAGGCACGGGAGGGCGCGGAGGTCGCGACGGAGAGCGCGCCCACCACCCCGAGGACGGCCGCGGCCAGCAGCGCCAGCCGGGCCGGGCCGAGCACCGCCAGCCCGCCGACCAGTAGCGGGCCGGCGATGAAGACCAGTTCCTGCGCGCCGGCGTCCACCGCGTACGCCGACTCCAGTTCGTCCGGCTCGACCAGGTCGGGCCAGAGCGCCCGCAGGCACGGCTCCAGCGGCGGCGAGGCGGCCCCGGCGACGGCCGGGCCGAGCACGGCCACCACCGTGCTGCCCGGTGCGGCGGCCAGCGCGGCGAAGCCGCCGGCCGAGACCAGCGCCGAGACGATCAGCACGCGCGGCTGGCCCAGCCGGTCCGCCCACCGTCCGAGCAGCGGCCCGCCGATCGCTCCGGACACCGCGTAGATGCCCCCGGCGGCGCCCACCAGCCGGTAGTCGGCGCCGGCCGCGCGGAGCGCCAGCGCGATGGCCAGGGCCGCCATCGCGGTCGGCAGCCGTCCGACGAGCGAACCGGACAGCAACCGGCCCACATGGGGCCGGCGGAGCAGCTTCAGGTACGGCACACGTCACCCACGGAGGTCGAGCGTTGCGGCGATCACGTCGTGCACCAGGGTCTCACCCGGCGCACGGTTCTCCGCCGGCCGTCCGAGGTCCGCGGGGCCGAAACCGGTCCGTACGTGCCGTGCTTGCCCGGCTCCGGGCGGGAAGGCGTGAGGTCCCCTTCGGCATCGGCCGCGAAGTCCGCCTCATGGCACGGGCCTTGACCGCCGTCGCCCTCCCGGGTGGGCACCCCGGCCGGCCGCCGTACCGCGCGTGGCGCCGATGTGCAGGATCAGTTGCGCAATTTCTGTTGCGCAAATTTCCTTTCCTGTCTAGCCTCCCGGGTATGCCCGAGGAAGAGACGGAAGAGACCTCCGCAGACCCCCGCAGGATCACCGACCTCGACGCGCTCAAGGTCTTCACGCACCCGCTGCGCATCGAGCTCTACCGCGCCCTGTTCACCGCCCGCACCGCGACCGCCTCCCAGCTGGCAGACCAGGTCGACGAGGCGGTGTCGCTGGTCAGTTACCACCTGCGCAAGCTCGCCGCGCACGGCTTCATCACCGAGGCCCCCGGGCAGAGCTCGGACGGCCGCGAGCGGTGGTGGAAGGTCAGCTCCGAGCGCGGATTCACCTTCCGCACCTCGGACTTCGCCGACCGCCCCGAGGGCGCCGCCGTCATGGGCGAGGTGACCCGGCAGCTCCTCGCCACCCGGTACGCGCGCTACGCCGCCTACCTCGACCAGCAGCTCGCCTGGGACAAGGAGTGGACCGACGCGTCCTTCAGCTCCGAGTACATGCCCCGGCTCACCGCGCAGGAGATGCGCCGGTTCGGCGATGAGCTGGGCGAGCTGGTCATGCGCTGGGTCGACCGCGGGCGCGCCGCCGAGGAGGCGGGCGACACCGAGGGCCGTGAGCACGTCGCGGTGCACCTGTACGGATTCCCCCACCGGCCGTGAACCCCGAAGGAGGCGACCGCATGACGGCGCCCGCCACCGCCGCACCGTCCCTGTCACCCTCCCGTGCCCCCGCCCACCGGGACGCCAACGTCCTGCGCTGGCTCGCCGCCTTCACCGCCTCGCTCGTCGGCGACGCCGTGTGGTTCCTCGCCCTGTCCTGGGCCGCCACCCGCGCCGGGGACCCCGGGCGGGCCGGCCTGGTCCTCGCGGCGGGCGCCGTGCCGCGCGCGGTGCTGATGCTCGGCGGGGGAGTGCTGGCCGACCGGTTCGGGCCGCGACGCATCGTCATCGGCAGTGATCTGACCCGGTGTGCGGTGATGTTCGCGGCGGCCGCGCTGCTCGCCCTCACCACCCCCGGGCTGTGGGCGCTGGCCGTGGTCGCGGTGCTCTTCGGCGTCGTGGACGCGGTCTTCCTGCCCGCCGTCGGTGCCCTGCCGCCGCGCATCACCGGCCCGGACCAACTGGGCCGCCTGCACGGGATGAAGGGCATCGCGATGCGGGTCGGCAACGTGGCCGGCGCCTCGCTCGGCGGCACGGCCGTCGCGACCGGCGGCGCCCCCACCGCGTTCGCCGTCGCGGGCGTGCTGTTCGCGGTCTCGCTCGTGCTGCTGCTCGCCGTCCGCGTGGCCCCGCTGCCGCCCGACGACCGGGCCGCACAGGCGGGCGGCACCCCGTGGCAGGAACTGGTGGACGGTCTGCGCCACATCCGCGGACGGCGAGCGCTCACCGCGCTCATGGTCGTCATCGCGGTCGGCGAGCTCGGTTTCGCCGGGCCGTTCAACATCGGCCTCGTGCTGGTCGCCGCCGACCGGGGCTGGGGCGCCGCCGGTCTCGGCTGGATCGTCAGCGGCTTCGGCGCCGGCGCGGGCGCCGCCTCACTGCTGCTGACGGTGCGCGGCCGGCTGCCGCGCGCCGGGCTGGCCCAGGCCTGCTGCCTGGGGCTGGGGGCGGTCGCGGTGGCCGCCTTCGCCTTCGTCCCGGCGCTGCCGGGGGCGGTCGCCGTGGCCGTCGTGATCGGCCTCGTGGCGGGACTGAGCGGCGCACTGTGCGGAGCCCTGCTGCAGACCCTCACCGACCCGGTCTACCTCGGCCGGGTCAGTTCGGTGGCCGCGCTGTTCTCGCTCGGCGTCGCCCCGATGAGCTACCCGCTCACCGGGGCCGCCATCGGAGCCTGGGGTCCGCAGCCGGTGTTCGTCGCCAGTGCGGCGGTCGCGGCCGCGGGGGCCGTCGCGGGACTCGCCGCGCCGGCGCTGCGGCGGGCGGAACTCGCCCGCCGCCCCCGGTAGCCGGACTCAGGCGGTGATCCCGAGCCTGGCGTCGTACAGCCGGGTCACCGCGTCCTTGTCGCCCTCGGTCTCCACCCGGGCGGAGTCCTGCCGGCCGAAGGCGAACAGCAGCAGCTCGCCGGGCTCCCCGGTGACCGTGACGACCGGGGCGCCGCGGTGCGCCACCGCGGTCTGCCCGTCCGGACGGCGCAGCACCACGCCGACCGGGGCCTTGCGGCCCAGCAGCCGGGCGGAGCGCTCCAGCCGGGACCAGAGCAGTTCGGCGAAGACGGGGTCCAGTTCGCGCGGCGACCAGTCCGGCTGGGCCCGGCGCACGTCCTCGGCGTGGACGAAGAACTCGACGGTGTTGGCCGCCTCGTCGATCTGCTTGAGGGCGAACGGCGACAGCCGCGGCGGCCCGGTGCGGATCAGCCGGATCAGTTCCTGGAAGGGCCGTTCCGCGAACTCCTTGCGCACACGCTCCGACCGGTCCGCGAGGAAGGGGATGACCAGGCCGGCCGAGGCGTCACCGCGGCGCTCCCGCACCACGATGTGGGCGGCGAGGTCGCGGGTGGTCCAGCCCTCGCAGAGGGTTGGCGCCTCGGGTCCGGCACTCTCCAGCAGGTCGGCGAGGAGCAGACGTTCACGCTGGGCATGAGTCGACATGCCGTCAGCCTACGTCCGGCCCCCGCCGGTGGGCAGCAGCTACGGCAGCGGTTTCGTCAGCTTCTTGCCGTCCACCTTGTTGCTGAGGGTCAGGGAGCAGGAGATGGTGTCCTTGCCCTGCACCTGGTAGCCCGAGAGCTTCGGGTACAGCGCGTAGTAGTAGTACCCGGGGTTGTCCTTGACGTCCTTCAGGCGCTTGGCGGCGTCCGCCTCGCACAGCTTCAGGACCTTGGCCTTGAGCGCGGCCTCGGTGTCGAAGGTGCCCGTGATGGTCTCGTTGGCGATGACCTCGGCGTCGTGCGGGCCGTTGCAGGAGACCGTCGTGACCTCGGTGACGCCGCTGTCCAGGCCCGGATCGTCGAAGCACTGGCCGGGGCTGAGCACGACGTACTTGCGGAAGGTCTCGGAGGGATCCGGCTCCGTGGACGCGGTCGCGGTGTCCTGCGTGGCGGGGGCCGAGGCGGTGGGGCTGCTACTCGTGGACCCGGTGGCGCCCTTGTCGTCGTCCTCGCCGCCGCTCAGCGCGATCGCCAGGCCGCCGACCACGACGGCTATCAGGACGACCGCGCCGATGACCATCGCGGCCACCTTCGCGCCGCCACCGCTGCGCGGCGGCTGCGGCGGGTAGCCGTAACCGCCGCCCTGCTGAGCAGGCCCGGGGAACTGCGGCTGGTTCTGGTACGGCGGCATCGGCTGCGGCTGGTACTGCGGCTGCGGCTGGGGCTGGTACTGCGGCGGGCCGAAACCCCCCGGGGGCGGCCCGAAACCGCCGCCCTGTCCGGAGCGCGGGTCGTCGGGCGGCGACGGCGGAGGAAAACTCATGGACGAAGCATGCCCCATACGGGTGAGCGGGGTGAGGGCAGGAGCCGAAGTCACGCCGCCCGCAGCGGGCAGAATGGGGGTATGGAATCCCCGCTCGACCCAGCCGTCGCCGCCCGTCTCAAGCGCACCGCCGACGGCCTCGTCCCCGCCGTCGCGCAGCAGTACGACACCGGCGAAGTCCTCATGCTCGGATGGATGGACGACGAGGCGCTGCACCGCACCCTCACCACCGGCCGCTGCACCTACTGGAGCCGCAGCCGCCAGGAGTACTGGGTCAAGGGCGACACCTCCGGGCACGTCCAGCACGTGAAGTCCGTGGCCCTGGACTGCGACGGCGACACGATCCTCGTCAAGGTCGACCAGGTCGGCGCGGCCTGCCACACCGGCGACCGCACCTGCTTCGACGCGGGCGAACTGCCGCTGGCCTGAAGCGGCCGCGCCCGGGCACTAGGCTGCGGAGCATGACCACGGGCACCGTCACCCCCGACCTCGACACCTTCCGCAAGCTGGCGCGGGACCGCCGTGTCATCCCGGTCAGCAGGAAGCTGCTGGCCGACGGGGACACCCCGGTCGGCCTGTACCGGAAGCTCGCCGCCGAGCGTCCCGGCACCTTCCTGCTGGAGTCCGCGGAGAACGGCCGCTCGTGGTCCCGCTACTCGTTCGTCGGCGTCCGCAGCGCCGCCACCTTGACCGAGCGCGACGGCCAGGCCCACTGGCTCGGCACGCCGCCGGTCGGCGTGCCGGCCGGCGGCGACCCGCTGGAGGCGCTGCGGGCCACGATCGAGGCCCTGCACACCCCGCGCGACCTGCACGACGACGCCGGCCTGCCGCCGTTCACCGGGGGCATGGTCGGCTACCTCGGCTACGACGTCGTACGCCGTCTGGAGCGCATCGGCGACCACGCCCGCGACGACCTGGGCCTGCCCGAGCTGACGATGCTGCTCACCTCCGACCTGGCGGTGCTCGACCACTGGGACGGCTCGGTGCTGCTGATCGCCAACGCGATCAACCACAACGACCTCGACACCGGCGTCGACGAGTCGCACGCCGAGGCCGTGCGGCGGCTCGACGCCATGACCGCCGACCTGGCCCGTCCCGTGGACTCCGCGCCCGCCGAGCTGCCGCCGTCCCGGCTGCCGGAGGAGGTCACCTCGCGCTTCGGCGGCGCCGCGTACCAGGCCGCGGTGGAGACGGCCAAGGAGTACATCCGGGCCGGCGACGCCTTCCAGGTCGTGCCCTCGCAGCGGTTCGAGACGCCCTGCCCGGCGACCGCGCTCGACGTCTACCGCGTGCTGCGGGCGACCAACCCCTCGCCCTACATGTACCTGCTGCGCTTCGACGGCTTCGACGTCGTCGGCTCCAGCCCCGAGGCGCTGGTGAAGGTCGAGGACGGCCGGGCCATGGTGCACCCCATCGCGGGCACCCGCCCGCGCGGCGCGACGCCCCAGGAGGACCAGGCGCTCGCCGACGAACTGCTCGCCGACCCCAAGGAGCGCGCCGAGCACCTGATGCTCGTCGACCTGGGCCGCAACGACCTCGGGAGGGTCTGCGAGCCCGGCAGCGTCGAGGTCGTCGACTTCATGTCGATCGAGCGGTACAGCCACGTCATGCACATCGTCTCCACCGTCACCGGCAGCCTCGGCGCCGGCCGCACGGCCTTCGACGTCCTCACCGCCTGCTTCCCCGCGGGCACCCTGTCGGGGGCGCCCAAGCCGCGCGCGATGCAGATCATCGACGAGCTGGAGCCCACCCGGCGCGGGCTGTACGGCGGCGCCGTGGGCTACCTCGACTTCGCCGGGGACTCCGACACCGCCATCGCCATCCGCACCGCGGTGCTGCGCGACGGGACCGCCTACGTCCAGGCCGGCGCCGGCATCGTCGCCGACTCCGACCCGGTCAGCGAGGACACCGAGTGCCGGAACAAGGCCGCCGCGGTGCTCCGCGCCGTCGCCACGGCGGGCCGGATGCGCGGCGGGGCGTGACCGCCACCGGCGGGACCCGCGTGCCGGGGCGCGGAAGCGAGAGGGGATAGTGGTCCGGTGAGCAGTTCCGTACCCCAGTCCGTACCCCAGCCCCGCACCGTCGCAGAACCGGCCGCCGGGCCCGCACCCCGCCGGACGGCCGGCCGCGGCAGCCTCGTCCTCGCCCTGGCGAGCGGCGTGGCCGGCGCCGCGGTCGTGCTGCTGGCCTCGGGCAAGACCTGGCAGAAGGGCAGCGCCCCGTTCGCCGGCGGCGGGATGCCGGTCAGTGTCTCCGGCCACCAGGTCACCGGGGTGCCGGGCGCGCTCGCGCTGGTGGGACTCGCCGCCCTCGTGGCGGTCTTCGCCGTACGGGGAGCGGCCCGGCTGCTCGTCGGCGGGCTGCTCGCGCTGTGCGGGGCCGGGGCCCTCGCGGCGGCGCTGCTCGCGCTCGGCGACACCGCGGCCCTGGACGCCGCCGCGGCGACCGCCAGCGGACTCAGCCGTACGACCGTCACCGGGGCCGCCACCAGCGCCTGGCCGGGCGTCTGCGCGGCCGGTGGCGCGCTGCTGCTGTTCGCAGGCGCCGTCGCCCTCCTCCGCGCGCGGACCTGGCCCGGGATGTCGAACCGGTACGACCGCGACACCCCGGGGGCGTCGCAGCCCGTCCGTACCGCCGCACCCGCCGCCGGCGAGGAGCGCCCCGAGGACCTGTGGAAGGCGCTGGACCGCGGCGAGGACCCCACCGAGGCGCCCTGACGCGCCGGGCCACCCCCCGCGCGCGGAGCGTGAGCGGAACGGGGGACAATGGCGCGTGACGCGCGCCATCGCGCGGGCGGAGCAACTGACGACCCTTTTGTAGAACGACTTGGGAGCACTCATGGCGGGCAACAGCCACGGACACACCCCTGCCGCCTGGACCGGCGTGACCATCGCCTTCATCGGCTTCTGCGTCGCGGCTGCCTTCGTCGTCCTGGCGGAGCCGATCGGTATGTTCGCCGGCCTGGCGGTCGCCGCCCTGGGCGGTCTGGTCGGTCTCGGCATGCGCGCCGCGGGCCTCGGCAAGCCGGTGCCTGAGAAGCAGCACGGCTGACCCGGGCACGGACTCCGCAGCCGCCGCCGGCGCATCCGCCGGCGGCGGTTGCGTCCTTTCCGGCCACCCCGGGTGTCCCCGGCGGGCGCGGCGCGGGACAATCACCGCGTGACCGAGACCGCCGCCAGGCCGAAGCCGATTGCCCTCGCCGCCCCGCTGGGCGTGCTCGGCGGTGTCGCCGCCGCCTTCGCGTACGTCGGCACCTTCGACCCGAACGAGGCCGGGCACTACCCGGTCTGCCCCCTGCTGCACTACACGGGCCTGTACTGCCCCGGCTGCGGCGGGCTGCGCAGCGCGTACGCGGTCGTGCACGGCGACTTCGGCACGGCGTTCGGCCTCAACGCGCTGGCCGTGGCGGGCTACTTGCTCTTCGCCGTGGTGTGGACGGTCTGGCTCACCCGGACGCTGCGCGGCCGGCCCTTCTCGCTCGCGCTGCGGGCCGTCCACTGGTGGGCGATCACGGGTGTCGTGCTGCTCTTCACCGTCGTCCGGAACCTTCCGTTCGGGACCGCGCTGGCGCCCTGACCAGCGACGAAGGGGCGCCCGGACGGTCCGTCCGGTGGGCCCCCGCCCCGCCGGATGCGGGTCCTCCGCCCACCGGCGGTTACCATCGCAGTGCTGGTGGAACATCTCACTGGCTTGATCGTTTCGCTTTCGGAAGGGGTCCTCTCGCGTGAGTGTGCTCGACGAGATCATCGACGGAGTCCGTGAGGACCTCGCCGAGCGGCAGGCCCGGGTCTCCCTCGACGAGCTCAAGGAGCGGGCGGCCAAGGCGCGCGACGCCAAGGACGGCGTGGCGGCCCTGCGCGGGGACAGCGTCAAGGTCATCTGCGAGGTCAAGCGGTCCAGCCCCTCCAAGGGTGCTCTGGCCGCCATCGCCGACCCCGCGGGCCTGGCCGCGGACTACGAGGCGGGCGGCGCCGCCGTCATCTCGGTCCTCACCGAGCAGCGCCGCTTCGGCGGCTCGCTGGCCGACCTCGAGGCCGTCCGGGCCAAGGTCGACATCCCCGTGCTCCGCAAGGACTTCATCGTCACCGCCTACCAGCTCTGGGAGGCCCGCGCCTACGGTGCCGACCTGGCGCTGCTGATCGTCGCGGCGCTGGAGCAGGATGCGCTGGTCTCCCTGATCGAGCGGGCCGGGTCCATCGGGCTCACCCCGCTGGTCGAGGTGCACGACGAGGAGGAGGTCGAGCGCGCCGTCGACGCGGGCGCCCGCATCATCGGCGTCAACGCGCGCAACCTCAAGACCCTCGAGGTCGACCGCGGCACCTTCGCCCGCGTCGCCCCGGAGATCCCGGACCACATCGTCAAGGTGGCCGAGTCCGGCGTCCGCGGCCCGCACGACCTCATCGCCTACGCCAACGACGGCGCCGACGCCGTCCTCGTCGGCGAGTCGCTGGTGACCGGCCGCGACCCCAAGGCCGCCGTGGCCGACCTCGTGGCCGCCGGCGCGCACCCCGCGCTGCGCCACGGACGGGGCTGACCGGCTCCATGACGACCTACGCGCGACTGGCCCGGGGCTGCCGTCCCCGTGGCTGCCGCGCGCCCGCGCGGCGCGTCCTCGGCCGCCGCGTGCGCTACCACATCGGCTGCGAGCCGGGTCAGATCAACGGGCGCCGATGGCGCTGACGGCAGCGCCGTCCTCCTGATGACCGGGGCACGGGCGTGCCCACCGGCGTACCGCCGGTGAGCGTCCCGTCGTGCCCCCGGTCGCGGGCGTGCGCATGCCGCCGGCGGCGCCGAACGCGCCGTAACGTGACCATTGGTACGCGAAACCCTGGGGGCTGCCGACGCGCGCCCCCGAAGGAGCCGAGAACGTCATGTCCGAAGACTTCTTCATCCCCGACCCCGAGGGCCGGGTGCCCAGTGCCGAGGGCTACTTCGGCCGGTTCGGCGGCAAGTTCATCCCGGAGGCGCTGGTCGCCGCCGTGGACGAGGTCGCCGTGGAGTACGACAAGGCGAAGTCCGATCCGGCCTTCGCCGCGGAACTGAACGACCTGCTGGTGCACTACACCGGCCGCCCGAGCCCGCTCACCGAGGTGCCGCGGTTCGCGGAGCACGCCGGCGGGGCGCGGGTCTTCCTCAAGCGGGAGGACCTCAACCACACCGGCTCGCACAAGATCAACAACGTGCTGGGCCAGGCGCTGCTCACCAAGCGCATGGGCAAGACCCGGGTCATCGCCGAGACCGGCGCCGGCCAGCACGGCGTGGCCACGGCCACCGCCTGCGCCCTGTTCGGCCTGGAGTGCACCATCTACATGGGCGAGATCGACACCGAGCGCCAGGCGCTCAACGTCGCCCGCATGCGCATCCTCGGCGCCGAGGTCATCCCCGTGAAGTCGGGCAGCCGCACGCTGAAGGACGCGATCAACGAGGCGTTCCGCGACTGGGTCGCCAACGTGGACCGCACCCACTACCTCTTCGGCACGGTCGCGGGCCCGCACCCGTTCCCGGCGATGGTGCGCGACTTCCACCGCGTCATCGGCGTCGAGGCCCGCCGCCAGATCCTGGAGCGCGCGGGCCGGCTGCCGGACGTGGTCGCCGCCTGCGTGGGCGGCGGGTCCAACGCGATCGGCCTGTTCCACGCCTTCATCCCGGACGAGTCCGTGCGCCTGGTGGGCCTGGAGGCGGCCGGCCACGGCGTGGAATCCGGCGAGCACGCGGCGACGCTCACCGTCGGCGAGCCCGGCATCCTGCACGGCTCCCGCTCCTACGTCCTGCAGGACGACGAGGGCCAGATCACCGAGCCCTACTCGATCTCGGCCGGCCTGGACTACCCCGGCATCGGCCCCGAGCACGCCTACCTCAAGGAGACCGGCCGCGCCGAGTACCGTCCGGTCACCGACGACGAGGCGATGCAGGCGCTGCGCCTGCTGTCCCGCACCGAGGGCATCATCCCGGCCATCGAGAGCGCCCACGCCCTCGCCGGCGCGCTGGGGGTCGGCCGGGAGCTGGGCGAGGAGGGCCTGGTCCTGGTCAACCTCTCCGGCCGCGGCGACAAGGACATGGACACGGCCGCCCGCTACTTCGGGCTGTACGACGAGGCTGAAGGAGCACAGCGGTGAGCGGGCGGATCGAGCTGCTGGACCGGACCCTGGCCGGGGCCAGGGCCGAGGGGCGCGCCGCCCTGGTGGCCTACCTCCCGGCCGGCTTCCCGACCGTGGAGGGCGGCATCGAGGCGGCGAAGGCGGCCCTGGAGGGCGGTGCCGACGTCCTCGAGATCGGCCTCCCGCACAGCGACCCCGTGCTGGACGGCCCGGTCATCCAGACCGCGGACGACATCGCGCTGCGCGGCGGCGTGCGGATCAAGGACGTGCTGCGCACGGTGCGGGAGGCGCACGCCGCGACCGGGAAGCCGATCCTGGTCATGACGTACTGGAACCCGGTGGACCGCTACGGCACCGAGCGTTTCGCGGCCGAGCTGGCCGAGGCGGGCGGCGCGGGCTGCATCCTGCCGGACCTGCCGGTGGAGGAGTCCGAGGTGTGGCGGAAGGCCGCCGAGCAGCACGGACTGGCCACCGTCTTCGTGGTCGCCCCGAGCAGCCGGGACGAACGGCTGGCGAAGATCACGGCGGCGGGCTCCGGCTTCGTCTACGCGGCCTCGCTGATGGGCGTCACCGGCACCCGCGAGAGCGTCGGCGCCGAGGCGGCCGACCTGGTGCGGCGCACCCGCGCCCAGACCGAACTGCCGGTCTGCGTGGGCCTGGGCGTCTCCAACGCCGCCCAGGCGGCCGAGGTGGCGGGCTTCGCGGACGGGGTGATCGTCGGCTCGGCGTTCGTCAAGCGGCTGCTTGACGCGCCGGACCTGGAGCAGGGCCTGGCCGGGGTGCGCGAGCTGGCGGCGGACCTCGCCCAGGGTGTCCGCCGGTAGCGGAGCCTCACTCTTACGGGCGAAACATGGGCCGGGGGTACGCGCGAGCGTGCCCCCGGTTCGTTGTGCCTGGGTGTGAGCGAGAAGAACCGTGAAGGAAAGCGCAGTGCCCGGGACCGGCTGCAGGAGCAGCGCGCGGAGGACGAGCGCCGGCACAAGCGCAAGAGGACGCTGATCGTCGCGGGCTCCGTGGTGGGGGTCCTGGCCGTCGGCGCCGTCATCGGGGTCGTGGTGGCGGGCAGCGGCGGTGGTTCCGGCGCCCCGGCCGTCACCCCGGTGGGCGCGACCGGCAAGGACAAGCTGGCCCTCCCCAACGGCGCGAGCGACGCCCCGTCCACCCTGACCGTGTACGAGGACTTCCGGTGCCCGGCCTGCGCGGCCTACGAGAACGAGCTCCGCGACACCATCCACGGCCTCCAGGACCAGGGCCAGCTCAAGGTCGAGTACCACCTCGTCCGGCTCATCGACGGGAACCTGGGCGGCACCGGCTCGCTCAACGCCGCCAACGCCGCGGCCTGCGCGCAGGACGAGGGCAAGTTCCGCGCGTACCACGACGTCCTCTACCAGAACCAGCCGCAGGAGAACGACGACCACTTCGCCGACAAGACCTACCTGCTGGAGCTGGCGGGCAAGGTGCCGGGGCTGAAGACCGACGCCTTCACCACCTGCGTGAAGGACGGCACGTACGACGACTGGGTGAACGCCAACAACGAGGCCTTCGGCGCCGCCGGCTTCAACTCCACGCCCACCATCCTGCTCAACGGCGGGGAGAACCTGCTCGCCAAGGGGCAGCCCAACCTGACCGCGGACCGGCTGAAGCAGCTGGTCACCGAGGCCAACAAGGGCAAGAAGCCCGGCACCGCGACGCAGGGCGCCACCCCGCCGAGCGCGTCCGGGTCGCCCGGTGCGCCGGGATCGGCGAGCGGCTCCGCGCCCGCGGGAGGCTCTCCCGCGGCCTCGCAGGGCGGCTGAGCTCCCGCCCGTTATCCAGCCGTTGCCGGGCGGGTGCCCGCCGCACCCGCCCGGCACGGTAGCGTCGGCAGTGCCATGGAACTCATCGCCTTCATCCCCAGCCCGTCGCGCGGGGTCATCCACCTCGGCCCCATCCCTCTGCGCGGCTATGCCTTCTGCATCATCATCGGTGTCTTCGTGGCCGTGTGGCTCGGCGGCAGGCGATGGGTCGCCCGCGGCGGACTGAAGACCACGGTCGCCGACATCGCCGTCTGGGCGGTGCCGTTCGGCCTGGTCGGCGGCCGCCTCTACCACGTGATCACCAGTTACGAGCTCTACTTCGGTGAGGGCAAGGACTGGATCAACGCGTTCAAGATCTGGGAGGGCGGCCTCGGCATCTGGGGCGCCATCGCCCTGGGTGCGCTCGGCGCCTGGATCGGCTGCCGGCGCCGCGGCATCTCGCTGCCCGCGTACGCCGACGCCGTGGCCCCGGGCATCGCCTTCGCCCAGGCCATCGGCCGCTGGGGCAACTGGTTCAACCAGGAGCTGTACGGGCGCGCCACCGATCTGCCCTGGGCGCTGAAGATCGACAGTGCCCACCGGCCGGCGGACAGCCTGGACGTCGCGACGTACCACCCGACCTTCCTCTACGAGTCGCTGTGGTGCGTGGGCGTGGCCCTGCTGGTCATCTGGGCCGACCGGCGCTTCCGGCTCGGCCACGGCCGCGCCTTCGCGCTCTACGTCGCGGCGTACACCGTCGGGCGCTTCTGGATCGAGTACCTGCGCGTCGACGACGCCCACCACGTCCTCGGCCTGCGTCTGAACGACTGGACGTCGATCCTGGTCTTCGTCGCCGCCGTGGTCTACATCGTGGTCTCGGCGAGGCTGCGGCCGGGCCGCGAGGAGGTCGTCGAGCCGGCGGCCGTCGCCGCGGCCGAGGCCTCCGCGGAGGGGACGGACCCCGAGGCGAAGGCCAAGGACGCCGGGGACGCCAAGGGCGAGCAGGCGACGGACGCGGACGCCGAGAAGACCGAAGCCGGCGAGGCGGAGCCCGGCCCGGACCGGGACGAGGAGGACGGCGCCGTCCCCGTCGACGCCGAGGCCAAGCCCGCCAAGAACCTCTGACGCGTACGTCGCGCAGCCCGCGGCCGCCGTTCACCACCCTGGTGACGGCGGCCGCGGCGTTTCCCCTCCGGGCGCGTTTTCGCAGGTAAGGCAGGCTTTCCTTGCTGGAAACGCAGGGAATTCGAGCGTACGGTCGAGGCGTTCGAGGGAGGGACGCGGGGATCGCCGCCCCGGGGGAAGGAGCACATCGACCATGCCGTCAGCCGTGGAGGACGAGCGGGCCGCGCCGTACCACGTGGCGCACCACACCCACCGGGACGTCAGCGGCGGCTGGCTGCGTCCGGCCGTGTTCGGGGCGATGGACGGTCTGGTGTCGAACCTCGCGCTCATGACCGGCGTCGCCGGCGGCAACGTCGCCCCCTCGACCATCGTGATCACCGGATTGGCGGGACTCGCGGCGGGCGCTTTCTCGATGGCCGCGGGCGAGTACACCTCCGTCGCCTCCCAGCGGGAGCTGGTCCAGGCGGAGCTGGACGTCGAGCGGCTGGAGCTGCGCCGCAACCCCAAGGACGAGCTGCGCGAACTGGCCGCGCTGTACGTCGCCCGGGGCGTCGAGCCGGAGCTGGCCGAAGAGGTGGCCCGGCAGATGTCCAGGGACCCGGAGCAGGCCCTGGAGATCCACGCCCGCGAGGAGCTGGGCGTCGACCCGACCGACCTTCCGTCGCCGCTGGTGGCGGCCGGTTCCTCGTTCCTGTCCTTCGGCGTCGGCGCCCTGCTGCCGGTGCTCCCGTACCTGATCGGCGCAACGGTGGTCTGGCCCGCGGTGATCGTCGCGCTGATCGGTCTCTTCCTCTGCGGGGCGGCTGTGGCCCGTGTGACGGCGCGCAGCTGGTGGTTCAGCGGACTTCGGCAGCTCGTCTTGGGCGGAGCCGCCGCCGGGGTTACCTTCGTTCTGGGCGCGCTGTTCGGCACCGCCGTCGGCTGAGCCGGGTGACGGCCACAAGCCACTTGTTACCCGCTCGTTTCAGCGCGACCGACAGAGGGCATCAGTCTGTGGCGCCGTGGGCAGTGTCGCCTGCGTCTCACGTGAGCGATGCTGGCCCATACTGCCTGCTCGTAGCGCTGCTTAGTCCACATGATGGAACTGGCTATCCACTTTTCGGCCATCCGGCCATCATGTAACCTGCACGAAATCGCAGAGGGCCAACGTCGTCCCTAGTGCGCATGTCATATGCCAGATGACGACGACGGGAGAGCCGATGCGTTCCGCGTCCACGCACCCCCAGACCGCCGGCTCCGGTTCCGGCCGGTGGTCCCACATGGACGGGCGTCCCGCCCCCCAGGGGATGTACGACCCCCGCAACGAGCACGACGCCTGCGGCGTCGGCTTCGTGGCCACCCTCACCGGCGAGGCGGACCACGCGCTCGTGGAGCAGGCACTGACCGTGCTGCGCAACCTGGAGCACCGCGGGGCCACCGGCTCCGAGCCGGACTCCGGCGACGGCGCGGGCATCCTGATGCAGGTCCCGGACGCGTTCCTGAGGGCGGTCGCCGGCTTCGAGCTGCCCGCCGCCGGCCGGTACGCGGTCGGTACGGCCTTCCTGCCCGTCGAGGACGAGGACCGCCGCAAGGCCGTCGAGTCCATCGAGCGGCTGGCCGCCGAGGAGGGCCTCACCGTCCTCGGCTGGCGCGAGGTGCCGATCGGCCCCGACGTCCTCGGCGCCACGGCGCGCTCGACGATGCCGTACTTCTCCCAGCTCTTCGTCTGCGACGCCGAGGACGCGCGGTCCGGGATCGACCTCGACCGCCCGGCCTTCGTGCTGCGCAAGCGCGCCGAGCGCGAGGCGGACGTCTACTTCCCGTCGCTGTCGGCCCGGACGCTCGTCTACAAGGGCATGCTGACCACCGGCCAGCTCGAGCCCTTCTTCCCGGACCTGTCCGACGGGCGCATCGCCACCGCGATCGCGCTGGTGCACTCCCGCTTCTCCACCAACACCTTCCCCAGCTGGCCGCTGGCGCACCCGTACCGCTTCGTCGCCCACAACGGTGAGATCAACACCGTCAAGGGCAACCGCAACTGGATGCGCGCCCGCGAGTCGCAGCTCGCCTCGGGCCTCTTCGGCGGGGACCTGGAGCGGATCTTCCCGGTCTGCACCCCCGACGCCTCCGACACGGCGACCTTCGACGAGGTGCTGGAACTGCTCCACCTCGGCGGCCGCTCGCTGCCCCACAGCGTGCTGATGATGATCCCCGAGGCGTGGGAGAACCACGACTCCATGGACCCGGCCCGGCGTGCCTTCTACCAGTACCACTCCACCCTGATGGAGCCCTGGGACGGCCCGGCCTGCGTCACCTTCACCGACGGTTCCGTCGTCGGCGCCGTCCTGGACCGCAACGGCCTGCGCCCGGGGCGCTACTGGGTCACCGACGACGGCCTGGTCGTGCTCGCCTCCGAGTCCGGTGTGCTGGACGACATCTCCCCGGACAAGGTGGTCCGCAAGGGGCGGCTGCAGCCCGGGAAGATGTTCCTGGTCGACACGGCCCGGCACCGGATCATCGAGGACGACGAGATCAAGGCCCAGCTCGCCGCCGAGCACCCCTACGCGGAGTGGCTGGAAGCCGGCCTGATCCACCTCAACGACCTGCCCGAGCGTGAGCACATCGTGCACACCCACGCCTCGGTCACCCGCCGCCAGCAGACCTTCGGGTACACCGAGGAGGAGCTGCGGATCATCCTGGCGCCGATGGCGAAGACCGGCGGTGAGCCGCTGGGCTCCATGGGCACCGACTCGCCGATCGCGGCGCTGTCGGAGCGGCCCCGGCTGCTCTTCGACTACTTCACCCAGCTGTTCGCGCAGGTCACCAACCCCCCGCTGGACGCCATCCGGGAGGAGCTGGTCACCTCGCTGATCAGCGCGGTCGGCCCGTCCGGCAACCTGCTGGAGCCGTCGCCTGCGTCCTGTCGCAACATCACCCTGCCCTTCCCGGTGATCGACAACGACGAGCTGGCCAAGCTCATCCACATCAACGCCGACGGCGACCTGCCGGGCCTCAAGGCCGCGACCCTGTCGGGCCTGTACCGGGTCTCCGGCGGCGGCGAGGCCCTGGCCGCGCGGCTCACCGAGATCTGCGCCGAGGCCGACGACGCCATAGAGGACGGCGCCCGGCTGATCGTGCTCTCCGACCGGCACTCGGACGCCGAGCACGCGCCGATCCCGTCGCTGCTGCTCACCTCCGCCGTGCACCACCACCTCATCCGCACCAAGCAGCGCACCCAGGTGGGCCTGCTGGTCGAGGCCGGCGACGTCCGCGAGGTGCACCACGTCGCGCTGCTCATCGGTTACGGTGCCGCGGCGGTCAACCCGTACCTGGCGATGGAGTCGGTCGAGGACCTGCTGCGCGCGGGCACCTTCCTCCAGGGTCTGGAGCCCGAGGCGGCCATCAGGAACCTGATCAAGGCGCTGGGCAAGGGCGTGCTGAAGGTGATGTCCAAGATGGGCATCTCCACCGTCGCCTCCTACCGCGGCGCGCAGGTCTTCGAGGCCATCGGCCTGGACACCGACTTCGTCGACACCTACTTCCACGGCACCACGACCAAGCTCGGCGGCGCCGGCCTCGACGTGGTCGCCAAGGAGGTCGCGGCCCGGCACGCCAAGGCCTACCCCGCCTCCGGCATCGCCCCGGCGCACCGCCGGCTGGAGATCGGCGGCGAGTACCAGTGGCGCCGCGAGGGCGAGCCGCACCTGTTCGACCCGGAGACGGTCTTCCGGCTGCAGCACGCCACCCGCTCGCGCCGCTACGACATCTTCAAGCAGTACACGGACCGGGTGAACGAGCAGTCCGAGCGCCTGATGACGCTCCGCGGCCTGTTCGCGTTCAAGGACGGCGAGCGCGCCCCGATCCCCGTCGACGAGGTCGAGCCGGTCTCCGAGATCGTCAAGCGCTTCTCCACCGGCGCCATGTCGTACGGCTCCATCTCGCGCGAGGCGCACGAGACGCTGGCCATCGCCATGAACCAGATCGGCGGCAAGTCCAACACCGGGGAGGGCGGCGAGGACCCGGACCGCCTGTACGACCCGGCGCGCCGTTCCGCGATCAAGCAGGTCGCCTCCGGCCGCTTCGGCGTCACCTCGGAGTACCTGGTCAACGCGGACGACATCCAGATCAAGATGGCCCAGGGCGCCAAGCCCGGCGAGGGCGGCCAGCTGCCCGGCCACAAGGTCTACCCGTGGATCGGCAGGACCCGGCACAGCACCCCCGGTGTCGGCCTGATCTCGCCGCCGCCGCACCACGACATCTACTCCATCGAGGACCTGGCGCAGCTGATCCACGACCTCAAGAACGCCAACCCGCAGGCCCGCATCCACGTGAAGCTGGTCTCCGAGGTCGGCGTCGGCACGGTCGCGGCGGGCGTCTCCAAGGCCCACGCCGACGTCGTGCTGATCTCCGGCCACGACGGCGGCACCGGCGCCTCCCCGCTGACCTCGCTGAAGCACGCGGGTGGCCCCTGGGAGCTGGGGCTGGCCGAGACCCAGCAGACGCTGCTGCTCAACGGCCTGCGCGACCGCATCGTGGTGCAGACCGACGGCCAGCTGAAGACCGGCCGCGACGTCGTGATCGCCGCCCTGCTGGGCGCCGAGGAGTTCGGCTTCGCGACCGCCCCGCTGGTGGTCTCCGGCTGCGTGATGATGCGGGTGTGCCACCTGGACACCTGTCCGGTCGGCATCGCCACCCAGAACCCGGTGCTGCGCGACCGCTTCTCCGGCAAGGCCGAGTACGTGGTGAACTTCTTCGAGTTCATCGCGCAGGAGGTCCGCGAGCTCCTGGCCGAGCTCGGCTTCCGCTCGATCGAGGAGGCCGTCGGCCACGCCGAGCTGATCGACACCACCGCGGCCGTCACCCACTGGAAGGCGCAGGGCATGGACCTGGCCCCGCTCTTCCACGTGCCCGAGCTGCCCGCGGGCGCGGCCCTGCACCGCACCACCGACCAGGACCACGGCCTGGGCAAGGCGCTCGACAACGAGCTCATCGCGCTCGCCAAGGACGCCCTCGACAACGGCGACCCGGTCCGCGCCCAGGTCGCGATCCGCAACGTCAACCGCACGGTCGGCACCATGCTCGGCCACGAGGTGACCAAGAAGTACGGCGGCGCCGGCCTGCCCGACGACACGGTCGACATCACCCTGACCGGCTCCGCGGGCCAGTCCTTCGGCGCCTTCCTCCCCAAGGGCATCACGCTCCGCCTGGAGGGCGACGCCAACGACTACGTCGGCAAGGGCCTGTCCGGCGGCCGGGTGATCGTCCGTCCCGACCGGGGCGCCGACCACCTGGCCGAGTACTCGACCATCGCCGGCAACACCATCGCGTACGGCGCCACCGGCGGTGAGCTCTTCCTGCGCGGCACCACGGGCGAGCGCTTCTGCGTCCGCAACTCCGGTGCCACTGTCGTGTCCGAGGGCGTGGGCGACCACGGCTGCGAGTACATGACCGGTGGCCGCGCGCTCGTCCTCGGCCCGACCGGGCGCAACTTCGCGGCGGGCATGTCCGGCGGCATCGCGTACGTCCTCGACCTCGACCCGGACAACGTCAACACCGGCATGGTGAACGTCGAGGAGCTGGACGCCGACGACATCAAGTGGCTGCACGACGTGGTGCGCCGCCACCAGGAGGAGACGGGCTCCACGGTCGCCGAGAAGCTCCTCGCCGACTGGGGTCACACCCTCACCCGCTTCGGCAAGGTCATGCCGCGGGACTACAAGGCAGTGCTCGCCGCCAAGAACGCCGCCGAGCAAGCCGGGCTCTCCGAGTCCGAGACCGTCGCGAAGATGATGGAGGCGGCAAATGGCTGACCCGAAGGGCTTCCTCACCACGCCCCGCGAGACCGCTCCGACCCGTCCGGTCGAGGAGCGCAAGCAGGACTGGAACGAGGTCTACGTTCCCGGCGGCCTGCTGCCGATCATCACCAAGCAGGCCGGACGCTGCATGGACTGCGGCATCCCCTTCTGCCACAACGGCTGTCCGCTGGGGAACCTGATCCCCGAGTGGAACGACTACGCCTACCGTGAGGACTGGAAGGCCGCCAGCGAGCGCCTGCACGCGACCAACAACTTCCCGGAGTTCACCGGTCGCCTCTGCCCGGCCCCCTGCGAGTCCGCCTGTGTGCTCGGCATCAACCAGCCGGCGGTGACCATCAAGAACGTCGAGGTCACCATCATCGACAAGGCCTGGGACACCGGGGACGTCACCCCGCAGCCCCCGGACCGGCTCTCCGGCAAGACCGTCGCCGTCATCGGCTCCGGCCCGGCGGGCCTGGCCGCCGCCCAGCAGCTGACCCGGGCCGGCCACACGGTCGCGGTGTACGAGCGGGCCGACCGCATCGGCGGCCTGCTGCGGTACGGCATCCCCGAGTTCAAGATGGAGAAGCGGCACATCAACCGCCGCATCGAGCAGATGCGCGCGGAGGGCACCAAGTTCCGCACCGGTGTCGAGGTCGGCCGGGACATGCCGGGCAGCGCACTGCGCAAGCGGTACGACGCCGTGGTGATCGCCGCGGGCGCCACCCAGTGGCGCGACCTGCCCGCCGAGGGACGCGAACTCGGCGGCATCTACCAGGCGATGGAGTACCTGCCGCTGGCCAACAAGGTGCAGGAGGGCGACTTCGTCGCGCCGCCGATCACCGCCGAGGGCAAGCACGTGGTCGTCATCGGCGGTGGCGACACCGGCGCCGACTGCGTCGGCACCGCGCACCGCCAGGGCGCCCGCTCGGTCACCCAGCTGGAGATCATGCCCCGGCCGTCGGAGGACCGCCCGGCGCACCAGCCCTGGCCGACCATGCCGATGACGTACAAGGTCACCTCCGCCCACGAGGAGGGCGGCGAGCGGGTCTACGCCGTCAACACCATGAGGTTCGAGGGCGACGAGGACGGCAACGTCAAGGCGCTGCACCTGGTCGAGGTCGAGTTCCAGGACGGGAAGTTCGTCCCGCAGCCCGGCACGGAGAAGGTCATCCCGGCCGAACTGGTCACCCTCGCCATGGGCTTCACCGGCACCGACCAGCGCAACGGCCTGGTCGAGCAGCTCGGCCTGGAGCTCGACGCCCGCGGCAACATCGCCCGCGACAAGGACTTCACCACCAACGTGGACGGTGTCTTCGTCGCCGGTGACGCGGGCCGCGGCCAGTCGTTGATCGTGTGGGCCATCGCCGAGGGCCGTTCCGCGGCCCGCGCGGTGGACCACTACCTCACCGGCGCGAGCATCCTGCCGGCCCCGATCCGCCCGACGGATCGCCCGCTGACGGTCTGACCCTCCGTCACACCTGAGACGTCCCGTACAAGGGCGTACGGAACGGAACGCGGCGCCTGCCCTCACCCGACCGGGGGCAGGCGCCGCACTGCCATGTCGTGGAACTCCACCCGGGCGTCCTCGGTGTAGGCGCCCACACCGCCCCGGGTGTAGGGGCGTTCGGCGTCCGCGAACGAGGTCAGGAAGCGCCCGTCGACCGTGACCGTGAGCGTGGCGCCGCGCTGCTCCACCTCGATCCGGTACCAGCGACCGGTGGGGAACGGCGCCGGACCGGTGGCCAGGAAGCGCTGGCCGCCCGGGTACGCCGGGTCGCGCTTGCCCAGCTCCCAGCCGTTCGGCTTGAGGGCGAGGTAGTAGAAGTGCTCCGGGTCGCGGTACGCCCAGACCAGCCACGGCACTTCCCAGGGGTTGGGGCGGGGGGTGCGCAGCTGACGGAGCGTCCGCGTCCGCGCCCCGTACGCCATGTCCCCGTACTCCTCGGTGGAGACCACCAGGCCCGCGTGCGTGACGTCCGGGCGGTCCGCCACGCCCGGCGAGAGCAGCAGCGAGGTGGCGTCCCCGCGGTTGTCGCCGTAGCCGTCGTACACCGACAGCCAGGGCCCGTGCACCGTGCCGTCCGTCCAGCCGGGCCCGGTGCCGCCGCGCCCCTGGCACGCGTACACCACGCCGCCCACCACCAGCAGCAGGGCGAGCACCAGCCCGGTGGACCGCGGGCCCCTCCGCCGCTGGGGACGGAGGGGCCGGAGCACGGAGGACCTCAGGGCGGTGGTCATGCCGCGGGGGAGGGCTCCGGGGCACGGGGCGGCGGGACCGCGGAGGAGAGCGTGGTGGGCACGTCCTCGCCGAAGTCCTCCGCGAGCTGGGCGAGCACGCGTTTCGCCGCCCGCCCGTCGCCGAAGGGATTGCCCGCGGTCGCCATGCGGTGGTACTCCGCCGGGTCGTCCAGCAGCCGGCCCGCGGCCGTCAGGATCGCCTCGGGGTCGGTGCCGATCAGCCGGGCCGCGCCCACCTCCACGGCCTCCGGCCGCTCGGTGGTGGTACGGAGAACCAGCGCGGGCTTGCCGAGGCTGGGCGCCTCCTCCTGGATGCCGCCGGAGTCGGTGAGGACCAGCTCGCAGTCGGCGAGGGTGGCGGCGAAGTCGGGGTAGCCCAGCGGCTCGACGACGTGCACGGCGTGGTGGCCGGACAGTTCGGGCAGCAGGGCCTCGCGCACGGCCGGGCTCTTGTGCAGCGGCAGCAGGATCTCCACGTCCCCGCGCCGGCCGAGCCGGCGCAGCGCGCGGCCCATGGCGCGCATCCGCTCCCCCTGGTTCTCCCGGCGGTGCAGGGTGAGCAGCACCCGGCGGCGGCCGCTGCCCGGGAAGGCGCTGCGGCCGACGCCCTCGCCGAGCACCCACAGCAGGTTGTCGATGACCGTGTTGCCGGTGGTGAACACCTGGGTGTCCGGGGTGCCCTCGGCGAGCAGGTGGGCGGCGGCCCGCGGGGTGGGGGCGAAGTGCCAGCGGGCGATCCGCCCGATCATCCGGCGGTTGAGCTCCTCGGGGAACGGGTTGTCGAGGACGCCGGTGCGCAGGCCCGCCTCGACGTGGGCGACGGGGACGCGTTCGTAGAAGGCGGCCAGCGCCCCGGCCAGCGCGGTCGTGGTGTCGCCCTGGACGATCACCAGGTCCGGGCGGTCGTTCCTGATGACCTCGCCCAGTCCCTCCACCAGACGGGCCGTCAGCTCAGAGAGCTGCTGGCGCTCGCGCATCACGTCGAGCCCGGCCCTGGCCTGCACCTGGAGCAGGTCCAGCATCTGGTGGAGCATCTCGCGGTGCTGTCCGGTGGTGACCACGATCGGCTCGAACAGCTCCGAGGCCGCCATCGCCCGTGCCACGGGGGCCAGTTTGATCACCTCCGGCCGGGTGCCGAGGACGAGCATCGCGCGGATCGTTCCCGTCGTTCCGGGCGATTCGGATGGGTGAGCGGACATGGTTCCCCCCTGGGACGTTGGTGCCGGTGATCGGGACGAGAAGGAGTACGGGCCGTCAGGTGCGCGCGGTCTTCAGCCAGGTGCGCTTGCCGGTGAGCATCCGCCACAGGCCCCACCAGCCGGCGGCGAACCAGATGTAGCCGTAGAGGATGAAGGCGTGCGCCACCAGGACGGAGCGCACCAGCCCGAGCGTGCGCTCGCGCTTGGCGTAGACGAAGCCGTAGACGTAGGCCGCGGTGAAGGAGAGCAGGTACGGACCGAGCAGCCACATCGGCGAGACCAGCGGCCGGCCCTCCTGGAACGAGGCGGCGACGGTGCCGCCGACGGCGACCAGGAAGGACAGCGGCAGCAGCGAGGTGAGCAGGATCAGCACCGGGCTGGACAGGTGGTAGAGCAGGTCCAGGGCCGGGCGGGTGGCGACCTCGCGCAGGATCAGCGGCACCAGGCCGGCGGACTGCAGGTGGCCCTGGAACCACCGCGAGCGCTGCCGCACCAGCCGCCGTACGTCGAGCACGGCCTGCTGGGAGACGGCGGCGGTGGTGCAGTACTGGTTGCGCCAGCCGCGCGCGATCAGCCGGACCCCGAGGTCGAGGTCCTCGGTCAGGCTGTCGCTCCAGGGGCCGTCGCCGCCGAGCGTGTCGAGCGCGGACAGCCGCATGAACTGCCCGTTGCCGCCCATGCCGACGCTGCCCAGGAAGCGCCGGGCGCTCTGGAAGACGTCGCCGTAGACGACGAACTCCATGTCCTGCAGCCGGGCCAGCAGCCCCAGGTGCCGGTTGTACATGCGGACGCCGATCTGGACGGCCCCGGTGGCCGGGTCGTCGAAGTACGGGTCGACGGCCTGGATGGTGTGCGGGTCGAGCCGGCCGTCGGCGTCGACGACGCAGATGATGACGTCCTCGGGGGCGCGGTGGCCGAGCAGTCCTGCGGCCCGCAGGTGGCGCACGCCCGCGTTGAGCGCCGCGCCCTTGCCGCGCCGGGCGTCGGGGAGCCGGCGCCGGTAGAGCCGGACCCGCGAGCTGTCGGCGGCCCGGGCGACCTCGGACGTACGGTCGTCGGAGGCGTCGTCGATGACCAGTGCCACGAAGCTGTCGGCGGGCAGTGAGGTGATCCGGGCCAGGCTCTCGGCGAGGACCTTCTCCTCGTTGAGGCAGGCGAGCAGGAAGACGTAGAAGCGCTGCCGTCCCGGCTGGCGCACCCGGCGGATGTGGCGCCGGGAGAGCAGGAACAGCGTGGTGTTGTAGGTCCCGGCCAGCACGATCAGGGCGGTCGCGGCCCACAACGCGAACTGGCCGGTCATGACCGGCCTCCGGCGGGGCGGCCGGCCGCCGCACGGGCCGAGGGTCGGCGGAGCCAGAGTCTCGCCGCCATCAGACCGAATGCGATCAGGCAATACAGCAGGAAGCCCATTCCTGCCGCTATTTGTAAACCCCTGGCGAACGGAATGCCAGGAACAGCCCTCGAAGCCGTGGCCATACCGGCCAGCGGCAGCATTGTGCCCAGTGCGGGCCTTCCGTACATGAGTGAGTTCCCCCCAATGCGTTCCGGCACGAAAGACGGTCCGGAACTTCAGGGCAGGAAGTTAGCAGATACTTTTTGATGATCATCGCCTGATAGGTGGTGCGTGGGGTCGCGCGCGGGGCGTGCGCCCGTATTGCCGCAGCTCCGGGGTGTGCGCCGAAAGGGAGATTCACCCTTCCGGGGGCATTGGGTTTCCATGCCGGAATGAAAATCGAACGAGAGGCGAATCCGATGATCGTGTTGACAGCGGGCATTGCCGCTCTGAACAATCGGCGACCTGTTCTGAACCGATGCAATGGGGGGAAACATGCAATCCCGCATCAGGAGGCCCGGGAAGTCCCGGGTCTCCGTCATCGTCATGCTCATCTCGGCCCTCTTGGGCGTCGCATTCCTGTCCGCTCCGGCCGGCGGCGCCGCAGGGCGCGGCCCTGCCGGCAAGGGCGACCACCGCCACCGCGGCGAGCTCCTGGGCGGCCGCGCCGGCCTCGGCAAGGTCGACTTCACGGGCTGGGCCACGGCCCAGCGCGCCGCCGACCGGGAGCGGCGCGCCAAGGCCCCGGTCCGCGGGGGCGGTCAGCCGCCACGGGCCGGCCGCGACCTGACCGGCGCGCGCGCCCCGCTGGCGGTCGCGGCCGCCGCCGGCACCACCGCGCTCGTGCTGTACGACACCGCCGGCCCCTACGGGCACCTCGGCGAGCTCTATGCCATGGCCACCGCCAACCTCGCCGGCCACTTCGGGACCGTGACCGCCAAGCCCGTCTCGCAGTACACCGCGGGCATGGTCAACCAGTACACGGCCACCTTCTACATCGGCTCCACCTACTACGGCGGGAGCATCCCCGACGCCGTCCCCGCCGCCTTCTACCAGGACGTGGTCACCACCACGCGTCCTGTGACCTGGCTCGCCGACAACATCTGGTCGCTGGCGAACGCGACCGGGGTCGCGCAGTTCCAGACCAAGTACGGCTGGGACCCCACCGCGTCGTACTTCGAGGCGAACGGCAGCGTCGGCACGATCACGCAGGTGACGTACAAGAACCAGACCCTCACCCGGAAGATCCCGGCCGGCCAGGACGGCGGCGTGCTGCGCCCCGCCATCTCGTCGGGGCCCGGCTACCCGGCGGTGACGCAGCTGGCCACCGCGCGCGACACCAGCACCGGCACCGACTTCCCGTGGGCCGTGCGATCGGGCAACCTCACGTACGTCGGTGAGATCCCCTTCGCCTACGTCTCCGAGAGCGACCGGATCATCGCCTTCGAGGACCTGCTCTTCGACTCCCTCGCCCCCGCCACCGCCGAGCGGCACCGGGCCATGATGCGGCTGGAGGACATCAGCCCCAACTCCGACCCCGCGCAGCTGCGGGCCATCGCCGACTACCTCGCCGCGGAGCAGATCCCCTACGGCATCAACGTCATCCCCGTCTACACGGATCCGAACGGCACCTACAACAACGGCCGGCCGCAGACCGTCACCCTGGTGCAGCGTCCCGAACTGGTCACCACCCTGAAGTACATGCTCCAGCATGGTGCCGTGCTGATGAACCACGGCTACACCCACCAGTACGGGAACACCGCCAACCCCTACAACGGCGTCACCGGCGACGACTTCGAGTTCTACCGGGCCCACGTCGACGCCTCCGACAACGTGGTCTACGACGGCCCGGTCGCCGGGGACTCCGCCCTGTGGGCGCAGACCCGGGTCACCCTGGGCCCGGCCCAGTTCGCCCTCGCGGGGCTGCCGGTGCCCAAGCTGTGGACCACCCCGCACTACGCGGCCTCCGCCACCGACTACAAGGTCTTCGCCCAGAACTACACCGCGCGCCTCGAGCGTTCGCTCTACTTCTCGGGCACCCTCGGCGGCAGCACGGCCGACCCCAACCGCTTCATCGGGCAGTTCTTCCCGTACGTCGTCAAGGACGTGTACGGCACCACCGTGCTCCCCGAGAACATCGGCAACTACGAGCCCGAGGCGTACAACAACCACCCGGCGCGCCTGCCGGCCGACCTGATCGCCTCGGCCAAGGCGAACCTCGCCGTCCGCGACGGCTTCGCCGGCTTCTTCTACCACCCCTACTACCCGGTCCAGCCGCTCAAGGAGACGGTCGAGGGCATCCGCGCCCTCGGCTACACCTTCGTCAGTCCCGCGACCGCCGCGTGACCCTGCTCCGGAGGACCGCCGCCGCCATCGTCGCGGCGGCGGTCCTCGCCCTCACCGCCGGCTGCACCACCGTCGGCGCCCGGCCCGCGGACCGCCCCGACGACCGGCCGCACGAGCGTCCCGGGGCCGCCGCGGGCGACCGCGTCCGCGGCATCGCGCTGCCCTCCTGGGCCGCGGACGACTACGACAGCCCCGCCGCCGGGCGCTACCTGCGCGGCATCGCCGCCACCGGTGCGCGCTGGGTGTCCTTCACCCCCACCTGGTACCAGTCCGGCGTCCACGACACCTCGATGCGCACCACCGAGGAGACCGCGAGCGACGCGAGCCTGCGGCGGATCGTCCGCGAGGCCCATGCCGCCGGCCTGAAGGTGCTGCTCAAACCGCACGTCGACCTGACCGGCGGCGGCGACCGGGCGGGCATCACGCCCACCGACCCCGATGCCTGGTTCCGCGCCTACACGCGCTTCATCACCCACTACGCGGAGCTGGCGGGCGGGCTCGGCGTCGAGCAGTTCTCCGTCGGCACCGAACTGGCCGGCACCTCGCGGGACGGCGGGCGCTGGCGGGCGGTGATCCACGCCGTCCGGGACGTCTACGACGGTCCGCTGGTCTACGCCGCCAACTACGACGAGTACGAGCACGTCCCCTTCTGGGACGCCCTCGACCTGATCGGGGTCGACGCCTACTGGCCGCTGGCCGAGCGCCCCACCGCCGACGTCGGCCGGCTGCGCGCCGCCTGGCGGCCCGTCATCCGGGAGCTGGCCGGCTACTCCGCCCGGCACCACCGCCGCGTGCTGTTCACCGAGGCCGGCTACGTCAGTCAGCGCGGGACGACCACGGCCCCGTACTCCTGGACCGTCAGCAGGCAACCGGGGGAGGCCGAGCAGGCGGCCGCGTACCAGGCGTTGCTCGCCGCCCTGGAAGGGGAGCACTGGTGGGCCGGGGTGTGCTGGTGGATGTGGGACGACTGGCCGGACAGCGGGGCGACCCCGGCCCGGCTCGCGTACAGCCCGCGCGGCAAACCCGCGGAGGAGGTGCTGCGCCGCTGGTGGCGCACATGAGCGTGACAATTCAGGCGAAACGCTGACATTGTGTCGTCATGACGGCTCTCGCACCCGGCGCAACCGAGGACACGACGGACTTCGCCGACGCCGACCGGGGATTCCTCGGTGCCCTGACCCCCGGCCGCGTCACCGACGGCGACGGCCGGGTGGTCTGGGACGGCGACGCGTACTCCTTCCTGCAGGGCCCGTGCCCCGACACGGCGCACCCCGGCCTGTGGCGGCAGAGCCGGCTCGCCTCCCGGCAGGGGCTGTTCGAGGTCGTCGAGGGGATCTACCAGGTGCGCGGCCTGGACCTGTCGAACATGACCCTCGTCGAGGGGGACCGCGGGGTCGTCGTCATCGACCCCCTCCGCTCCGCCGAGTGCGCCGCCGCCGCCCTCGCCCTCTACCGCGAACACCGCGGGGACCGGCCCGTCACCGCCCTCATCTACAGCCACTCGCACGTCGACCACTTCGGCGGCGCCCGCGGTGTCCTGCCGCACGGCCACGACCCGGTGCCCGTCCTGGCCCCGGCCGGCTTCCTGGAGCACGCCGCCGGCGAGAGCGTCGACGCCGGGGTCGCGATGACCCGCCGCGCCGTCTACATGTACGGCTCCGAACTGCCCAAGGGCCCGGCCGGGCAGATCGGCTGCGGCCTCGGCCAGACCGCTTCCACCGGAAGCGTCACCCTGATCCCGCCCACCGTCCTGGTCACCCGCACCGGCCAGGACGAGACGATCGACGGGGTCCGGATCATCTTCCAGCTCACCCCGGGGGCCGAGGCGCCCGCCGAGATGAACTTCCACTTCCCCGCCAAGCGGGTGCTGTGCATGGCGGAGAACGCCACCCACACCATGCACAACGTCCTCACCCTGCGCGGCGCGCAGGTCCGAGACGCCCGGCTGTGGGCGCACTACCTCAACGAGGCCCTCGTCCTGTTCGGCAACGCCTCCGACGTCGTCATCGCCTCCCACCACTGGCCGACCTGGAGCCGCGAGGGCATCCACCGGCTGCTGTCGCACCAGCGCGACCTCTACGCCTACCTCCACGACCAGACCCTGCGGCTGATCAACAGGGGCCTCACCGGCAGCGAGATCGCCGAGGAGCTGACCCTGCCCCCGGCCCTGGAACGGATCCACTGCAACCGCGGCTACTACGGCTCCCTCAGCCACAATGTGAAGGCCGTCTACCAGCGCTACATGGGCTGGTTCGACGGCAACCCGGCCCACCTGTGGCAGCACCCCCCGGCGGAGGAGGCGCGCCGCTACGTGGACTGCCTCGGCGGCACCGACGCCACCGTCGCCAAGGCCAGGGAGTACGCCGAGGCGGGCGACCTGCGCTTCGCCGTCACCCTGCTGGGCCACGCCGTCTTCGCCGACCCCGGGCACGCCGCCGCGGCGGAGGAACTGGCCCTGCTGTACGAACGGCTGGGGCACGGCTGCGAGAACGGCCCCTGGCGCAACTTCTACCTGATGGGCGCCCAGGAACTGCGGCAGGGCGTGACCCGGACCCCCGTCGTCATCGCGAACCCGGAGCTGATGGCCGCCCTGACCGTCGACCAGCTCATCGACTCCCTCGCCATCCGCGTCAACGGCCCCAAGGCCTGGGACGTCCACCTGACCATCGACTGGCGCCTCACCGACGAGCACCGCACCTGGCACCTGACCCTCTCCAACGGCGCCCTCACCTACTTCTCCACCCAGGACGGGCGTCCCGCCGTCCGGCACGCCGACCTGACGCTCACCCTCAGCCGGCCCGAGCTGCACCGGCTCCTCGCGGGCGGCCGCTTCGAGGGCGTCGACCACGAGGGGGACCTGAAGGTGGTCGCGACCCTCGTCGGACTGCTGGACGCCGCCGACCAGGACTTCCCGATCGTCACACCGTGAGGATCCCCCGGCGCGCGCCCGGCGCCATGGTCCACCACCGCACCGTCGAAACGAACGGGATCCGGCTGCACATCGCCGAGCAGGGCGAGGGCCCGCTGGTGCTGCTGCTGCACGGCTTCCCCGAGTGCTGGTACTCCTGGCGCCACCAGTTCGCGCCGCTCGCCGCCGCCGGCTACCGGGTGGTCGCCCCCGACCAGCGCGGCTACGGCCGCAGCGAGCGGCCCGGCGCCGTCGACGCCTACACCGTCCTCGACCTCGTCGGCGACGTCGTCGGGCTCGTGCACGCCCTCGGCGAGAGCCGGGCCGTCGTCGTCGGCCACGACTGGGGCGCCCCCGTCGCCTGGCACACCGCGCTGCTGCGGCCCGACGTCGTCCGCGCCGTAGTGGGCCTCAGCGTCCCGCCGACCTTGCGCAGCGGCGACACTCCGCCGCTGCGGTCCATGCGCGAGCTGTACGACGGGCGGTTCTACTGGAACTACTTCGAGCGGCCCGGTGTCGCCGACGCCGAGTTCGCCGCCGACCCGCGGGCCACCTTCCGTCGTTTCCTGTACGGCGCGTCCGGCGACAACCCCGCCAACGACCCGGTCCCGGCCCAGCCCCTCGTCCCGCCCGGCGGCGGCTTCCTCGACCTCGTCGAGGAGCCCGGGGAACTCCCGGACTGGCTCACCGACGAGGACCTCGACGCCTTCGCCGCCGAGTACGCCGAGGCAGGCTTCACCGGCGGGCTCAACTGGTACCGCAACCTCGACCGCAACTGGCGGCTGACCGCGCCCTGGGCCGGTGCCGCCCTCCAGGTCCCCGCCCTCTACGTCACCGGCGACCGCGACCTCGTCCACGGCTTCCCGGGGATGTCCGAGCTGCTCCCGGTGCTGCGGGAGCTCCACCCCACGCTGCGCGAACCGGTGGTGCTGCCCGGCTGCGGCCACTGGACCCAGCAGGAGCGCCCGGCGCAGGTCAACGCCGTGCTGCTGGACTTCCTGCGGGAGGTCGCGCCGCCCACCGGCTGATCACGTGTCGCACTCCAGCACGGTGCGGCACAGCCCGCACCGTGCCTTCACGCGGCCGCGCACGGGCACCCGGATCCGCTGGTGGCACGTGGGGCAGGAGAAGGAGACCCGCTGGGGGTCGGCGCCCTCGAAGGCGTAGCCCGCGGCCGGGTACGCGCCGCCGCGGCGCCGGTCGTGGGCGTACCGGCGGCGGCCCGCCCAGCCGCAGCCGACCATCGGCGGATGGCGCAGATCGGCCTCGGCGAGCCGCAGCCCGGTCCGGTAGGCCTCCTGTGCCCTCGGGCTGGTGAGCCACGGCTCGATGTCGTCGCCGAAGGCCTGCGCCCGCTTGGCCAGGACGTAGCCGAACTCCTCCGGGGTGAGGTAGCCCAGCTTGGACGCGGCCGTGGTCAGCCGCTCCCCGAGCAGCGCCGGCTCCTCCCGGTAGGAGTCCAGCAGCAGCCAGCCCGCGCCCAGGTAGGTCGTGGCGGTGTCGGTGAGGATCTCGTTGTCCCGCACCCCGGGGTACTCCAGGCCGAGCCGGTGCAGGTAGACGTGCATGACCTCGTGCGCCAGCACCGCCCCCACGTCGCGCCGGTCGTCCCGGAAGCGTGCGTGCAGCTCCACGAAGTACTCGGGCCCGGCGGCCAGTTCCACGTTACCCGCGTGCACCATGTCCCGGAAGCTGACCACCATGCGGGCCTCCGGCAGCCGGAAGTGCTGCACGATGGCCCGGGCCACCCGCTGGGCGCCCAGATGGAGGTCCTCCTCCGCGGGGAACGCCACGGCTTCCGGGCGCACGCTCGCGGGGAAGCGGCTCACCGTGTCGTACGACAGCCGCCGGTACAGCGCGGTGAGGGCGGCCCGGACCTTCTCCAGGTGCGGGAAGCCGTGTTCGATCGGGCTGGACGACGGCTCGGTCACGGCGCCTCCCCGGCGGGTACGACGCTTCGAGCCTACGCGTCGACCCAGGCCGTTGTCGCCGTGCGTTCCGGCCCCGTGCCGCTCGCCGAACCGGCCACCGGCACGCCCAGCGCGGCCAGCCGCTCGGCGGCGGTCGGCGCGGTGCCGCCCTCCGCCTGGTACACGCTGACCAGCAGCCGCCCGCCCGGCTCCACGAGTTCCGCCAGCAGCCTGCGGACCAGGTCGCCCAGCCGGCGCTCGGGCACGCAGTCGGCGAGGGTGTGCACGAAGGTGAACCGGCCGCCGTCGGCGGGCCGCCAGTCCAGCGCGTTGCCCACCGCGATCCGCCCGGCCCACTGCGGCAGCCGGCGCCGGGCCAGCGCCACCAGGCGCGGGGCGAAGTCCACACCGTGGGGCTCGACCACCCGGCCCCGCTCCGCCGCCCACCGCCGCACCGACTCCATCAGCAGCCCGTTGGCGCAGCCGACGTCCAGGAACGTGCCGTCCTTGTGGAGCGCCTCGACCACCATCGAGCGCCGCGCCCGCCACTGCTCCGGCTCCCGGCCGAAGCCCGAACCGCCCTCGGGCGTGGTCGCCCGCAGGTAGGCGGGCTCCAGCAGGCGCAGGTTGTCGGCGAAGTACGAGGCCTCGTCCTGCTCCCGGAAGGAGCGCGCCGCGTCCAGCACCGCACGCCGCTCGGGGCCGTGGGGGAGCAGGCCCGCGATCGTGCCGGCGTCGGCCACGACCAGGTCCGCGTCGGCGGCGTGCGGCCGCCGGCCCCGGTACCGGTCGCCGTCCAGCCAGGCGTAGAGCCGCTGTTGCCCCGCGTCCCAGGCGAAGGGGTGCACCCGCTGCCGGTAGTAGCCGGCGCTCTCCAGCGGCACCCGGGCGGCGGTGTCGAGCATCCAGTCCTCGCCGGGCAGCACCTCACCGGACGGCAGGCGCACCACCCCGTCCGCGCCGCGCACCGCGCCCGCCAGGCCGCCCGGCAGGAACGGCACGAAGGTGACCCGGCGCACCGACGCGGGGTCCGGGTCCTCCTCGACCAATGCGTACGCCGTCCGCCGTGCGTCCATGCCGTTCCCCCTCGGCCGAGTGCGTTCGGGAACACCGTACAAGCGGCCGCCGGCACCGGGCCGCCGCTCACCCCGTGACGGCCGGTCCCGGCGTCTGCCCGTAGCAGAGGCAGAACGGGTGCCCGGCCGGGTCGGCGAAGACCCGGAAGCCGCTGCGCTCGCCGCCGCTGTCGTGCAGGAAGGCGGCGCCCAGCGCGACGACCTCCTGGTGGGCGCGCTCCACGTCGGCGCGGGTGGGGACGTCGAAGTCCAGGTGGAACTGCTGGGGGTGCTCCGGATCGGGCCAGCGCGGCGGCCGGTGGAAGGGCACCTCCTGGAAGGCGATCCGGGTGCCGTCCGGGGCCGTCAGGGTCACCCACGAGGGGTCCGCGGTGTCCAGGGCCCAGCCGAGGATCCCCTGGTAGAAGGTGCCCAGCGCGGCCGGGTCCGGGCAGTCGATCACGGTGCACTGCAAGGTGGCGATCATCCGCCGAGCCTGCCCGGCCTCCTCCTCGGGACGCAAGGCCCGCCCACGGGACCATACTTTCGGCTGATACGGAACCGGTCGGCCGGGGGAGGCCCCGGCACCCCCGGGCTCCGTACGGTGGGACCCGTGGCCGGCCGCCCGTCGCCCGGCGGCCGGCCACGGCATCCGTACCGCCGTCGCCCGAAGGACCCCCACCACCCATGTCCGCCGCCTGTGCCGCCTCCGCCGTGACCTCCTCCGCCGTGACCGCCCGGATCGCCACCGCCCGGATCGCCGCCGCCGTCGCCTGCCGCGCGGTGCTCGCGTCGGTGCTCGCGGTGTCCGCGGTCCTCGCGGTGTGCGTGGCCAGGGCGGCCGGGGTCCCCGGCACCCTGGGCGGCCCCGGGCCGGCGCTGACCGGCGCGTTCCTGCTGGGAGCCGGCGTCTGCGGCGTCCTGTACGCCGTCCGCCCGAGGTGAGGGGGCGATGAGGATGACGCACCGTCGCATCAACGTCCTCGCCCTCGTCCTCCTCGCCGTCGCCGCCGCCGCGACCACCTGGGCGGTCACCCGCGCGGGGCAGGGCGCCGCCGCCGTGGTCCACGGCAGCACGCCCGTCCGCGCCTCCGACCCGGCCGGGCACACCCCGGTGCGCATCGACATCCCCGGCGCCGACGTGCACGCCCGCGTCGTCGACCTCGGGATCACCGACGACGGCACCCTCCAGACCCCCGCGACCGAGCAGGGCCGCTACGCCGGCTGGTACGACCGCAGCGCCGCCCCCGGCGACACCGGCACCTCGGTGATCGTCGGCCACGACGACGGCGGGCGCGGCCGCGCGGTCTTCCACGACCTGCACGCCGTGCGCCGCGCCGACACCGTCGTCGTCACCCGCCGTGACGGCAGCCGCGCCCGCTTCACCGTCACACGGATCGAGCACGTCCCCCGGCGCTCCTTCCCCTCCCAGGACCTGCGCACGGACGGCGGCGTACCCACCCTGCGGCTCGTCACCTGCGCGGGCGACCGGCACGACGGCCACCGGCCCGCCGGGGCGCTGGTCGTGCACGCGACCGCCGTCCGCGCCTCCTGAGTGGCGCTGCGGGCCCGGGTACCCCTCCCACCGCCCCGGTTGCCGCGGCATTTCCGGCGGAGGATCGTGAAGAGCGGGGCTGTCCTCGCGTCGGATGCCGGAGTCGAGCGCCCTCGCCGGCGCGGGCCGCCCGGTTCCGCGCCGCCTCGGGCGCCGCCCGGCGGACCCCGGGTCATCCCCCGTCAGCCGGGCCGCCTCGGGCACCCGGGACGCAGGGTCACGGGAGGCCGTGATGTGCTTCGTGCATTCTGGTACCGCGGGCGCCGGCAGCCTGGTGCAGCGGGCCTCCGCAGGACCGGCCGCGGCCGCGCTGTCGGCACTGGCCGCGGGGGGCGGGACGGTCGGCGGAATGGACGTCGCCGGCTCCGGCAGCCCGGACGTGACGACGGGACCGGACGGGGACAAGGTCGTGGACGGGTTCGGCCGCGTACTGCACAACCGGTGGAACCGGGACCTGCCCCCGGTGACCACGGTGCGGCCGGGCGAGGTCGTCCAACTGCTGTGCCGGGACGCCCTGGACATCGGCGCCGCGGCCCGGACGATGACCCCCGAGGCGACCCTGACCATCGACCTGGGGAAGGTCCATCCGCTCACCGGCGCCATCGAGGTGGAGGGCGCGAAGCCGGGCGACATCCTCGAGGTCGAGGTCCTGGACGTCGCCCCGCTCGTGGACTTCGGCTACGTCGTCGTCAGCCCCGCCCTGGGCCTGTTCGGATCCCTGCGCCCCGAACTGCTCGCCCCGCTCGCCCCCTGGAGCGAGGCCTCCCAGTTCAGCGACCCCACCCCAGGACCGGCCGCCGGCGCCCTGCCGGAGGACCAGCCCCACAACAGCGGCGCCCCGTTCCTCCAGTTGTTCGGCTTCGAGCGCGGCCAGAACACCGGGTTCGCCACGTTCACCGGCGCCGACACCGGCCGGCAGGCGCGTATCCCCATCGCGCCCTTCATGGGGATCATGGGCGTCGCGCCCCTGCGCAAGGGCATGTACCGCACCTTCCCGCCCGATGTCAGCGGCGCGATGGGCGGCAACACCGACATCCGGCAGCTGGTCAAGGGCGCGCGCATACAGATCCCGGTCTACGCCGAGGGCGCGCTGTTCTCCGCCGGGGACGGCCACATGGCGCAAGGCGACGGAGAGGTGACCGGGACGGCCATCGAGACGCTCATGGCCGTCACGCTGCGGTTCAGTGTCGTCCCGGACACGGTGATCGCCGGTCCCCGGGCCGTCGTGCCCGCCGCGGACCCGACCCAGCTGGCCATGCCCGAGGAGATGCTCGCACAGGGCTACTACCAGACGACCGGCACCGGACCGGACCTGATGGAGAACGCGAAGAACGCGGTCCGGGACATGGTCGACTGGCTCGCCGGCGAGCAGGGTCTGAGCCTGCACGAGGCCTACACGCTCTGCAGCGTGGCGGGCGACCTGAAGATCAACGAGACGGTGGACCTGCCGTCCTGGCTCGTGTCGATGACCCTTCCGCGCGGCATCTTCACCTGACGGCACGCCGGCCCGCACGCCCGGCCGGCCGGCCCGCGCGACCGTGGGCCGCGGCGAACCGCCGTGCGCCGCGGACCGGGCATGGGGCAGCATGACCGCATGCCTGTTCTCACACGTGCCGAGGCCGAGACCCGCGCCCGGCGGATCACCGTCCAGCACTACTCCGTCGACCTGGACCTCACCCGCGGCGACGAGGTGTTCGGATCGACCACCGTCATCCGCTTCACCGCGCTCGCCGACGGCGACACCTTCGTCGAGCTGAAGCCCGCCGCGCTGCACGGCGCCGTCCTGGACGGGCGGCCGCTGGACCCCGCGTCCCTGGACGACAACCGGCTGCCGCTCACCGGGCTCGCGGCCGGCCCGCACGAACTGCGGGTCGAGGCGGACATGCGGTACTCCCGCACCGGTGAGGGCATGCACCGCTTCACGGACCCCGCCGACGGCGAGACGTACCTGTACACCCAGCTCTTCCTGGACGACGTGCAGCGCGTCATCGCCGCCTTCGACCAGCCCGACCTCAAGGCCGTCTTCGAGGTCGCCGTGACCGCGCCCCCCGCGTGGACGGTCCTCGGCAACGGCGTCGCCGAGCGCACCGGGGAGGCCGAGGGCCGCTGGCGCGTCGCGGCGACCCCGCCGATCAGCACCTACCTGCTCGCCGTCGCCGCCGGACCCTGGCACTCGGTGCGCACCGAGCACGCGGGCCTGCCCTTCGGGCTGCACTGCCGCCGCTCCCTCGCCCCGTACCTGGACGCCGACGTCGAGGAGCTCTTCGACATCACCCGGCGCTGCTTCGACCGCTACCACGAGCTGTTCGAGGAGCCGTACCCCTTCGACTCCTACGAACAGGCCTTCGTCCCCGAGTTCAACGCGGGCGCGATGGAGAACCCGGGCCTGGTCACCTTCCGCGACGAGATGGTCTTCCGTTCCGCCGTCACCGACACCGAACGGCAGACCCGCGGCATGGTCGTCGCCCACGAGATGGCCCACATGTGGTTCGGCGACCTCGTCACCCTGCGCTGGTGGGACGACATCTGGCTCAACGAGTCCTTCGCCGAGTACATGGGCTACCAGGTGCTCTCCGAGGCCACCCGGTTCACCGGCACGTGGACCGACTTCGCCGTCGCGCGCAAGGGCTGGGGCTACGACGCCGACCAGCGCCCCTCCACGCACCCCGTCGCCCCGGCCCCGGAGGCCGTCCCCGACACCGCCTCGGCGCTGCTCAACTTCGACGGGATCTCCTACGCCAAGGGCGCCTCCGCGCTGCGCCAGCTCGTCACGTGGCTCGGCCGCAAGGACTTCCTCGCCGGCATCAACGACCACTTCGCACGGCACCGCTTCGGCAACGCCGCCCTCGCCGACTTCATCGACTCCCTCGCCCGCGCCACCGACCGCGACGTCCACGCCTGGGCCGACCGCTGGCTGCGCACCACCGGCGTCGACACGCTCACCCCCGTCCCCGCGGGCGCCGACGGCGGCTGGCGGCTCGACGTGACGCATCAGGGCAGCCGCCCGCACCGCATCGCCGTCGCCGCGTACGACCGCGCCGACGCCGACCCGGCGCAGCTGGTGCTGCGCGAGCGCTTCGAGACCGACGTGCCCGCGAACGGCGAGGCGCCCGGCGCCCGTCCCGGCCCCCGCCCCGACCTGGTGCTCCTCAACGACCAGGACCTGACCTACGCCAAGATCCGCTTCGACGCGCAGTCCTGGGACACCCTGGTCGCCGCGCTGCGCGGCCTGCCGGACCCGCTCAGCCGCGCCCTGGTCTGGAACGCCGCCCGCGACCTCGTCCGGGACGGCGAACTCCCGCCCGCCGCCTACCTCGACGTCGCCCGCGCCCACCTGCCGTACGAGAGCGACATCGCCGTCGTGCAGGGCGTGCTCGGCTTCGCCCGCGGGCAGATCGCCGACCGCTACCTCCCCGCGGCGGAACGCCCCGGCGCGCTCGCCACCCTGGAGGTGCTCGCCCGCCATCTGCTCACCCGTCAGGACCCCGGGCTGCGGCTGGCCGCGGCCCGCGAGCTGATCGCCGCCACCGCCGACCCCGGCGCCCTGCGCGGCTGGCTCACCGAGGGCACCCTGCCCGGAGGGCCCGCGCTCGACCCCGAACTGCGCTGGCAGATCCTCACCCGGCTCACCGTCCTGGGCGCGGCGTCGGCCGAGGACATCGCGGCCGAACTGGCCACCGACCCCAGCGCCACCGGCCAGGAGGGCGCCGCCCGCTGCCGGGCCGCGCTGCCCGACCCGGAGGCGAAGCGGGACGCCTGGGCGCGGATGTTCGACGGCGACACCCTGTCCAACTACCTCTTCACGGCCACCGCCCAGGGCTTCTGGCAGCCCGAACAGCTCGACCTCGTCCGCGAGTACGTGCCCCGCTTCTTCCCCGCCGCCGTCGCGGTCGCCGCCCGCCGGGGACCGGCACTCGCCGAGGCGGCGGGCCGCTGGGCCTTCCCCGTCCCCGTCGTCGAGCCCGCCGTGCTCGACCTCGGCGAGCAGTGCCTCCGCTCCGGCGACCCCGCCCCGACCCCCGCCCTGCGCCGCCGCCTCGCCGACCAGCTCGACGACCTGCGCCGCGCCCTCCGCGTCCGCACGGGTTCCGCGTAGCGGGTGCGGGCGGCTGCGCCGGGCTGGCCGGGGGTGGTTGTGTGCGGGTTGTTTGCGCCTGCGGCGGGCGGGTGAACCCCCAGCCGGAACCACGACGGCGCCGCACACGACAGCTGGGCGAACGCCCCCGTGGGTGCGCCGGGGCGGCGACCGTTCGGGGAGTGGGGGCAACACCCGGGGCGGGGGAGCGTCGTTACGCAGGTCGCCCAGCGCGCACGCGCCGGTGATCCGCGACAACGGAGGGGCGCCGACTCCATGCCACCCCATCTCGCCGGAGGCAGTGAAGGGCCGGACCGGCTGCGCCCGTTGGTCGAGGCCGTGCTCGGCGCGCTCGCGGCGGGCGCGGCCGCCCGCAAGGGGCCGCTTCCCGCGGGTGGTCCCGGGGCGGTCGCGCGGCGGGTGCGGGAGGTGCTGGGGGAGGCCCTGCCGGAGGACGGCACCGGGGCGGCGGAGGCGCTGCGCGCGCTGGTCGGGGTCGTCGCCGAGGGCGCGGCCGACCCGGCGGACCCTTTGTGCGCCGCCCATCTGCACTGCCCGCCGCTGGGGGCGGCCGTGGCGGCCGACCTGGCCGCGAGCGCGCTCAACCCGTCGATGGACTCCTGGGACCAGGCCCCGGCTGCGACCGCCCTGGAGGCGGAGGTCACCCACGCGCTGGCCCGTCTGGTCCACCCGGACGCGGCCGCGCCGGACGCGCTGGTCACGACCGGCGGCACGGAGTCCAACCAGCTCGCGCTGCTGCTGGCCCGGGAGAGCGCCCGGGGCGTTCCTGGCGTTCCAGGCGTTCCCGGCGTGCGGGTCGTCGTCGGGGCCAACGGCCACCACAGCGTCCCGCGGGCCGCCTGGCTGCTCGGGATGCCCGCTCCCGTCGTCGTGGACACCCCCGGCGGGGTGCTCGACCCGGAGCGGGTGCGGGCCGCGCTCGCCGCGGGCGGGGGGCCGGCCCTGCTGGTCGCCACCGCGGGCACCACGGACTCGGGCGACATCGACCCGCTCCCCGAACTCGCCCGCGTCGCAAGGGAGTACGGCGCGTGCCTGCACGTGGACGCCGCCTACGGCGGGTCGCTGCTGTTCAGCGACCGGGAGGCGGTGAGGCTCGCCGGGCTGCGTGAGGCCGACACCGTCACCCTGGACCTGCACAAGCTGGGCTGGCAGCCGGTGGCGGCCGGGGTGCTCGCGGTCCGCGAGGCCGCGCTGCTGCGCCCGCTGGACCACCGCGCCGACTACCTGAACGCCGCCGACGACACCGAGGCCGGCTTCCCCGACCTGCTCGGCCGCTCGCTGCGCACCTCCCGCCGCCCCGACGTGCTGAAGATCGCCGTCACGCTGCGCGCCCTCGGCCGCCGCGGGCTGGGCGGGCTCGTCGAGGTGGTCTGCGACCGGGCCCGGTACCTGGCGGACCTGGTGGAGCGGCATCCCGCACTGACCCTGCGCGCCCGTCCCGCCGTCAGCACCGTGCTGTTCCGCCCCACCGGCGCCGGCGACGAGGAGGTCGCCGCGATCCGCCGCCGGCTCATGCTCGACGGCCGCGCCGTTCTCGGCCGGGCCCGCGCCGACGGACGGCTCTGGCTCAAGGCCACCCTGCTCAACCCGACCACCACGCCCACCGACCTCGAGGCTCTGCTCACGCTCGTATGCGCGACCCACCAGGAAGGCAGCACCCCCCGATGACCGCCACCGACGACCACGACCCCCACCCGGACCAGCCCTACGACCTGCTCGGCATCGGGATCGGCCCGTGCAACCTGTCCCTGGCCGCCCTCGCCGACGGCGTCCCGTACCTGAGCGCCGCCTTCTACGAGCAGGAGCGCTCCTTCCGCTGGCACCCCGGGCTGCTGCTCGACGACGCCACCCTCCAGGTGCCGTTCCTCGCCGACCTGGTGAGCCTGGTCGACCCCACGAGCCGGTGGAGCTTCCTGAACTACCTCAGGACCCACGAGCGGCTCTACCCCTTCTACTTCGCCGAGCGCTTCCACGCGCACCGCACCGAGTACGACGCCTACTGCCGCTGGGTCGCCGAGTCGCTGCCCAGCACCCGCTTCGGGCACCAGGTCGACACCGTCCGCTGGAACCCCGGACGCGCCGTCTTCGAGGTGGACCACACCCAGCTCGACGCCGACGGCCAGGCCGAGGCCCTCGGCCGTACGTACGCCCGCAACCTGGTGCTCGGCGTCGGCAGCGCGCCGTACGTGCCCGAGCCGCTGCGGCCGCTCGCCGAGTCGCCCGCCGTCCCCGTCGTGCACTCCGCGCACTACCTGGAGCACCGGGACCGGTTGCTGGCCGCCGAGCACGTCACCGTCGTCGGCTCCGGGCAGTCGGGCGCCGAGGTCTTCCTGGACCTGCTGCGCGCCCGGCCCGCCGGGCGCGAACGGCTGACGTGGATCGCCCGCAGCCCCTCGTTCGCCCCGATGGAGTACAGCAAGCTCGGCCTGGAGCAGTTCACCCCCGACTACACGCGGTTCTTCCACGGGCTGTCCGAGCCGGTCCGCGACGAGCTCCTGCCCCGGCAGTGGCAACTGCACCGCGCCATCGACCACGGCACGATCGGCGCCGTCCACGACGAGCTGTACCGCCGCACCCTGGGCGGCGGCTGGCCGGACGCCGTCCTCACCCCCGGCGTGACGGTCCGCACGGCCGGCCGGCTGGGCATGGGAGCCGTGGAACTCCACCTGGAGCACGAGCAGCAGGGCAGCCGCAGCCGGCTGATCACCAACGCGGTCGTCCTCGCCACCGGCTACCGCGAGCGCTCCCTGGACGCGCTGCTCGCCCCGATCCACCCCTACGTCCGCCGCGACGCGGCCGGCCGGCCGCGGATCGACGGGAGCCACCGGCTGGAGCTCGACCCGGTCGTCGCGAGCACCGGCGCGGCCGTCCACGTGCAGAACGCCGAGCGCCACACCCACGGCGTCGGCGCCCCCGACCTCGGGCTGGCCGCGTGGCGCTCGGCGGTCGTCCTCAACGCGGTGACCGGCAAGGAGCCCTACCCGCTGCCCTCCCGCACGGCCTTCACGACCTTCGGGCTCGGCGCGGCCACCAACCCGGTCAGCCCTTGGACCGCGACTTCTCCTTGCGCAAGGCCCGCAGGTACTCGCGGTTCATAGCGGCGATCGACGGCAGCGGGATGCCCTTGGGGCAGGCCGTCGCGCACTCCCCGGTGTTGGTGCAGCCGCCGAAGCCCTGGTCGTCCATGGCGGCGACCATGTCCAGCACCCGGGTCTCGCGCTCGGGCTGCCCCTGGGGCAGCACGTTGAGGTGGTTGACCTTGGCCGAGGTGAACAGCATCGCCGAGCCGTTGGGGCAGGCCGCCACGCACGCGCCGCAGCCGATGCACTCCGCGTGCTCGAAGGCGAAGTCGGCGGCCTCCTTCGGCACGGCCGTCGCGTGGGCCTCGGGCGCGCTGCCGGTCGGCACGCTGATGTAGCCGCCCGCCTGGATCACCCGGTCGAAGGCCGAGCGGTCCACCACCAGGTCCTTGACGACCGGGAAGGCGGCGGCCCGCCACGGCTCGACGTCGACGGTGTCGCCGTCCTTGAAGTGCCGCATGTGCAGCTGGCAGGTGGTGGTCCGCTCCGGGCCGTGGGCCTGGCCGTTGATGACCATGCCGCACGCGCCGCAGATGCCCTCCCGGCAGTCGTGGTCGAAGGCCACGGGCTCGTCGCCCGCGAGGATCAGCTCCTCGTTGAGGACGTCGAGCATCTCCAGGAAGGACATGTCGGGGCTGATGCCCTCGACGCGGTAGGTGACCATGGCGCCCTCCTCCTCGGAGGACTGCTGGCGCCAGATGCGCAGGGTGAGGTTCACGCGTAGCTCCGCTGGGTGGGGTGTACGTACTCGAAGTCGAGGGCCTCCTTGTGGAGCACCGGATCCTCACCGGAGCCGGTGAACTCCCAGGCCGCGGCGTACGAGAAGTTCTCGTCGTCGCGCAGGGCCTCGCCGTCCGGGGTCTGGCTCTCCTCGCGGAAGTGGCCGCCGCAGGACTCGGCGCGGTGCAGGGCGTCCAGGCACATCAGCTCGGCCAGCTCCAGGAAGTCGGCGACCCGGTTGGCCTTCTCCAGGGACTGGTTGAGCTCCTCGCCGCTGCCGGGCACCTTCACCCGGCGCCAGAACTCCTCGCGCAGCGCCGGGATCCGCTCCAGCGCCTTGCGCAGCCCGGCCTCGGTGCGGGCCATGCCGCACTCGTCCCACAGCAGCTCGCCGAGCTCGCGGTGGAAGGAGTCCGGGGTGCGGTCGCCGTCCACGGCGAGCAGCAGGTTCAGCCGGTCCTCGACGTCGGCGACGGCCTCGGCGACGGCCGGGTGGTCGGGGGCCACGGTGTCGTGGGGGCCGCGCGCCAGGTAGTCGTTGATGGTGGCGGGGAGGACGAAGTAGCCGTCGCCCAGACCCTGCATCAGGGCGCTGGCGCCGAGCCGGTTCGCGCCGTGGTCGGAGAAGTTGGCCTCGCCGATGGCGAACAGGCCCGGGACGGTGGTCTGCAGGTCGTAGTCGACCCACAGGCCGCCCATCGTGTAGTGCACGGCGGGGTAGATCCGCATGGGCCGGGTGTACGGGTCCTCCGCGGTGATCCGCTCGTACATCTCGAAGAGGTTGCCGTACTTCTCCTCCACCTTGGCGCGGCCCATGCGGGCGATCGCGTCGGCGAAGTCCAGGTAGACGCCCTGGCCGCCCGGTCCGACGCCGCGGCCCTCGTCGCAGACGTTCTTGGCGGCGCGGGAGGCGATGTCCCGGGGCACCAGGTTGCCGAAGGCGGGGTAGATCCGCTCCAGGTAGTAGTCGCGCTCGTCCTCGGGGATCTCGTTCGGCGGGCGCGTGTCGCCCTTGGCCTTCGGCACCCAGATGCGGCCGTCGTTGCGCAGCGACTCGCTCATCAGCGTGAGCTTGGACTGGTGGTCGCCGGAGCGCGGGATGCAGGTCGGGTGGATCTGCGTGAAGCAGGGGTTGGCGAAGTACGCGCCGCGCCGGTGGGCGCGCCAGATGGCGGTGGCGTTGGAGCCCTTGGCGTTGGTCGACAGGTAGAAGACGTTGCCGTAACCGCCGGTCGCCAGCACCACGGCGTCGCCCATGTGCGTCGAGACCTCGCCCGTCACCAGGTCGCGGGCGACGATGCCGCGGGCTTTGCCGTCCACCACGATCAGGTCGAGCATCTCGGTGCGCGCGTGCAGTTCCACGTTGCCCGCGTCGATCTGCCGGGACAGCGCCTGGTAGGCGCCCAGCAGCAGCTGCTGGCCCGTCTGGCCGCGGGCGTAGAAGGTGCGGGAGACCTGGACGCCGCCGAAGGAGCGGGTGTCCAGCAGGCCGCCGTACTCACGGGCGAAGGGCACGCCCTGCGCCACGCACTGGTCGATGATCTGCACGGAGACCTCGGCGAGGCGGTGCACGTTGGACTCGCGGGCGCGGAAGTCGCCGCCCTTGACGGTGTCGTAGAACAGGCGGTGCACGCTGTCGCCGTCGTTGCGGTAGTTCTTCGCCGCGTTGATGCCGCCCTGGGCGGCGATCGAGTGCGCCCGGCGCGGGGAGTCCTGGTAGCAGAACTGCACGACGTGGTAGCCCTGCTCGGCCAGGGTGGCGCCCGCGGCGCCGCCCGCCAGGCCCGTGCCGACCACGATCACCGTGTGCTTGCGGCGGTTGGCGGGGTTGACCAGCTTCGCCTCGAACCTGCGGCGGTCCCAGCGCTCGGCGATCGGTACGTCCGGCGCCTTGGTGTCGGCGATCGGCTCGCCCAGTCGGTACTCCACGGTCAGTCCACCAATCCGGTCATCACGGAGACGGGTACGACGAGGAAGCCCGCGGTCAGCGCCGCCGCCAGCACGTTCGCCGTGATCTTCAGCGCGCGGTCGCGGCGCTTGTTCACCGCCCCCAGGGTCTGCGCGGCGCTCCAGAAGCCGTGCCTGATGTGCAGGCCGAGGGCGAGCATCGCGACGATGTAGACGACGTCCACCCACCAGATCCGGAAATCGGCCACGATGTTCTCGTAGGGGTGGTGCTCCTTGCCCAGCGGGTTCACGGTGAGCGTGGTCAGGTCCAGGATGTGCCAGACGATGTAGAGGCCGAGGATCACCCCGCCCCAGCGCATCGTCCGGGTCGCGTAGCTGGCCCGCTGCCGCTTGTGCTCGTACTTCGCCGGGCGCGCCTTGATGTCGCGCTTGCTGAGCTGGTAGGCGGCGACGCCGTGCAGCACCACCGCGACGACCAGGCCGGTGCGCTGGATGTACAGGTACCAGCTGTTGTGCAGGGCGGGCTCACCGATGGTGCGCAGCCACGCCGCGTACCCGTTGAACTCCTCCGGGCCGAAGAAGATCTTCAGGTTGCCCAGCATGTGCGCGACCAGGAACAGCAGCATGATCACGCCGGTCCCGGCCATGACCGCCTTCTTGCCCACGGTCGAGCCCCACAGTGCCCGTAGGAGCGACGGTCGGCGGCCGGTGTCCGTCGCCCCCGTCGTCGCCCTCGTCCTCGTCGTCGCCAAAGCCATGCGCTCGACGCTAGGTCTGCCTGCCACGAAAGGTCCAAGACATGTTCCGGCTCGTTTCGATAGGTGACACCTATCGCGTTATCGTGCCGATATGCAGCTGCAGCAGCTCGTGTACTTCCTGGCGGTCGCCGACACCCTGCACTTCACCCGCGCCGCCGAACGCGTCCACGTCGCGCAGCCCTCGCTGTCGCAGCAGATCAAGGCCCTGGAGCGGGAGCTGGGCGCGGACCTGTTCAGCCGCGCCCGCGGCAACATCGCGCTGACCGACGCCGGGCAGGCCCTGCTGCCGCTGGCGCGCCGGATCATCGCCGACACCGAGACCGCCACCCAGGAGGTCCAGGAGCTGGTGCACCTGCGCCGCGGCCGGGTGCGCCTCGGCGCGACCCCCAGTCTCGCCACCGGCCTGCTGCCGGACGTGCTGCGCGACTTCCACGACCGCTACCCCGGCATCCGGCTGGTCGTCGAGGAGGGCGGCTCACGCGACCTGGTGCGCGAGCTCGCCTCCGGCAGCCTCGACCTCGCCCTGATCGTGCTGCCGCTGCAGAGCCACGACCCGGCCCTGGACGCCACGCCGCTGCTCCACGAGGACCTGGTGGTGGTGACCGCCGCCGACGAGCCGCCGCCCTCCGCGGGGCCCACCCTCCGGGTCGCCGACCTCAGGGACCGGCCGCTGGTCATGTTCCGCAGCGGCTACGACCTGCGGGACCTCACCGTCGCCGCGTGCCGGGCGGCGGGTTTCGAACCGCGCTTCGCGATCGAGGGCGGCGAGATGGACGCCGTGCTGGGCTTCGTGGAGGCGGGACTCGGCCCCGCGGTCGTGCCCAGCATGGTCGCCGGGCGCCGGCCCCGACTGCGTACGACGCCCTTCGAGGCCCCCGGGCTGCAGCGCACGGTCGCCCTGGCGCACCGCAAGGACGCCGAGCCCCCGCGCGCCGCCAGGGAACTGCGCCGTGTGCTCCTGGAACACGTACCGGCCTGAGGCCGGCGGTGCCGGCGTCCTCGGCGCACGGCCACCGCGGAACGCCCGGAGGGCATGTGCACAGCCCGCACATGCCCTCCGGCGTACCGGGGCCGCTCGGAAGAACGATCGGTAGAACGAGAAGTCGGTAGAACGAGAAGTCGGAAGAACTAGAAGACCGGCACGCCGCCGCGGGTCAGCTTCCAGTCCTGCGAGGCGAACCGCGCCGGGTCGATGGAGCCGCCCGCCTGCACCCAGGTGATGATGGTGTTCCGGATCTCCTCGGAGTTGGCCCACACCTGCTGCGCGGTGGCGACCGCGGGGAAGTTGCCGCCGCCGTTGGCCCGGTAGTTGTTGACGGCCAGGACGAAGCGGGCCGACTCGTCGATCGGCGCACCCTGGAAGAGCACGTTCGACACCCGGGAACCGGCGGGGCGGGAGATGTCGATGTCGTAGGTGACGCCGCTGACCACGTCGTAGTTGTAGTCGGGCGTGCCGTTCGCGTTCGTCAGCTTCGCGACGTCGACGGGCGCGCCGGGCGCCGTCTGCACGAAGTAGTTCGCGGAGAACTCGATGTACGCCTTGACCTGGGCACCGGTCAGGATCCGGGCCTCCAGGGTGTTCTCGAAGACGTACAGCCCGGCGACGTCGCGGATGGTGACCCGGCCCGCCGGGATGGCGGCCGTGCGCGAGAAGCACGCGGCCTGCGACAGCACCGGCAGGGAGGCGTGCTCGGTCCCGGCGAGCGCCGCCTTGACCGTCTCGGCCTGGACGAAGTTGATGAAGTCGATGGTCGGCGTGTCCTTGTAGGGGGACTCCTCGGCCGACATCGCCGCGGCCGACGTGCCGATCACCTGGTTGACGTAACCCACGACCTCCTTGTGCTCGTCCGAGAGCAGCCGGACGATCTTGGGGTCCTCCTCGACCGTGTTGGAGTTGAGGACGGACGCGCCGACGGTGACGACCTCCCACGTGCCCCGGACCAGCTCCAGGTCGAAGTCGAAGACGGTCAGGCGCTGGCCCCACTTCAGCGGCTCGGAGAGCACCACGCCCTGACCGGTCTGCTTGTTGGCCACCACGTACTCGGGGAGCTCGGAGTGGGCGTGGCCGACCAGGATCGCGTCGATGCCCGGCACCTGCTCGGCCACCAGCGCCGCCGCGTTCTCGACGTACGGCAGCTGGTCACCGTAGGAGGAGGTGCCGGAGGAGCCGCTGTGGGCCGAGACGACGACCACGTCGGCGCCCATCGCACGCAGCCGCGGCACGTACTTCGCGGCCTGCTCCTCCAGGCCCAGGAAGGTCATCTTGCCCTGCACGTTGGCCTTGTCCCAGATCGCGATGCCGGGGTTGGTCAGGCCCAGGACCGCCACCTTCACGTCGGGGGCGCCGTCCACGCGCAGCCGGTGGAAGGAGTACGGCGGGAAGGCCGGCCGGCCCGTGCGCGCGTCGAGCGCGTTGGCGCCGAGCAGCGGGAAGTCGCACTGCTCCTCGAACTTGCGCAGCACCGGGATGCCGTAGTTGAACTCGTGGTTCCCCAGCGCCGCGGCGTCGTAGCCGATGGCGTTCATGGCCTGCGCCATCGGGTGCACCGGACCGTGCTTGGCGGTGATCGGGTCGATCTTGGCGTAGTAGTACGACAGCTGGGTGCCCTGGATGGTGTCGCCCGCGTCGATCAGCAGGGTGTTGCGGCGGCCCTTCGCCGCGCGCTGCTGCGTGACCAGGGTGGAGATCTTGGCGAGGCCGACGTCGTTGTGCGCCTTGTCGTCGAACTCCGCGTCCGTGAAGTAGTCCCAGTTGAAGACGTTGCCGTGCAGGTCGGTGGTGCCGAGGACGCTGAAGGAGTACTTCTTCGGCCCGTGCCCGTGCCCCTGCCCGTGGCGGCCCGTGGCCTGGGCCGGAGCCGCGCCGGCCAGGGCGCCCGCCGTGCCGGCCAGCGCGAGGCCCGCGCCGGTGACGGCGGAGCGGTTGAGGAAGTCCCTGCGGTTCAGCGGCATGCGTCGGCTCCTGGTGTCCGGGGGCGCCTCCGGCGGTCGCCGGGGGCGGGATGATGGTCTGCTGGTGGTGTTAACGCGCGTAGATTCTGGCGCACGGGTGCTCCGGGCAACACCCCCGCCAGGTTGCGAACAGATGACTCGTCACGGCGGTACCGGCCTGGCAAGGTGGGACGCATGAGCACAGAACCGGCCAGGACGTACCCGACGCCCGAGAGCCCACATGTGGGGGTGCGGGGCGAGGCGACCCTCGAGGTCGAGCCCGAGCTCGCCCGGATCGCCGTCACCGTCAGCGCCCGCGGCACCGACCGCCGCGCCACGCTGGACGACCTCAGCCGGCGCAACGCGCAGGTGCTCGACCTCGTCAAGGGCTACACCGACGCCGTCGAGAAGCTGGAGACCGGGGCCTTCGTGATCACCCCCGAGCTGCGGGAGCGGGGCCGCGGGGAGCGCGTACGGGCGTACCACGGCAGCGTGCGCGTGGGGGCGACCCTCACCGACTTCACCGCTCTGGGGGAGCTCACCACCCGGCTGGCCGATCTGGAGCTCACCCGTGTCGACGGCCCTTGGTGGTCGCTGCGGCCCGACTCCGCGGCCTACAGCGAGGCCCGCCGGCAGGCCGTGCGCGACGCGGTGCAGCGGGCCCGCGAGTACGCGGAGGCGCTCGGCGCCCGCCTGGTCGCGCTGGTAGAGCTGGCCGACGAGGGAGTGCAGCAGTCGGCGCCCTTCCGTGCCCGTCCGGCGATGCGGACCGCCGCCTTCGCGGCACCCGGCGGCGCCGAGGACACGGCCCAGGCCCTTGACATGGAGCCGGAGCGACAGAACGTGTACGCGCAGGTCACCGCGCACTTCACGATGACGGCGCCCGACCTGTCGGCCTGAGCCCCGCCCCACCGGCAGTGTGCTCATCGGAGCGGGCCCCAGCTCACTTCACCACTTGTCAACAACCGTTAATCAGGCTGACGTTGGACAGTCGCCTTCCACGAGGTACCTACTGTGAAGTAGGTCATAGGCTCGGTCCATGCGCCGAGCAAAAATCGTCTGCACCCTCGGGCCCGCCACCGACGCCTACGACCAGATCAAGGCCCTGGTCGAAGCCGGTATGGACGTCGCCCGCCTGAACATGAGCCATGGTTGCCACGCCGATCACGAGGAGCGTTACCGGCGCGTGCGCAAGGCCGCCGACGAGAGCGGCCGCAGCGTCGGGATCCTCGCGGACCTTCAAGGCCCGAAGATCCGGCTGGGACGCTTCGCGGAGGGCCCCGTACTGCTTGAACGCGGTGACGAGTTCACGATCACCACCGAGGAGATCGAGGGCGACCGGCTGATCTGCGGCACCACGTACAAGGGCCTCGCCGCCGACGTCACGCGTGGTGAGCGGATCCTCGTCGACGACGGCCGCGTCACCCTGGAGGTCACCGGCGTCGAGGGCACCCGGGTCCGCACCCTGTGCATCGAGGGCGGTCTGATCTCCGACAACAAGGGGCTCAACCTCCCCGGTGTCGCCGTCTCCGTGCCCGCCCTGTCCGAGAAGGACGTCGAGGACCTGCGCTGGGCGCTGCGCACCGGTGCCGACATCATCGCGCTGTCCTTCGTCCGCAGCGGCCGGGACGCCGAGGACGTGCTGCGCATCATGCGCGAGGAGGACCGCCGGGTCCCCGTCATCGCCAAGATCGAGAAGCCGCAGGCGGTCGACAACCTCGAGGAGATCGTCGCCGCGTTCGACGGGATCATGGTGGCCCGCGGCGACCTCGGCGTGGAGATGCCGCTGGAGGCCGTGCCCATGGTGCAGAAGCGCGCGGTCGCCCTCGCCCGGCGCAACGCCAAGCCGGTGATCGTCGCGACGCAGATGCTGGAGTCGATGATCGACTCCTCGCGTCCCACCCGCGCCGAGGCCTCGGACGTGGCCAACGCCGTCATGGACGGCGCCGACGCGGTCATGCTCTCCGGCGAGACCAGCGTCGGCAAGCACCCCGTCGAGACGGTCAGGACCATGGGCCGGATCGTCGCCGCCGCCGAGGAGGACATGCTCGCGGCCGGCCTGCCGCCGCTGACCGAGCAGAACAAGCCCCGCACCCAGGGCGGCGCCGTCGCACGCGCGGCCGCGGAGATGGGCGACTTCCTCGACGCCAAGTACCTGGTGGCCTTCACCCAGTCCGGCGACACCGCCCGGCGGCTCTCCCGCTACCGCTCGCCGATCCCCGTGCTCGCCTTCAGCCCCGAGCCGGCCACCCGTTCGCAGCTCAGCCTCACCTGGGGCGTGGAGACCTTCCTCGGGCCGATGGTGCAGACGACCGACGAGATGGTCGACCAGGTCGACGAGCAGCTGCTGCGCATCGGCCGCTGCCAGGAGGGCGACGTCGTCGTCATCACGGCGGGCTCGCCGCCCGGTGTTTCGGGGACGACCAACCTTGTGCGCGTGCACCACATCGGCGAGGACGACTCCCCTTCGCCCCGCTGAGGCCGCCGACGGCGCCGACGCCGCCCGCTGCCGGGCGGCGGCCGCGCGCCTCCAGGACGAGCGCGAGCGACAGCAGCGCGGCGCCCAGCAGGAGCGAGCCCCACGGCAGGTAGGAGGTCATCGCCAGCACCACCTGCCGCTGGGACTTCACCAGGCCGACGGTGTGCCGCACGTAGTCCTCGCGCATCGTCACGTGCCCGGCGAACGCGGTGACCGGCTGCTGCTTCCCGTCGGTGAAGCGCATCTCCTCCCGGTGGACCTCCTCCCCGTTGACCGGGGCCCCGGTGACGGGGTCCACCCAGAACATGCGCTTCGTGGTGTACCAGCGCTCCATGCCCATCGCCGCGACGGTCTGCGGTGTGACGCCCTCGACCGGCATCTTCTTGGGCAGCGGGACCTTGGTCCAGGGCACGGTCTGCTCGAAGTAGTAGACGTCCAGGCCGCGGAACTGCCGCGTGCCCCGGTAGTGGATGGGCGCCGAGCTCCGCGCCTGCGCGTCGAAGTAGTAGTAGTCCCGCTTCTCGGTGAGGAGGGGGAACTTGAACTCGACGCCCCGGCGTTCGACGGCGTCGCCGTCGACGCTCTCGCCCCCCGCGTGGACGGGTTCCTGCGTGTGCGCGTCGAAGACGTACCGCTCGGGGACCTGGGAGACCATCGCGCCGTCCGGGCCCACCACGTATGCCAGTCCGTCCCACACGACCACGTCCCGGCCGGTGAGCCGGTCGATCCTGTGCGCCTCCTCCACGTTGCCCTTCAGGGTCTGCACGATGCTGACCTTGGAGACCTTCTTCGGGCGCATCGTCCCGTAGTCGAGCAGCGTGGCGTCCCGCGCCTCCAGGACGACCGCCTGGTACTGGCCGGCCGGGATCTTCGCCAGCCGGGGGAAGGCGTACCAGCGCACCAGCGGTGACAGCGCGGCGAAGAACACCGCGAGGGAGAGGAGGACCAGGCTTGACCTGCGGCGCATGGGACCGCCCTCCTACGGGTGCGCGGGGACGGTGGTGAGCAGCGGCTCGGGGGACGTGCTGCCGTCCGGCGGACCTACCGCGGTCACGAGGAGGACGATCCCGAGCGCGGCGACGAGTCCGATGGCCGCGGCGATGACTGCGCGCATGGCCGTACCTCCCGGTCGTACGGCTACGTCGGCTGGGCCGGTGCACCGTAGCAACCGGGAGTTGAAATGAGAACAGGTTCTACGGCGTCAGTTGGTCGGGCCGGAGGCGGTGGCGCCCTCGGTCTCCGTCGCGGTCGGCGACGGGCTGTCGCCGGGGGAGGCCGTCGCACAGGGGTCGGACGTACCGGACGGCGACGGGGAGGCCGTGTCGGTGGGGGTCGCCGTGGGCGACGCGGAGTCCGTCGGGCAGGTCGGCGGGTCCGTCGGGTCCGTCGGGCCGGTGGTGGGGCCCGTCGTCGGGGAGTCGGTGGGCGAGGTCGTCGGCGAGGGGCTGCCCGAAGGGGGGCCGATCGTGCCGCTGGCGGTCGCGGTCGGCGTGGACGACTTCGTCGGCCGGGGCGAGGCGCTCATGCTCGGGGACCACGTCGGCGAGGGCGAGGCGGACGGCGCCGTGGAGGACGGCGGGTCATCGGGGGTGTCGCTGCCCGCACCGCCCACGTCGGGGACGGAGACGACGTCGCCCTTGCGGAAGTGGTCGTACCAGGACAGGACGGTGTTCAGGTACGCGGTCGAGTTGTTGTAGCCCAGGATCGCGCGGTGGAGGTCGTGCTCGACGGACAGGTCGCGGTTGCCCGCGCACAGGTAGCGGCCGGCGGCGAGCGCCGCGTCGAATATGTTGTTCGGGTTGGTGACGCCGTCGTCGTTGCCGTCCGCGCCCCAGGTCTGCCAGGTCGACGGTATGAACTGCATCGGGCCGACCGCACGGTCGTGGACCTTGTCCCCGTCCCAGACGCCGTCGTCGGTGTCCGTGATGTTCGCGAAGCCGTTGCCGTTGAGGACCGGGCCCAGGATGGGGGAGAGCGTGGTGCCCGCGGAGTCGACGTTGCCGCCGCGCGCCTGGTTGGACTCCACCTGGCCGATCGCGGCCAGCAGCTCCCAGCGCAGGTTGCACCCGGGGTCGCTGGCGGCGAGCGCCGTCTCGGCCCTGCGGTAGGCCTCCAGCACGGACACCGGCAGGCCGGTGCCGTCGGTCGTGCCGGTGCCGGTCCCCGGCCCGGTGCCCGGGGTGGCGGAGGTGCCGGGAGCGGGTGTGTTGAGCGGCGGGAGCCCGGTGAAGTACTCCGACGAGTTGCCGTCGATGGGGTCGCCGGGCGGGGGCACGATCGGGGCGCCTGCGCTGGTGTTGAGGATGCCCGGCAGCAGTCCCGGAGCCTGGGAACCCGTCAGCGCCGCCATGGCCGCGGCGGCCACCGCGGTGCCCGCGACTCCCCTGCGGATCCGCCGTCCGTACCGCGCTCGCATACCCGCTGCCCCTCCCGAAAGCCGTGTGTCGCCCGTCTCCCTGCGTGGCAACCCTGGTGACCCTACGGCAACTTCCCGAACGGAGCCACCGTCCCGGACGTCGCATACTGATCAGACAGATGTGTTCCGGAAGAGGTTGCATGCCGTTCACGATGAGTCATGCGTTGGCTGTGCTGCCGGGTCTGCGGCAGGACCGCGCCGGCACCGTACGGGGACGCGGCCCGCTCGTCGCGGCGGCCCTCGTCGCCGGCTCCTTCGCCCCCGACGTGCCCTACTTCGCCGATTCACTGGTGCGGGGCCTCTTCGGCTTCGGGCAGGTCACCCACGCCCCGCTGGGCGTCGTCCTCGTGGACCCGGTCATCGCCGCCGGGCTGGTGAGCGGTTGGGCGGTGCTGCGCGGCCCCCTCGTGGCCCTGCTGCCCGAGCACCGGCAGGCCGGGATCGCCGCCCTGGCGGGCGTCGGCGACCGCATGCGGCCCTCGCCGCGCTCGGTCGCCGCCTTCTGGGCGTCGGCCGTGGCCGGGGCGACCACCCACGTGGTCTGGGACGCCTTCACCCACCCCGGGCGGTGGGGCGTGCGCCTGCTGCCCGTGCTCGACCACGAGGTGCACGGCACGGCACTGCACAAGTACGTCCAGTACGGAAGCTCGGCCGTGGCGCTGGCCCTGCTGGGCTGGTACGGGCTGCGCGCCCTGAGGGCCGTGCCACGTCCGGCCGGAAAGCGCCCCTCCTCGGTGCCCCGGCTCTCGCGCCGGGCCCGGCGGCTCGCCCTGGCCGCCCTCGGCGTCACCACGGCCGCCGGAGCGGCCGTACGCGCGGAGCAGTGGTACGGGGCGACCGGCGACGCCGCCGGGATGATCCCGGCCGGCCTCTTCGGCGCCGGGGCGGGACTCGCCCTGGCCGCCGCGACCTGCGCCGGCGCGGTGCACCTCACGCACCGCGCCGCCCGCCGCGACGGCCCGGCGACCGGCGGTCAGTGGGCCGCCGACTCCCAGTCCGGACCGACGCCCACGGAGACGTCCAGCGGCGCCCGCAACGGGTAGGCGGCGGCCATCTCGCGGCGGACCAGCTCCTCCACCGCGGCCCGCTCGCCGGGGGCGACCTCGACCACGATTTCGTCGTGCACCTGCAGCAGCATCCGGGACCGCAGCCCCTCCCGCGCCAGCGCCGCGTCCACCTTCAGCATCGCGATCTTGACGATGTCGGCGGCCGAGCCCTGGATCGGCGCGTTGAGCGCCATCCGCTCGGCCATCTCGCGGCGCTGACGGTTGTCGCTGGTGAGGTCGGGAAGGTAACGGCGGCGGCCCATCAAGGTCTCGGTGTAGCCCGTGACCCGGGCCTCCTCCACCACCCGCTGCAGATAGTCCCGCACGCCGCCGAACCGCTCGAAGTACGTCTCCATCAGGCCGCGCGCCTCGGCCGCCTCGATGCCCAGTTGCTGCGACAGGCCGAAGGCCGACAGCCCGTACGCCAGCCCGTACGACATCGCCTTGATCTTGCGGCGCATCTCGGCGTCCACCTGCTCGGGCGGCACCGAGAAGACGTAGCTGCCGACCGTGGTGTGCAGGTCCTCGCCGGAGTCGAAGGCCGCGATCAGCCCCTCGTCCTCCGACAGGTGGGCCATCACCCGCAGTTCGATCTGGCTGTAGTCGGCGGTCAGCAGCGACTCGTAGCCCTCGCCGACCACGAAGCCGCGGCGGATCGCCCGGCCCTCGTCGGTGCGCACCGGCACGTTCTGCAGGTTGGGGTCGGTCGAGGACAGCCGGCCCGTGGCCGCCACGATCTGGCTGAACGTGGTGTGGATCCGCCCGTCGGGAGCGATCGTCTTGACCAGCCCCTCGACCGTCACCCGCAGCTTCGCCTGCTCCCGGTGACGCAGCATGATCACCGGCAGCTCGTGCTCGGTCTGCGCCGCCAGCCACGCCAGCGCGTCCGCGTCGGTGGTGTAACCCGTCTTGGTCTTCTTCGTCTTGGGCAGCCCCAGCTCGCCGAAGAGCACCTCCTGCAGCTGCTTGGGGGAGCCCAGGTTGAACTCGTGCCCGACCGCGGCGTGCGCCTCCTTCACCGCGAGCTGCACCTCGCCCGCGAACCGCTGCTCCAGGCGCTCCAGATGCTCACGGTCCGCCGCGATGCCCGCCCGCTCCATCCGCGCCAGCAGCGTCGAGGTCGGCAGCTCCACCTCGCGCAGCAGCCGCAGCGCGCCGTCCTGCTCCAGCCGCGCGGCGAACGCGTCGCCCAGGTCCAGCACGGTGCGCGCCTGCACCATCAGGGCGTCCGCCTCGGCCTCGTCGTCGGCGCCGAAGGCCAACTGGCCGTCCTCGCCGCCCGCGGGGGCCAGCTCCCGCCCCAGGTACTCCACCGACAGGTCGTCCAGCGCGAACGAGCGGCGGCCGGGCTTGACCAGGTACGCGGCCAGCGCCGTGCACATCGCGACCCCGTCCACGCTCCAGCCGTGCTCGGCGAAGACCCGCATCACGTTCTTGGCGTTGTGCAGCACCTTCGGCCGGGCGGCGTCCGCCAGCCACGCCGCGAAGGCCTGCTCGTCCTTCTCGTCCAGCGCCGCCGGGTCGAACCACGCCGCCGGGCCCTCCGCCGTCGCCAGCGCCACCTCGGACACGCTGCCCGCGCCCAGCGCCCACGCGTCGACCGTCGCCACGCCCAGCGGCCCGCCGGCGTGCTCCACCAGCCAGTCCGCCAGCTCGCCCGCGGCCAGAACGCGGCCCTCGACGGCCACACCGCCGGCGACCTCCGGCGTGCCCTGCTCCGCGGCACCCGGGTCGGCCGCGTACAGCCGCTCCCGGAAGTTGGGGTGGCGGAACTCCAGGGTGTCCAGCACCACGTCGAGCGCGTCCCGGTCGTACGCCTGCCGCGCCAGCTGCTCCGGCCTGCAGGGCAGCTCCACGTCCCGCACCAGCTCCGTCAGCCGGCGGTTCAGCTTCACCGACTCCAGGTGGGCGCGCAGGTTCTCGCCCGCCTTGCCCTTCACCTCCTCCGCGCGGTCCGCGAGCTCCGCGAACGAGCCGAACTGGGTGATCCACTTGGCGGCGGTCTTCTCCCCGACGCCCGGGATGCCGGGCAGGTTGTCCGACGGGTCGCCGCGCAGCGCCGCGAAGTCCGGGTACTGCGCGGGGGTCAGCCCGTACTTCTCCTCGACCTTCGCCGGGGTGAACCGGGTCAGCTCCGAGACGCCCTTCGTCGGGTACAGCACCGTGACGTGGTCCGAGACGAGCTGGAAGGAGTCGCGGTCGCCGGTGACGATCAGCACCTCGTACCCCAGCGCCTCCGCCTGCGTGGCCAGCGTGGCGATCACGTCGTCCGCCTCGTAACCCTCCGTGGCGAAGCGCTGCACCTTCATCGTGTCCAGCAGCTCGCCGATCAGCGTCACCTGGCTGCGGAACTCGTCCGGCGTCGCGGACCGGGTCGCCTTGTACTCCGGGAACTCCTCCAGACGCCACGTGCGCCGCGAGACGTCGAACGCCACCGCCAGATGCGTCGGCCGCTCGTCACGCAACGTGTTCGCCAGCATCGACGCGAAGCCGTACACCGCGTTCGTCGGCTGCCCGGTGGTGGTGTTGAAGTTCTCCACCGGCAGCGCGTAGAAGGCCCGGTACGCCAGCGAGTGCCCGTCCAGCAGGAGCAACCGGGGCCGCTCACCCCCCTGGGGTCCGGTGCCGGTCGCTGCGTTCGTCTTCTCTGCCTTGGCTGCCACGTCCCCGATCCTCCCACGCCCGACTGACACTGCCGGTCCGCCGCCTTGTCGTGGCAGGATCGAAGCCATGGCAGGCAAAGCACCCGCAGGCGACCCCGTCCAGGACGCACCCGAGGTCAGCGCCCCGCAGCACGCCGCTGCCGGGCTCCCGGCCATCGGGCACACCCTCCGCATCGCGCAGCAGCAGATGGGGGTGCGACGCACCGCGCTCACCCTCCTCAAGGTCAACCAGAAGGACGGCTTCGACTGCCCCGGCTGCGCCTGGCCCGAGCCCCAGCACCGGCACACCGCCGAGTTCTGCGAGAACGGCGCCAAGGCCGTCGCCGAGGAGGCCACCCTGCGCCGGGTCACCCCGGACTTCTTCGCCGCGCACCCCGTCGCCGACCTCGCCCGGCGCAGCGGCTACTGGCTGGGCCAGCAGGGCCGCCTCACCCAGCCCATGTACCTGCCGGACGGCGCCGACCACTACGAGCCCGTCCCCTGGGAACGCGCCTTCGAGATCGTCGCCGACGAGCTGAACGGCCTGACGGGTCCCGACGAGGCCGTGTTCTACACCTCGGGCCGCACCAGCAACGAGGCCGCCTTCCTCTACCAGCTCTTCGCCCGCGAGTTCGGCACCAACAACCTGCCCGACTGCTCCAACATGTGCCACGAGTCGTCGGGCTCCGCGCTCGCGCAGACCATAGGCATCGGCAAGGGCAGCGTCCTGCTCGAGGACCTCTACCGCGCCGACCTGATCATCGTCGCCGGGCAGAACCCCGGCACCAACCACCCCCGCATGCTCTCCGCCCTGGAGAAGGCGAAGGCGGGCGGCGCCAAGATCGTCACGGTCAACCCGCTGCCCGAGGCCGGCCTGCAGCGCTTCAAGAACCCGCAGACCCCCAAGGGCCTGGCCGGCGGCGGCACCGCGCTCGCCGACCTCTTCCTGCAGATCCGGCTCGGCGGCGACCAGGCCCTCTTCCGCGCCCTCAACAAGGCGCTCCTGGAGGCCGAGGACCAGGCGCCCGGCACCGTCCTGGACCAGGCCTTCATCGACGGGCACACCCACGGCTTCGAGGAGTGCGCCGCCGCCGCCCGCGCCACCGACCCCGAGGAGGTGCTGCGCGCCACCGGGCTGCCCCGGTCCGAGATCGACGAACTCCTCGCCATGGTGCTCGGCGCCAAGAGCGTCATCGTCTGCTGGGCCATGGGCCTCACCCAGCACAAGCACTCCGTGCCCACCATCAAGGAGGTCGTCAACTTCCTCCTCCTGCGCGGCAACATCGGCCGCCCCGGCGCCGGCGTGTGCCCCGTCCGCGGCCACAGCAACGTCCAGGGCGACCGCACCATGGGCATCTACGAGAAGCCCGCGCCCGCCTTCCTCGACGCCCTGGAGAAGGAGTTCGGCTTCGCCCCGCCCCGCGAGCACGGCCTGGACACCGTCGCCGCCATCCGCGCCCTGCGCGACGGCGACGCCAAGGTCTTCTTCGCCATGGGCGGCAACTTCGTCGCCGCCTCACCCGACACGGACGTCACCGAGGCCGCCATGCGCCGTGCCCGCCTCACCGTGCACGTGTCCACCAAGCTCAACCGCTCCCACGTGGTCACCGGCGCCCGCGCCCTGATCCTGCCCACCCTGGGCCGCACCGAGCGGGACGTCCAGGCCGCCGGCGAGCAGTTCGTCACCGTCGAGGACTCCATGGGCATGGTGCACGCCTCCCGCGGCGGCCTGGAGCCCGCGAGCCCCCTGCTGCTGTCCGAGCCGGCCATCGTCTGCCGCCTCGCCGCCGCCGTCCTCGGCCCGGACAGCCGCGTGCCCTGGCAGGAGCTCGAGGGCGACTACGACCGGATCCGCGACCGCATATCCCGCGTGATCCCCGGCTTCGACGACTTCAACGTCAAGGCGCGCCGCCCCGGCGGCTTCACCCTCCCGCACGCCCCGCGCGACTCCCGCAGCTTCCCCACCGCCACGGGGCTGGCCAACTTCACCGCCGCCCCCCTGGAGTACCCCCGGGTCCCCGAGGGCCGGCTGCTGCTGCAGACGCTGCGCTCGCACGACCAGTACAACACCACCATCTACGGCCTCGACGACCGCTACCGCGGCATCAAGGGCGGCCGCCGCGTCGTCCTGGTCCACCCCGACGACGCCGCCGCCCTCGGCTTCGCCGACGGTGCCTACACCGACCTCGTCAGCGAGTGGACGGACGGCACGGAACGCCGCGCCGAGGGCTTCCGGGTGGTCCACTACCCGACGGCCCGCGGCTGCGCCGCCGCCTACTACCCGGAGACCAACGTGCTGGTCCCGCTCGACCACACCGCCGACACCAGCAACACCCCGGCGTCCAAGTCCGTCGTCGTCCGGCTGGAACGGACCACCCCGCCCGGCGGTCCCCACTGACCGTCCGGTAGAAAACGGGCCAGTACACCGAACGACGACGATCGGAGCCACCGTCCATGGGCGAGCAGACCACGACCAGCCTTTTCTCCCCGGAGGTCATCGAGCAGTACGCCGGACTCGGCGTCGACCTGGTGGCGCTGTTCTCCGCCGGCGACCTCGGCTCCCGCATGGGCATCGAGATCGTCGAGGCGTCCGCGGAGCGCGTCGTGGGCACCATGCCCGTCGAGGGGAACACCCAGCCCTACGGGCTCCTCCACGGCGGCGCCTCCGCGGTCCTGGCGGAGACCATCGGCTCCATCGGCGCCATGCTGCACGGCGGCCCCGGCAAGCTCGCCGTCGGCGTCGACCTCAACTGCACCCACCACCGCGGCCTGCGCTCCGGCCGGGTGACCGGGGTCGCCACCCCTGTCCACCGCGGCCGTTCCTCCGCGACCTACGAGGTCGTCATCAGCGACGAGCAGGACCGCCGGGTCTGCTCAGCCCGCCTCACCTGCGCGCTGCGCCCGGCCACCCCGGCCACGCCGGGCACCGTCACCGCCTGACGCCCGCACGGGACGCACGAGGAGGGCGGCCCCCGGAATCCTCCGGGGGCCGCCCTCCTCGCCGTATGGCACGCCGTACGACGCCGGACGCTACGCCGCGCCCTCACCGAGGTACGCGGCACGCACGCGCGGGTCGGACAGCAGGGCCGAGGCGTCGTCCTCCATGACGATCGCGCCCGTCTCCAGCACGTAGCCGCGGTCGGCCAGCTGCAGCGCCTGCGAGGCGTTCTGCTCCACCAGCAGCACCGTGGTGCCCTGGTCGTTGATCTCCTTGATGATCTCGAAGATCTGCTGGACGATCAGCGGCGCCAGCCCCATCGACGGCTCGTCGAGCAGCAGCAGGTTCGGGCGGCCCATCAGGGCCCGGCCGATGGCCAGCATCTGCTGCTCACCGCCGGACAAGGTGCCCGCCAGCTGCGTACGCCGCTCCGCCAGGCGCGGGAAGAGCGTCAGCACACGGTCCAGGTCGTCCTTGGAGACGCCCTTGAACCGGTACGCGCCCATCTCCAGGTTCTCCAGCACCGTCATCACCGGGAAGACGCGGCGGCCCTCCGGCGACTGGCCGATGCCGAGCTCCACGACCTTGTGCGCGGGAACGCCGTCGATCCGCTCACCGCCGAGGCGCACCTCGCCGTGGCGGGGCTGCAGCAGACCGGAGATCGTGCGCAGGGTGGTCGTCTTGCCGGCGCCGTTCGCGCCGAGCAGCGCCACGACCTCACCCTGCCGGACCGTCACGTTGATGCCCTTGAGCGCCTGGATCGCGCCGTAGAACACCTGCAGGTCGACCAGCTCCAGCATCGCCGGGGCCTGGGCGACGGAACCGTCCGTCGCCTTCTCGAAGTTGGCGGCCTCGGTCATCGGCCCTCCTCCTCGGACTCACGCGGTGCGGGGACTTCCGGAGCGTCGGCCGCGTGGTGCGACTCGACGATCTCCACCATCTCCGCGACGGCCTCCACGGCCTCCTCGTCGGCAGAACCCAGGTACGCCTCGATCACCGCGGGATCGCGCTGCACCTCCTCGGGCAGACCCTCGGCGATCACCTTGCCGAAGTTCAGCACCATGACGCGGTCCGCGACCGACATCACGAGCTTCATGTCGTGCTCGATCAGCAGCACGCTGACGCCCAGGTCCTGGTTGATCCGGCGGATCAGCTGCTCCAGCTCCAGCTTCTCCGTCGGGTTCGTACCGGCCGCCGGCTCGTCCAGCAGCAGCACCTTCGGGTCGGTCGCCAGCGCCCGCGCGATCTCCAGACGCCGCTGGTCACCGTAGGAGAGGCTGGCTGCCAGCTCGTTGTGCTTGCCCGACAGGCCCACGTACGACAGCAGCTCCTGCGCCCGCTCGTCGCTGGCCTTCTCGTCCCGGCGCGCCCACGGCAGGCCCAGCATGATCGAGATCGCTCCCGACTTCTGCCGCGACTCCGCCGCGATCTTGACGTTCTCCAGCGCCGTCAGGGCGCTGAAGAGCCGGATGTTCTGGTAGGTCCGGGCGACACCGTAACGGTTCACCAGGTACGGCTTGGCGCCGAGCAGCTTGTGCTCGGAACCGCCCTCCGCGTGGAAGGTGATCGCGCCCTCCTGCGGGACGTACACGCCCGTCAGGGAGTTGAACAGCGAGGTCTTGCCCGCGCCGTTCGGGCCGATCACCGCGAGGATCTCGCCCCGCCGCATCGTCAGGTTGACGTCCGACAGGCTGGTGAGACCGCCGAACCGCAGCGTCACGCCACGGGCCTGCAGCACCGCATCGCCGGTCTGCGCGGGCTGCACGCCCGCTTCCTCCACCGCGTTCACGACTTCACGCCTCCCGTCGGCTCGGTCATCGCATCGGCGTCACCGATGCCCGCCTCCGCCATGTGCAGCTCACGCTGCCTGCGGCGGGAGGGGATCACACCCTGCGGACGGAAGATCATCATGATGACGAGCAGCGCACCCAGGTAGATGAAGCGGTCCTGCTCCGGCACCAAGTCACGCAGCGCGTTCGGCAGCCACACCAGCAGCGCGGCACCGAACAGCACGCCCGCGATGGAGCCCATGCCGCCGAACACCACGTACGCCAGCGCGAGCACCGACAGCACGATGGTGAAGTTCTCCGGGTTGATGAAGCCGACCTTGCTGGAGTAGACGACGCCCGCCAGACCCGAGGTCGACGCGCCGATCGCGAAGGCCAGCAGCTTGTACCGGACGGTGTTGATGCCCGTCGCGGAGGCGGCCACCTCGTCCTCCCGGATCGCCGTCCAGGTGCGGCCGATCCGCGAGTGCTCCAGGCGGTTGTACAGGAAGATCAGCACCACCAGGAAGAACAGCAGCAGGTACCAGTACGGCAGCGGGTCCAGCGTCCAGTCGTAGTTGATCGGACCGATGTGGATCGACGGGTGCGGGATGCCGATGACACCGCGCGAACCGTTAGTGAAGCCGTCCGAGTTCTTCGCGACCAGGTACACGATCTCGTGGAAGCCCAGCGTCACGATCGCGAGGTAGTCACCGCGCAGCCGCAGCGTCGGGGCACCCAGCAGCACACCGGCGATCAGACAGGTGACGATGGCGAACGGGATCGACTCCAGCGCGCCCACCGTGAACGGCGGCTTCACCGGCATGTGGCCGGTCCAGAAGGCGCAGGAGTACGCGCCGATCGCGTAGAAGGCGATGAAGCCCAGGTCCAGCAGACCCGCCCAGCCGACCACCACGTTCAGACCGACCGCGATGATCATGAAGATCCCCATCTGCGTGACGAGGACCTCCTGCCAGAACAGGCTGGTGTTGGCCGGGATGACGATCGCCAGCACCAGGACGACCACCAGTCCGCCCAGCCGCAGCCAGCCGTTGGACCGGAACATCGCCCGCGTCGGCTCCAGCGACTTGCCGACACCCTGCGCACCCTGCCGGGCCGCGTCGCGCACCGGAGCGCCGAACTCCACCAGCGCCCACACGCCCACCATGATGGCCAGGCAGATCCACAGCCGCGCCGACTGGAAGGCGCCGGTGAACGCCGACAGCCTCTCCGCCGGGTTGCCGTCCTCGCCCGTCATCAGCGCCAGGATGAAGCCCAGCACCAGCATGCCGAGCAGCCGCGTCCAGCGGGGCTGCTGGTACCAGGCCTTGCGGCGCAGTTTCGCCACGTCCACCGAGAAGGACTTGGCAGCGGTCGCGTTGCTCATGCCGACCTCCCCAGACGCTCGCCCATGATGCCCGTCGGACGGAACAGCAGCACCAGGATCAGGATCACGAACGCGGTCACGTCGATCCACTGGGTGCCGAAGAGCGGGGAGCTCAGGTTCTCGACGATGCCCAGCAGCAGACCGCCCAGCATCGCACCACGGATGTTGCCGATACCGCCCAGCACCGCCGCCGCGAAGGCCTTGATGCCCGGCAGGAAGCCCACCGTGAACCAGACCTGGCCGGAGATGCCGAAGCCGTACAGGAAGCCGGCCGCGCCACCCAGCAGACCGCCGATGATGAACGTACGAGAGATGATCTTGTCGATGTCGACGCCCATCAGACCCGCCGTCTCGGCGTCCTGCGCCACGGCCCGGATGCCCGCACCCATCTTCGTGCGGTTGACCACCAGGTCCAGACCGATCATCATCGCGACCGCGGAACCGATGATGATCAGCTGCGTGATCTTCACCGGGGTGCCGAAGACGCTGAAGACCTCACCGTTGGTGTACAGCTCCGGCATCGGCACGGGGTTGCGGCCCCACAGCTTGCCCGCCAGGTTGTACAGGAAGAACGACGCGCCGATGGCGCTGATCAGGAAGACCAGCTTGGGGGCGTTGCGCTTGCGGAGCGGCTTGTACGCCGCCTTCTCCAGCCCGAACGCGGTCAGCGCTCCGACCAGGGCGCCGGCGATCATGCCGACGATCACCCACACGACGGAGTTGAACCCGTGCGGGGACTGCGGGGCGAGCTCGGAGAGCACGACGAGCGAACCGAAGCCGCCCATCATGAAGACCTCGCTGTGCGCGAAGTTGATGAGCTGGAGCACGCCGTAGACCAGGGTGTACCCGATCGCTATGACGGCGTACATGGAACCCGTCGTCAAGCCTGGGATGAAGTAGTCCCAGAAGTTGTGGAAGAGATTCATCGTGCGTGGGAATCCTTGCTGAAGCCGGTGAAGGGCGGCGAAAACGCGTCCGACACAGCGATGGGGAGCGCGGGGCAGCGGCCGGAATCCGTGCCGCGCCCCACGCCCCCCACCTCAGGTGTCAGTTGCCGGGTCAGCTGGCGCTGAGGGTGGCCACGTCACCCAGGTAGCCGATCTTGCCGTCGGCGACCTGGTACAGGTACACGTTCTTGGTCTTCAGCTCACCCTTGTCGTCGAAGGCGAACTCCTTGGTCAGGCCCTTGTAGTTGACGCCCTTCAGAGCCGCCAGCAGCTTGTCGCGCGTGACGTCCTTACCGAGCTTCTTCATCTCGGAGATGATCAGGTTCGCGATGTCGTACGACTCGGCCGAGTAGGTGCCCGGAGGCGTGTTGAACTTCGCGGTGTACGCCTCGGTGAACGCCTTGGTGCTCTCGTTCTTCGTGGCGTCGGTGCACGGGCAGGTCAGGAACCACTTCTCGGACGCGGCGCCGGCCAGCTCGACGAACTTCGCGTCGTTGGAGCCGTCACCCGAGACGCCGATGCCCTTGAAGCCGCCGTCGGCCAGCTTCTTGGCGAACGGGGCCAGGTCCGCGTAGTAACCCGCGTAGATGAGCGCGTCGGCCTTGGAGTTGACGACCTTCGTCGCGGCGGCGGTGTAGTCCGGGGTCTTCGCCGGGACGGAGTCCGTCTCCACCGTGACGCCCGCGGCCTTCAGGCTGTCGATCGCGACCTTCGCCAGACCGACGCCGTACTCGCTCTTGTCGTCGATGACGAAGACCTTCTTGGCCTTCTCGTGCTTCGAGAGGTACTCGGCCATGCCGGCACCCTGCTCGTTGTCGTTCGGCGCACCGCGCAGGAACGAGGAGAAGCCCTGGTTCGTCAGGTCCGGGTTGGTCGCCGACGGCGTCACCGCGGCGAGCTGCGCCTGGGCGTACAGACCGCCCGCGGCCTTCGTCGGACCGGAGAACGCGGGGCCGACGACGGCGACGACGCTGGTGTCACCGATCAGCTTCTGGGCCGCAGCGGGCGACTGGTCCGGCAGGCCCTGGTCGTCGCCGTCCACGACCTTCAGCGTGAAGGGCAGGTCGCCCTTCTTGTTGGCCTCTTCCACGGCCAGCTTCAGACCGTTGTCCTCGTTGATGCCCAGCGCGCTGTTGTCACCCGACAGCGGACCCTGGAAGCCGATGGAGAACGTCGGCTTGCCGCCGCCACTGCTGCTGTCGTCCTTGTCGCCACCGCATGCGGTGAGCGCGAGAGCGCCAACTGCCACCGGGATGGCAAGCTTGACGAGCTTCTTGTTGAGCACTACGACCCCCTGGAGCCGCTCAATGAGATTACGAGTCGGCGGGCCGTAGGCCCTCCGGATTGCGACCGCGTGAACGCCACGCGGGTTGGCGGGAATGTAATCCGCTGATCAGGCACTCAGATAGGCCGTCGGAAGATATGTGATCGGACGGTGACCTCGGTCATGTGCCGGAAACAGAACGGTCCTTACCGGTAACCGGACGACCCGTGGGGGAGAGATGGAAGCAAAGGTCCGATTTGGTGGCCTTGTGCGGCGGTTGGCCCGCCGGCCCGCCCTGACGGCCCTGGCCGCAGCGCTCGCCGGAGCCACGGTAGCGGCCCTCGCCGCCGCCGCGATATGGCCCACCCCTTCCCCACCCCGGACCGGCCAACCCCTCCGTCAGCTCGAAATCCCCCTCGACGCACCGGCCGTCCACGCGGGGAACCTCGAATTCCGCGCCCTCGCCCTGCGTTGCGGCATCGCCGTCATCATCGGCACCCACGCCGAACACCCCGCCAAAGGCCGCCTGTGCCGCATCCGCGTCACCGTCACCGTCGACGACTCCGTCAGCGCACGCCTCGACAACGACCTCCACCGGCTCGTCCTCACCGACGGCAGCCGGCACACCATGGACTGGGAGGCCATGCAGATCAAGCGCCAGCCCCTCACGATCGACATCGGCGCCCACGACAGCGCCACGTACGACCTGTGGTTCGACATCCCCCGCGACACCGCCGTCGACCACCTCGCCGTCACCAACGACAAAGGGATGCCCACGGCGGACATCCCCCTGCCACAGCGCGACTGGCCCGACCGCGCGGCCTGACCCGGTCCGCGGCCGACGCTACTTGGCGGCGCCGTCCACCTCGTCCAGCACGGCCTGCGCCACCGCCTGCATCGTCATGCGACGGTCCATCGACGTCTTCTGGATCCACCGGAACGCGGCCGGCTCCGTCAGCCCGTACTTCGTCTGCAGGACGCTCTTCGCCCGGTCCACCAGCTTCCGCGTCTCCAGCCGCAGGCTCAGGTCCGCGACCTCCGCCTCCAGCGCCCGCAGCTCCGTGAACCGCGACACGGCCATCTCGATCGCCGGGACGACGTCGCTCTTGCTGAAGGGCTTGACCAGGTACGCCATGGCGCCCGCGTCCCGGGCCCGCTCCACCAGCTCGCGCTGCGAGAAGGCGGTCAGCATCAGCACCGGCGCGATCTTCTCCTTGGCGATCCGCTCCGCGGCCGAGATCCCGTCCAGCACGGGCATCTTCACGTCCAGGATCACCAGGTCCGGCCGCAGCTCCTCGGCGAGCTTCACGGCCGTCTCGCCGTCACCCGCCTCACCGACGACGGAGTAGCCCTCCTCCTCGAGCATCTCTTTCAGGTCGAGCCTGATCAGAGCCTCGTCCTCGGCGATCACCACACGGGTGGTCAGCGGCGGTACGTGCGACTGCTCGTCAACGGGCTCGGCGGCGCTCACGGGACTCCTCGTTCCAGGGCAGGTGCTGCCCCAAGAGCCTACCTATCTCCGGTATGTTTAGGACACGGAGGGTATACGCTAGCCTTCGCTTCAAAGGAAGCCCCGGTAGCCCAGCGGTAGAGGCAATGGTCTCAAACACCATATAGCGTGGGTTCGAATCCCACCCGGGGTACTCCACCTTCAAATTCAAGGCGTTTATCACTCAGGGTGATCTTCACTGAGTCGAGTGAGCGGCACGGGATTTCCGGTCACGCGTGGCGGGAATCACGCCAAAGTCGTTCACATGTACGACCTGGAAACCCGCCGCCGGGCCCTCGCGCTCCTCACCGAAGGCCGGAGCCTCAACTCCGTGAGCCGGATGACCGGCGTGTCCCGTTCCGCCATCCGCGACTGGCGCACCCGCATCGAACCCAGGCGAAGCGGCACCGACTGCACCGGCCGCGCATCCGGCCCCGCCTACGCCTACCTGCTCGGCCTCTACCTCGGCGACGGCTGCATCAGCCCCCAGCCGCACGGCGGCCACGCCCTGCGCATCGCCTGCGGCGACGCCTGGCCCGGACTGATCGACGCGTGCGAGCAGGCCATGAGGGACGTCCGGCCCGGGAACTCCGTGTGCCGCGTCCACACCCAGGGCTGCACCATGGTCACGTCCTACAGCGACCACTGGCCCTGCCTCTTCCCCCAGCACGGACCCGGCAGGAAGCACGAGCGCCGCATCGCGCTGGAGCCCTGGCAGCAGGCCGTCGTCGACGAACGGCCCTGGGACTTCGTGCGCGGGCTCATCCATTCCGATGGGAGCCGGGTCGTCAACCGGACCACCCGGACCGTGGCCGGCGGCACCAGGAGCTACGAGTACCCGCGCTACTTCTTCACCAACAGGTCCGACGACATCCGGCGCCTGTGCACCGACACGCTCGACGCCCTCGGCGTCGCCTGGAGGCAGGCCAACGCCTGCAACATCTCCGTCGCCCGCCGGGAGGCCGTCGCGCTCATGGACCGGTTCGTCGGCCCGAAGCATTGAGGCGGGCGTTGGTGTGCCGGGTGGCGACCGCCGTGGTGGGGTCCTCGGGCCAGGGGTGCTTGGGGTAGCGGCCGCGGAGTTCCGCGCGCACCGCGCGGTAGCCGTCGCGCCAGAAGGAGGCGAGGTCGGCGGTGACGGCGGCGGGGCGTCCCGCGGGGGAGAGCAGGTGGACGAGGAGGGGGACGCGGCCGCCGGCGATGCGGGGGGTGGCGGTCCAGCCGAAGAGTTCCTGGAGCTTGGCGGCGAGGACGGGGCGATCCTCGTCGTAGGAGACGCGGACCTTGGAGCCGGAGGGGATCTCCATGCGTTCCGGGGCGAGTTCGTCGAGGCGGGCGGCGTCGCCGGTGGCCCAGGGCAGGAGGCGGCCCAGGGCGGTGGCGGCGTCGGCACGGGCGAGGTCGGCGCGGCGGCGGGCGGTGGCGAGTTCGGGGGCGAGCCAGTCGTCCGCGCGGGAGAGCAGGGCCTCGTCGGAGACGTCGGGCCAGGGGGCGCCGATCTCGCGGTGGAGGAAGGCCAGGCGCCGGCGCAGGGTGTCGGCGTCGCGGGTCCACTTCAGCAGGCGGGGTCCTTCGCGGCGGAGGCCGTCGAGGAGCGCGGTGCGCAGCTGTGCGGGGTCGGGGTCGGTCAGGGGCCGGGTGGTGAGGGTGATCGCGCCGAGGCGGGCGGCGTGGTGGGCGGTGACGTCGCCGTCGGCCCAGGTGACCTCGTCGGTCCCGGTGAGCAGGGGCGCGGCGGCGGTGCGGGCGGTGTCCTCGTCGATGACGGCGGCGAGGCGTACGCGGGCGGCGGGGGAGCCGGCGGGGCGGTCGGCGACGGCGACGGCGAGCCACTGGGGGGTGCCGAGGCGGGTGCCGTCGGCGAGGTCGGCGGCGGTGCCGGAGGCCATCAGGTAGCCGGTCCCCGTGCCCGTGCCGCTGCCGCTGCCGCCCGTGCCAGCGCGGCGGCGGGCGACGCGCTCGGGGAAGGCGAGTGCGGTGAGGAGGCCGGCGGCGGTGTCGTCGGTGAGCGCGGTGGCGGGGTGGTCGGGGGCCGCGGCGGCGAGGCGGCGGGCCTCGCGGCGCCAGCGGTCGGCGTGGGCGTCGTGGGCGCGGCGGGTGGTGCGCCAGGCGGCGGCGAGGTCGTCGCCGCGCTCGCGCGGGGGCTGTTCGGACAGGAGGGCGACGATGTCGGCGGCGCGGCGGGTGCCGGTGCGGGGGGCGCCGTCGAGGAGGGCGCGGGCGAGGCGGGGGTGGAGGCCGATGCGGGCCATGCGGTCGCCGCGGTCGGTGGTGCGGCCGTCGGGGCGGAGGGCTCCGATGGCGGTGAGGACGTCGTGGGCGGCGGCGAGGGCGCCGGGCGGGGGCGGGTCGAGGAGGGCGAGTCCGGAGGCGTCGGGGTCGCCCCACGCGGCGGCCTGGAGGGCGAAGGGGGTGAGGTCGGCGATGGCGATCTCGGGGGAGGGGAAGCGGGGCCGGGCGGTGTCCTCGGCCTCGCTCCAGCAGCGGTAGGCGGTGCCGGGGGCTTCGCGTCCGGCGCGTCCGGCGCGCTGGGCGGCGGTGGCGAGGGAGGCCCGCACGGTGGTGAGGGAGCCGAGTCCGCGGGCGTGGTCGGTCCGGGGTTCGCGGGCGAGGCCGGAGTCGACGACGACGCGTACGCCGGGGACGGTGAGGCTGGATTCGGCGACGGAGGTGGAGAGTACGACGCGGCGCCGGGTGCCGTCGCCGCCGCGGAGCACGGCGTCCTGGACGGCGGCGGGTGCCTGGCCGTGGAGTTGGAGGACGTCGGCGCCGGCGTCGCCGAGCATCCCGGCGACGCGGGCGATCTCGCCGGTGCCGGGGAGGAAGCACAGGACGTCGCCGTCGCTGGTGCGCAGCGCGGTGCGGACGGTGGCGGCGACGTGGTCGAGGAAGGCGGGGTCGACGCGCATGCCGTGCGGCGGCCGGATGCCGTGCGGCGGGGGTGCGTGGGTGACGGTGACGGGGTGGAGGCGGCCTTCGGCGTGGACGACGGGTGCGTCGCCGAGCAGCCGGGACCAGGCGTCGGCGTCGGTGGTGGCGGAGGCCGCGACGATGCGCAGGTCGGGGCGGAGGGCGGCGCGCACGTCGAGCAGGAAGGCCATGGCGGTGTCGGCGTCGAGGTGGCGTTCGTGGCACTCGTCGAGGAGGACGGTGGTGGTGCCGGGGAGTTCCTGGTCGCGCTGGAGCCGCTGGAGCAGGACGCCGGTGGTGACGACCTCGACGACGGTGCCGGGGGAGACCTTGCGGTCGCCGCGCACGGTGTGTCCGACGCGGCCGCCGGTCTCCTCGCCGAGGAGCCAGGCCATGCGGCGGGCGGCGGCCTTGGCGGCCATGCGGCGTGGTTCGGCGACGACGACGGTCCGGGCGGGGCGGCCGTCGTCGAGGAGCCCGGCGAGGGCGAGCGGGACGAGGGTGGTCTTGCCGGTGCCGGGCGGGGCGGCGAGGACGGCGCAGCCGTGGCTGTGGAGGGCGTCGTGGAGGGCGGGCAGGGCGGTGCGCACCGGGAGGGCGGCGAGGGCGTCCTCGCGCAGGTCCGCGGGGCGGGGGGTCACGGGGCGACGCAGACGAAGATCGCGGTGCCGGGGATGATCCTGCCGCGCAGCGGGGACCAGCCGCCCCATTCGGCGGTGTTCCAGGCGGGCCATTCGGGTTCGACGAGGTCGACGAGGTGGAAGCCGGCGGCGGCGAGTTCGCGGACGCGGTCGCCGAGGGTGCGGTGGTGTTCGACGTAGACGGCGTGTCCGCTCTCGTCCTGTTCGACGTAGGGGGTGCGGTCGAAGTAGGGGGCGGAGGCGGTGAGTCCGTCGGGGCCGGGTTCGTCGGGGAAGGCCCAGCGGATGGGGTGGGTGACGGAGAAGACCCAGCGGCCGCCGGGGCGCAGGACGCGCCGGACCTCGCGCATGACGTGGGCGGTGTCGGCGATGAAGGGGAGGGCGCCGTAGGCGGAGCAGGCGTGGTCGAAGGAGGCGTCGGCGAAGGGGAGGGCGCCGGCGTCGGCCTGGACGAGGGGGAAGGGGCTGTGGCCGTCGTCGATGCGGCGGGCGTGCTGGAGCTGGCGGTGGGAGAGGTCGAGGGCGACGGGCCGGGCGCCGTGCGCGGCGAGCCAGCGGGAGCACTGGGCGGCGCCGGCGCCGATCTCCAGGACGGACGCGCCCTTCAGTCCGGTGGCGGGTCCGAGGAGGTGGAGCTCGTCCTCGGTTGCTCCTTCCGGGCCCCAGACGAAATCTCCGTCGCCGAGGAAGTCTCCGTGGTCGTTCTGGTACTCGTCGGCGTTGCGGTCCCACCATCCGCGGTTGGCTCGGCTGCTCTCCGTGACGCCTGCGACACGGCGCGTGGCCTCGGGTTCTTCGGGGGCGGGCCGGGGGGCCGGTGCTTGGATCATCGCGCTGCTCGTCGTACCCTCTGTGGTGACCTGTGGCTGCGGTGCCGCCGCAACACGTCTATGTGCCAGTGCCCGGTACGGGGTGTTACGCCCGTGGTGCGCTCTTCGTGCATTGACCGTGCCCGGCTGCCCCCGTATGCTACAAGTTGCGCTGCGAGCCTGCGCGCCTCGGACGGAGCAGGCTGCGCTCACATCTGTTGTAAACCTCTCGGCCTCTGGGCTGTCCGGAATCGGCAGGAGCGAAACGGGCTTACGGCGTAGCAGTACCTACGACTTCATGTCCGTACCGGAGCCCTTTTCCTAATGACGAGCAGCACCGAGGCCCAGGCCCCTCGTACCACCCCGCAGGTGGCGGTCAACGACATCGGTTCCGAGGAAGCCTTCCTCGCCGCGATCGACGAGACGATCAAGTACTTCAACGACGGCGACATCGTCGACGGCGTCATCGTGAAGGTCGACCGGGACGAGGTCCTGCTCGACATCGGTTACAAGACCGAGGGTGTCATCCCCTCGCGCGAGCTTTCGATCAAGCACGACGTCGACCCCAACGAGGTCGTCGCCGTGGGCGACGAGATCGAGGCCCTGGTCCTCCAGAAGGAGGACAAGGAGGGCCGTCTGATCCTGTCCAAGAAGCGCGCTCAGTACGAGCGTGCCTGGGGCACGATCGAGAAGATCAAGGAAGAGGACGGGATCGTCACCGGTACCGTCATCGAGGTCGTCAAGGGTGGTCTCATCCTCGACATCGGCCTCCGTGGCTTCCTCCCCGCCTCGCTGGTCGAGATGCGCCGTGTCCGCGACCTCCAGCCGTACGTCGGCAAGGAGCTCGAGGCCAAGATCATCGAGCTGGACAAGAACCGCAACAACGTGGTCCTGTCCCGCCGTGCCTGGCTGGAGCAGACCCAGAGCGAGGTCCGTCAGACCTTCCTCACCACCCTCCAGAAGGGTCAGGTGCGCTCCGGCGTCGTCTCCTCCATCGTCAACTTCGGTGCCTTCGTGGACCTGGGTGGCGTGGACGGCCTGGTGCACGTGTCGGAGCTGTCCTGGAAGCACATCGACCACCCCTCCGAGGTCGTCGAGGTCGGCCAGGAGGTCACGGTCGAGGTCCTGGACGTCGACATGGACCGCGAGCGTGTCTCCCTGTCGCTGAAGGCGACCCAGGAAGACCCGTGGCAGCAGTTCGCCCGCACCCACCAGATCGGCCAGGTCGTGCCCGGAAAGGTCACGAAGCTGGTGCCGTTCGGTGCGTTCGTCCGCGTGGACGAGGGCATCGAGGGTCTGGTCCACATCTCCGAGCTGGCCGAGCGCCACGTGGAGATCCCGGAGCAGGTCGTCCAGGTCAACGACGAGATCTTCGTCAAGGTCATCGACATCGACCTCGAGCGCCGTCGCATCAGCCTCTCGCTGAAGCAGGCCAACGAGTCCTTCGGTGCCGACCCGGCCTCGGTCGAGTTCGACCCGACCCTGTACGGCATGGCCGCGTCCTACGACGACCAGGGCAACTACATCTACCCCGAGGGCTTCGACCCCGAGGCCAACGACTGGCTCGAGGGCTACGAGACCCAGCGCGAGGCGTGGGAGCACCAGTACGCCGAGGCGCAGTCCCGCTTCGAGCAGCACCAGGCCCAGGTCATCAAGTCCCGCGAGGCCGATGCCGAGGCTGCGGCCCAGGCCGGCGAGGCGGCTCCGGCCGGCCCGACCGGTGGCTCGTACTCCTCGGAGTCCGGCGACCAGTCCGGCGCGCTCGCGTCGGACGAGGCGCTGGCCGCGCTCCGCGAGAAGCTGGCCGGCGGCCAGAGCTGATCGCAGGGCGTATCGCCCATGCACCACGGAAGGACCCGCTCTCCCCTGGAGGGCGGGTCCTTCCGCGTTGCCGGGTCCGGGTGGGAATGCGCGGGCTGTGCGGTCCGTTGCACTCAGAGTTGACGAAGACCGAAGGAAGGGTGCGCAGTGCTGGATCCGCAGGGGCTGTACGCATACGAGCCGGGCGGGGCAGAGGCGGTCGACGAGGCGTTCGGTGAGACCGGACCCGTGCTGCTGTACCACTTCGACGGGTACATCGACGCCGGGGAGACCGGCGCGCAGGTCGTCGAGGAGCTGCTGGAGCGGCAGGAGCACCAGGTGGTGGCGCGTTTCGACGCGGACCGCCTGGTGGACTACCGCGCGCGCCGTCCGTTGATGACCTTCAAGCGGGACCGCTGGACGGCGTACGACGCGCCGGAGATCGCGTTGCGGCTGGTCCGTGACAGTACGGGCAGCCCCTTCCTGCTGCTGTCGGGCCAGGAGCCGGACATCGAGTGGGAGCGTTTCGCCGCCGCGGTGGTGCAGGTCGTGGAGCGGCTGGGGGTGCGGCTGGCGATCAACTTCCACGGCATCCCCATGGGCGTGCCGCACACCCGTCCGGTGGGGCTGACGCCGCACGGCAACCGGCTGGACCTGGTGCCGGGGCACCGCAGCTGGTTCGACGAGGCGCAGGTGCCGGGCAGCGCGGAGTCGCTGGTCGAGTTCCGGCTGGCGGAGGCGGGCCGTGATGTGCTGGGCCTGGCCACCCACGTACCCCACTACCTGGCGCGTTCGGGTTACCCGGACTCCGCGCTGACGGTGGTGGAGACGCTGACGGCCGCCACCGGACTGGTGCTTCCGCAGGTGGCGCACGCGCTGCGGATGGAGGCGCACACGGTGCGTGCCGAGATCGACCGGCAGGTCGCCGACGGCGACGCGGAGCTGGTCGCGGTGGTGCAGGGCCTGGAGAACCAGTACGACGCGCTGGCGGGCGGCGGCAGCCGGCAGAACCTGATCGCCGAGCCGGTCGAGCTGCCGTCGGCGGACGACCTGGCGGCAGAGTTCGAGCGCTTCCTGGCCGACCGCGAGGACGACGGCTCCTGACCCGGATCGTGGGCGTGCGGGGGCACCGGTAGTCTCGCGCCATGGTCAAAGTGGGGTTGACGGGCGGGATCGGGGCGGGCAAGAGCGAGGTGTCGCGGCTGCTGGCCTCGTACGGGGCGGTGCTGGTCGACGCCGACCGGATCGCGCGCGAGGTGGTGGAGCCGGGCACACCCGGGCTGGCGGCGGTGGTCGCCGAGTTCGGCGAGGGGGTGCTGGCCGCCGGCGGCGCCCTGGACCGGCCGAAGCTGGGCGCGATCGTCTTCTCCGACCCCGAGCGGCTGCGGGCGCTGAACGCCATCGTCCACCCCCTGGTCCGGGACCGTTCGGCGGCGCTGGAGCAGGCGGCCGGCCCGGATGCGGTCGTCGTGCACGACGTGCCGCTGCTGGCGGAGAACGCCCTGGCACCGCTCTATGACGTGGTCGTGGTGGTGGACGCCGCGCCGGAGACCCAGCTGGACCGGCTGGTGCGGCTGCGCGGCATGGCCGCGGAGGACGCCCGGGCCCGGATGGCGGCCCAGGCCACCCGGGAACAGCGGCTGGCGGTCGCCGACGTCGTGATCGACAACGACGGACCGCTGGAGGCGCTGGAGCCCCAGGTCCGGCAGGTGTGGGAGCAGTTGCGTCAAAAGATCGTCAAGAGCTGATCCGGAATCCCCTCCGCGGACGTCTGTGCAGCAGTAGCGTCGCTCCACCGCGGACAGAGGGGGCTGGGATGGAAGCCGTGTCGGCAGCGATCGGGATCGCCGTCGTGGTGCTGGGACTGGGTGGTCTCAAGAGCAGTTTCCGGGTGATCAAGCAGTACGAGCGGGGTGTGGTCTACCGCTTCGGGCGGGTGCGGCCGCACGCCAAGCAGCCCGGACCGCGTCTGCTGGTACCGCTGGCGGACCGGATGACCAAGGTCAACATGCAGGTGGTGACCATGCCGGTGCCCTCGCAGGAGGGCATCACCCGGGACAACGTCTCGGTCCGGGTGGACGCCGTGCTGTACTTCCGGGTCATCGACCCGATCAAGGCCACGGTGGACGTGCAGAACTACCAGTTCGCCATGTTGCAGGTGGCGCAGACCTCGCTGCGCTCGGTGATCGGCAAGAGCGAGCTGGACGACCTGCTGTCGGGGCGCGAGGCGATGAACGAGGGCCTGGAGCTGATGCTGGCCACACCGGCCGTCGAGTGGGGCATCCACATCGACCGCGTGGAGATCAAGGACGTGGCCCTGCCGGAGTCGATGAAGCGGTCGATGGCGCGGCAGGCCGAGGCCGACCGCGAGCGCCGGGCGCGCATCATCACCGCCGACGGCGAACTGCAGGCCTCGCAGAAGCTCGCGCAGGCCGCGGCCGCGATGGACGGCACGCCGGCGGCGATGCAGCTGCGCCTGCTGCAGACGGTCGTGGAGGTGGCCGCGGAGAAGAACTCGACGCTGGTCATGCCGTTCCCGGTGGAGATGCTGCGCTTCTTCGAGCGGGCGGCGGGAAGCGAACGCCCGGCCGCGGAACCGGCCCCCGTTCCCGCCCCGGCACCCGACCCCGCCGCGGCTGTGGAGCCGGCGCGGCCCGTCGCCGAGGTCGACGGCGCGGCGCCGGCGGCCCTGGAGGCGCCGAAGGGCCCGGCCGGGCCCGCGGTGCCGGCGGAACGGCGCCCGGCCGACGAGGAGGCGTGAGCGACCGCCGGGCTGTTCCGCCGGGGAATGCATATGCGAATGGTGATGTTGGGTAGTTGTGTGGTGGCGAGTGCCCGGGGAAGGAGGCGGCTGTGCCCGAGCAGAGCCCCGAGAACCACGTCATCGACTTCCGTGCGGCCGAGCAGTTGCTGGCGGCCCGCGACGCCCGTGGGGCGGTGAAGCTGCTGGACTCGGTCATCGCCGCCCACCCGGAGAACACCGCCGCGCGGCTGCTGCGCGCGCGGGCCTTTTTCCTGTCCGCGCAGCTGCGCCCGGCCGAGCTGGAGTTCCAGGTCGTCCTGGAGCGGGAGCCGGACAACGCGTACGCGCACTTCGCCCTCGGCCGCACCCTGGAGCGTTCCGGCCGCTCCGGCGAGGCGCTGCGGCACTTCCGGCTGGCGGCGGCGCTCGACCCCAAGCCCGACTACCTGCAGGCGGCCCGCTTCCCCGACCCGGCGTGAGCCAGGGTGGGTAGTTCGTCCGCTTTTGCGGCGAACACCCCTCGCGTCACATTGATCCGTATCGTCACTCCCGTTACCGTTCCGGGGCACGCGTTCTGACGCAGCCTCAACTGTCGGGAGCCGGCCGTGACTCGAGTGACCAGGCGGATGCTGCTGGGTTCCGCCGCCGCGACCGCGACGGGCGCGGTGTTCGCGACGGGGGCGGCGGGCGCGACCATGGCCGCCGCCTTCGACACCGCTCCCGCACGTGCCGCGCTGGGCCGGCTGCTGCCACGGCACGCGGGGCAGTTCCGGCTGGTCGCGCAAGGCCGGGGGAACGGCGGCAAGGACGGTGAACGGTCCGACCGCTTCCGGATCGCGGGTGCGCGGGGCCGTATCGAGGTGCACGGCACGTCCCCGGCCACACTGCTGTGCGGCGTGCGCTGGTACCTCAAGCACGTGTGCGGCGTGGGCGTCTCCTGGGTGGGCGACAGCCTGGACGCCCTGCCCGCGACGCTCCCGGCGCCGCCCCCGGGCGGCATCGCCCGCCGCGCCACCGTGCCGCACCGCTTCGTCCTCAACGACACCAACGACGGTTACACCGCCCCCTACGCCGACTGGTCGCGCTGGGAGCGCTTCATCGACGTCCTGGCACTGCACGGCTGCAACGAGGTGCTGGTGGTGGCCGGTGCGGAGGCCGTGTACCGGCGCGTGCTGCGCGAGTTCGGCTACTCCGACCAGGAGGCCCTGGCCTGGCTGCCGGCCCCGTCCCACCAGCCGTGGTGGCTGCTGCAGAACCTCTCCGGGTACGGCGGCCCGTTGACCGCGGGCATCGTCGATGCCCGCGCGGCGCTGGGCCGCAGGATCACCGCGCGGCTGCGGGAGTTGGGCATGGCCCCCGTGCTGCCGGGCTACTTCGGCACCGTCCCGGACGGCTTCGCCCGTCGCAACGCCGGGGCGCGCGTCGTCCCGCAGGGGACCTGGCACGGCTTCGCCCGTCCGGACTGGCTCGACCCGCGCACCGGCGCCTTCGCAGCGGTCGCCGCCTCCTTCTACCGCCACCAGGAACAGCTGTTCGGCGAGGCCGCGTACTTCAAGATGGACCTGCTCCACGAGGGCGGCACCGCGGGCGGGGTTCCCGTGGCCGCGGCCGCCCGCGGCGTCCAGGCGGCGCTGCGCGCGGCGCACCCCCGCGCCACTTGGGTGATCCTCGGCTGGGAGAAGAACCCGAGGGCCGACCTGCTGGAAGCGGTCGACAAGGAGCGGATGCTCGTCGTGGACGGCGTCTCCGACCGGTTCGCCTCGGTCACCGACCGCGAGCGGGACTGGGCGGGCACCCCGTACGCCTTCGGCTCCATCCCCAACTTCGGCGGCCGGACGACGATCGGCGCCAAGACCCATGTGTGGGCGGACCGCTTCTTCAGCTGGCGGGACAAGCCCGGCAGCGCCCTGGCCGGCACCTGCTACCTCCCGGAGGCCGCCGAGCGCGACCCGGCCGCCTTCGAGCTGTTCTGCGAACTGCCCTGGCACGAGCAGCGGGTGGACCTGCCGACCTGGTTCGACACCTACGCGCGGACCCGTTACGGCACCGAGGACGGCCAGGCACGCGTCGCCTGGCAGGCGCTGCGCCGCACCGCCTACCGGCACGACGCCCTGGAGCGCGCCGACGCCCACGACAGCCTCTTCACGGCCCGTCCCTCGCTGACCGCCGACTCCAGCAGCGTGTACGCGCCGAACGCCCTCACCTACGATCCCGCCGCCTTCGACGCGGCGTTCGCCGCGCTGCTGGCGGTGTCCGCCGGGGCACGCGGCAGCGACGCCTACCGCTACGACCTGACCGACGTCGCCCGGCAGGCCGTCGCCAACCGCAGCCGGCAGCTCCTGCCGCAACTGCGCGCCGCGTTCGCGCGCGGCGACGCGGCGGTCTTCCGCCAGTTGTCCGAGCTGTGGCTGCGGCTGATGCGGCTGGCCGACGAGGTCGCGGGCGGCCACCGGGCCTTCCTGCTCGGCCCCTGGCTCGCGGAGGCCCGGGCCTGGGGCGGGGCGGACGCGCAGCGCGCCAAACTCGAGCGCACCGCCCGGGTGCTGACCACCACCTGGGGCGGGCGCGCGACGTCGGTGTCGCTGCACGAGTACGCCAACCGTGACTGGAACGGGCTGGTCGCGGACTTCTACCTGCCGCGCTGGCGGACCTTCCTGGACGAGTGCGCGGCGGCCCTCACCACCCGCCGCACACCGCGGGCCGTCGACTGGTACCGCGCCGAGGAGCCCTGGACGAAGCGCGCCGGGCGCTACCCCACCCGGCCCATCGGCGACGCGCACACGCTCGCCCGGCGGGCCTACGAGATCCTTGCCGCGGCCCCCTACCAGGGCACGCTGACCGTGACCGCGGACCCGGTGACGCTGGTGCCGGGCGGCCGGGCCCTGGTCACCGCGGAGTTCGCCAACGCCAACGGGCTCGCCCCCACCGGCACGGTCGGCTTCTCCCTGACCACGGACGGGGTGCGGGCCGCACCGCGAGGGGCCCTGTCGCTGCCGCGCGTGGCGGCCGGCGGCACCGGCCGGGCGACCTGGCACGTCACCGCGCCCGAGGCGCGCCCCAAACGGCCGCTGTCGCCGCTGCGGTACGAGGCGCGGGCCGCGTACGAGCCGGTGCCGGGCGGCGCGCGGGTGCCCGCGGTCGCCGCGGGGGACCTGTACGTCGCGGGTCCGCTGGACCGTGCGTACCGGACCGTCAACGGCACCGGAGCCGTGTTCGGGCAGCTCGGCGACCGCTTCGCCATCGACGGCGCCGGGCGCGACCTGTGGAAGGGCACCGCCGAGTTCGCGGCGGTCCTGCGGCCCGGCGCGCTGCGGGACGGCGGGACGGTCACCACCCGTGTCGACAGCCAGGCCGAGACCGCCGCATGGGCGCGGGCCGGCATCGTCGTCCGCGACGACCTCGACGACCCGGACGCCCCGGGCTTCCTGAACCTGGCGGTGAGCCCCGGGCACGGGGTGACGCTGTCGTACGACTCCGACGGCGACGGCCTGCTGAACCGCTACCGGCGGCTCGCCGGCGTGCGGGCCCCGGTGCTGCTGAGGCTGCGCCGCAGCGGCCGTGCGTACACGGGGGAGTGCAGCACCGACGACGGGACGACGTGGCGGAAGGTCGCGACCGTGACCGTCCCGGCGGCGGCCCGGACCCAGGACGTGGGGCTCTTCATGACCGCGGGGAACGGCGGCACGGGCGACCACGGCCTGGTGGAGTTCACCGGCTTCCGCGTCAGCTGAGGCCGCCGGTTCCGCTGCCACCGCCGGTTCCGCCACCCGTGCCCATGGCGGCGACGAGGGCGGCCAGGGCGTCACCGAGCCGGTCCACTCCCTCGCCGGGGGCACCACCGGGCTCGCTCATGTACCCGTCCCTGCGGATCTCGACCATCAGCGCCGAGACCTCGCGGACCTCGCCGTAGTGCTTCAACGGCACATAGGTGCCGGCGAACGGCGAGTCGACACCGACCTCCCCGCACGGCGCGAAGGCATCGCGGGCGGCGTCCAGCAGCCAGGCCGGGGTGTGGAAGGCGTCGGTGCCCAGGCAGACGGCGGGGCGGGGCCCGTCGCCGTGCAACTCGTAGGGGAGTCGCGCGCCGGGGTAGGAGTGCACGTCGATGACGACCGCTCGCCCCGTGGCCTCCAGCCGGTCCTGCACGGCTGCCGTCATGGCGGCCGCGTACGGCTCGAAGTAGGCCTCCAGCAGGGCCCGTTCGTGCCGGGGGTCGTGCTCGCGCAGCGGCGCCCCGTGCGAGGTGCGGGTGTAGACGGCGCCCATGCCGACGGCGCGCATCTCCTCCCGCTCGTCCGGGAACCGCTCGGGGTCGACGACCAGCCGCGACAGCCGGTTGGTGAACTGCCAGGCCCCCGTCCGTCCGGCGGCGCGCGCCGCGATCAGGTCGGTGTACGAGTCCGTCATGTGGTCGAGCTCGGCCGTCAGTCCGGCGTCGTCCAGGAGGATGCGCTCACGGACGTGCCCGGGCACGGCGCGGGCGCTGTGCGGGACGTGGAGGAGCACCGGTGAGTCCGGCGCGCCCTCGGTGACGCGGAAAGTCGATTCGTCCATTTCTCCACCCCTCCCCGGCGCCCGCCGGTGTGACCTGCCGTCCCGCACGGCGGTGTGTTGAGGAACCCTCAGAACAGCGGCTCCGGCAGGACGCCCTCCAGGGCCAGCAACGAGCGCTTGATGTCGAGCATGCGCAGGCCCCCGCCGAAGCCGCCGATGCCCCCGTCGCTCTCCAGGACCCGGTGGCACGGGACGACGACGGGCAGCGGGTTGGCGCCCATGGCCACCCCGACGGCCCGGGCGGCGCCCGGCTCGCCGACCCGCTTGGCGAGGTCCTGGTAACCGACCACACTGCCGAACGGGACGCCGGCCGACAGCTCGCGCAGCACACGGCGGTTGAAGCCGGTCGTCAAGGACCAGTCGAGGTCGAGGTCGAAGGTGTGGCGCGTCCCGGCGAAGTACGCCTCCACCTGGCGTATCGCCTCGTCCAGCCGGGCCCCCGCGGCGCTCGCGGGACCGGGCCTGCGCGCGGGCACGGCGCCCAGCCGGGAGCAGATCCGCTCCAGCACGCCGGGCGCCTCCTCCTCCCCGGTCCGGAAGGCGACGTGGACCAGGCCCTGCCCGGTCGCGGCGAGCAGCAGCGGCCCGACCGGTGCCTCCAGCACCGACCAGGCGACCTCGGCGGAAGGGGTCTGTGGTTGCGTCACGGTCCCCAGCGTAGGACGGGGCACTGACAACCGGTCCCGGCCGGGGTCGCGCCGGGGATCCCACCGGGGTCCGGAAGGGCGACGGCAACCGGCCGCACGCCCCGCCACCCGGGAGGGTGGCCGTTCTCGACAGGTCTGTCACAAGCGGTAGTCGACCGGTTATGAGGGGGGATGGGGCGCGCATGACGCGAAACGACTTCACCCCGGCCGTCCGCCGGCTCGCCCGTGAACAGGACCGGGTCGCCACCGTCGCCCAGCTCGCCGCGGTGGGCGTGCCGCAGAGCAGGCTGCGGGAGTGGTGCCGCCCCGGCGGCCGGTGGCAGCGGCCGCTGCCCCGGGTGGTCGTCCTCCAGCCCGGTCCGCTCACCGCCGCGCAGCGGTCCAGGGCGGCTCTGGCCTTCGCCGGGTACCCGCAGGTCCCGGCCATGATCACCGGCGTGGCGGGGCTCGCCCTGCACGGCGTCGCCGTGGCCTCGCCGCCCTGCGGGCTCCCGGTGGTGGACGTGCTCGTCCCGAGCGAGCGCCGCATCCGCACCCACACCTGGGTGCGGGTCCACCACGGCCGCGGGCTCCCCGTGCCCGACACCCTGGACGGTGTGCCGGTGGCGCCGGTGGCCCGGGCGGCGGCCGACGGGGTACGGGAGTCCATCGACCCCGAGTGGGCCCTGGAAGTGGTCCGCGAACTGGTCATAGCGCTCGGCGTGCCCGCCCCCGCGCTCACCGCGGAACTGGGTGGCGCGGTACTCGCCCGGCGCCCCGCCGTGGCCGCCCTGCTCGACGCCATGGATCCCGGCCCGCGCGCCGCCTCCGCCGAGCCCATGGCCCGCGCCCTGGTGGCCCGGTCGGGACTCCGGCAGCCGCTGTGGCGTCCCACGCTCCAGCTCGACGGCGCCTTCCTGGGCTCGCCCGACGCGTACTGGGTGCGTGACGGCCTCGTCCTGGACCTCGGCCCGGGGACCGGGCGCGGCCGGCTGGAGTCGCGGGGTCTGCGCGTGCTGCGGGTCGCGCCCGCCGCGCTCACCCGCAGCCCCGCCGAGGTCGTCGCCGCCCTGCGCACCGCGCTCGCGGCCGGACCGTACGGCCCGCTGGACCGCATCACGGCACTGCCCGGGGCGATGTGACGTACGGGTGTCCGCGCGATGAAGTCGCCATGAGGCGGCCGCGCGGGGCGGGCCGGCGAGCCTAGCGTGTGTCAGCACGGGGGACGGAAGGAAGCGGGGGACCGGGGCGGCAAGGGGAGGGTGCCGTGAGCGGCACGTACGGAACGGTCAATGGCTTCACCTACGGATGGGCGACCCCTCTCGCGGGTTTCCTGATGGCCTGCTTAGGCGCCGCCCTCGGGCTGCGCTGCACGACCCGGGCCCTGGCCATGCACCCCTCGCGACGGGCCGGCTGGCTCGCGCTGGGTTCCGCGGCCATCGGCTCCGGCATCTGGACCATGCACTTCATCGCCATGATGGGGTTCACCGTCGGCGAGGTGCGGATCACCTACGACACGCTCGTCACCTTCGAGAGCCTGCTGGTCGCCGTCGTGGTCGTCGCTCTCGGGGTGTTCCTCGTCGGCTTCGTGGGCCGTACGCTCCCCGCCGTACTGGCCGGAGGCTGCGTCACGGGACTCGGCATCGCCGCCATGCACTACATGGGCATGCGGGGCATGCGGCTGCGCGGCGACCTGGAGTACACGCAGTCCACGGTGGTGCTGTCGGTCGGCGTCGCCGTCCTGGCCGCCACCGTCGCCCTGTGGTCGGCGGTCTCCGTCCGGCGCCTGTACGCCGGCGTGCTCGCCAGCCTCGTCCTGGGCTTCGCCGTCACCGCCATGCACTACATCGGCATGGCCGCGCTGACGGTGCATCTGCACAGCGGCGCGCGGGAGGGATCGAGCGGGGCGGGACCGGCCGCGTTCCTCGCCCCGGTGCTGATCGGGCCGGTCGTCTTCCTCTTCCTCGCGGGGGTCGTGGTGGCGCTGGACCCGCCCGTCGGCGACTTCGACCCCGAGTCAGAGCCCGAGCCCGCGCCCGCCCGCGGCCGCCGTTCCTCGCGGGCGGCCCGCTCCTCGCACGCCGCCCGGCCCTCACGCGTCCGCGAGCGCCCGCGCGAACGCCAGTGACCGCTGGTCGACCCCGCTGCACCGGGCCGGGGCCGTCCCCTTGGTGTCGTCCTCGCAGGGCCGGTCCCGGTCGGCCGACCACATGGACAGGCCGCCCAGCCCCTTGTCGCGGGCGAAGGCGGCCAGTGCGGCCGCGTCCCGCAGGGTGAACACCTCGCCCTGGATGTCGTTCACCCCGATCATCGGGGTCACCGAGAGGGTCCGCCACGCCGCGGCGTCCGGCAGGCCCAGCAGCGCCTTGAGCTGCCGGTGCGCCGCGGTGGCCGCCTGGATCGCGTACCGGCCCATGTCGCCGGTGTACGTCTCCCCGTAGTCCATCGCCATGATGTTGACCGCGTCGACGCGTACCCCTTGGTGCCGGGCGTCCGCGAGCAGCGCGGAGGCCTCAGGGGTCAGCCCGGACGGCATCACGGGCAGCGTGAAGGAGACCGACAGCGTCCGGCCTTCCCGCTCGGCCTCCCGCTGGAGGCGGGCGACGGCGCGCGCCCGGCGGGTGCCGGCGGCGGTGTCCGCCAGGTCGTCGCCCTCGACGTCGAAGTCGACCCCGGTCAGCCGGTAACGCCCGATCACGTCGGCGTAGGCGGCCGCGAGTTCGTCCACGCCGTCGCAGGCGCCGGCGAGTTCCGTGCCGTCGGCGCCGCCGAACGAGACCCGCACGTCGCGGCCGGCGGCCCGCAGCGCGGCGATCCGGCCCGCCAGGTCGCCGTGGGCGATGCCGTCGCGCCCGTCCCAGGTCGGGGCGCAGTCACCGCGCGCGGTCACGAACCCGAGGGTGAAACCGTCGGCCCCGGTCCTGCGGGCGGCGTCCGCCATGTCGTACGCGGTGGAACGCGAGGCGTCCACGTAGGGGGTGAAGGCCACCTCGGCCACCGGTTCCCTCCCCTCGGGCGCGTGGCGCGCCGGGGAGCCGGCGGGCTCGGTGCCGGTGAGGAGGGAGGCGGTCGTGGCGGCGACGGCGACCGCCACGAGTCCGGTGATCAGCTGTGCCGCGCGGCTCTTCATGACGGAGAGACTATCTGCCCCGGGAATTTCGGATCACGCTTTCCTTGAATTGAGTGAATGGGGTCTCGGGTCATTCGTGGGATTAATGCGGAAGCGAATCCGCGGAATTCATGGAGAGAAATTACTGCTAGCATTCCGCCCATGCATTCCCTCTCCCGACGGGCGTGTCCCCGTGGGCGGTCCACGGAGGAAGGGCCCGTATTCGTCGATGCGTCGGGCCGCCGGGCGCGCATTATCCGGCGCGCCGGACTGGCCGTCGGGATCGCCTGCGCGGGATATGCCGTGCTGCTGGGGGTGGCTTTCGCGGGAGGCACCCCCTTCGCGCCCGAGACCCTGATTCCGGGCGCCGACGTCCCCGAAGGCGCGTCGGCGCAGGCCGAGGCGGGTGGAAGAACCGGGGGTACCGCAGAACGCGTCGCGAGCGCCCCTGCCGCCGCTCACGCCCCCGCCCCGGCGGCCCGCGGCCCCGCCGCCGTGCCCACCGTCGTCGCGGCCGCCGAGGTCACCCCCTCCGCCACCGGGCGCCGCGCCACGGCCTCGGCGACCCCCTCCGCCGGCCCCGGCGGCACCGCGACGGCGAGCGCCTCCCCGCGGCCCACGTCCGCGCGCACCCCCACGGCCACCGCCTCGCCGTCCGCCTCCGTCCCCGTGACACCCGGGCCGGACACCCCCGCCTTCCCCCCGGGCGACGCCGGCGGCGACCCGGTGCCCGGCGACGGCTGGGACGACTGAGCGGCCATGGTGCGGACGGCCCGGCACGCGGCACCCGGCGCGATCACCAAGGTGGCGTCGGCCGGCCGGCAGGCCGTGCCCAGACCTCGCGTGGTCATGGCCGTGCTGGGGCTGTTCGCGCTCGTGTGCGTGATGCTGCTGGACGGTTACCTGCACTCGGAGATCGGCAACGACAGACGCGTCCACGAGTCCGGGAGCGCGAGCCGGGTGCCCGCCTCCGTCCTCGAGGGCGGCCCCGTGCTGACCTTCGGCGCCGACGGCGAGCCCGTCAGCCACACCCTGCCGCCCCGGACGATCGCGCTCACCTTCGACGACGGCCCGGACCCCCGGTGGACCGCGAAGGTGCTCGCGGTGCTGCGCGAGCACGACGTGCCGGGCACCTTCTTCGTCGTCGGCCAGATGGCCGCCCGGTACCCCGCGCTCATCCGCGACATCGTCGACTCCGGCGGCGAGATCGGCGTCCACACCTTCTCCCACGTCGACCTGGCGTACCAGGACAGGGCCAGGATCGACCGGGAACTCGCCCAGACCCAGCTGGCGCTCGCGGGCGCGGCGGGCATCACGACCTCGCTCTTCCGCGCCCCGTACTCCTCCGAGCCCGACGCCGTCGACGACACCACGTGGCCCGTCTACCGCTACCTCGGCACCAAGGGCTACATCAGCGCCTTCGTCGACACCGACAGCGAGGACTGGCGGCGCCCCGGTGTCGCCGCCATCGTCCGTGACGCCACCCCCAGGGGCGGCAAGGGCGCCTCCGTGCTCTTCCACGACGCCGGTGGCGACCGCTCCCAGACCGTGGAGGCGCTCGGCACGTACATCGACACCATGAAGGCGAAGGGCTACACCTTCACGACGCTGACCGCGAGCCTGGGCGCCACGACCGCCAACCACCGGGCGAGCGGCGCCGAGTTGTGGCAGGGGCGCGCCCTGATCGGGGTCGTGGCGCTGGCCGAGTTCACCATGCCCGTCCTGTTCTGGCTGCTCGTCGTGGTCGGCGTCGCCGTCCTGGCCCGCTTCGCCCTGATGCTCGTCCTCGCCCGCCGGCACGCCAGGATCCGCGGCCGCCGCCGCTTCAGCTGGGGGCCCGCGGTCACCGAACCGGTCAGCGTCATCGTGCCCGCCTACAACGAGAAGGAGTGCATCGCCAACACCGTCGGCTCGCTCGCGGCCAGCACCCACCCGGTGGAGATCGTCGTCGTGGACGACGGCTCGACCGACGGCACCGCCGCCATCGTCGAGGCGATGGGCCTGCCCCAGGTGCGTGTCGTGCGCCAGGAGAACGCGGGCAAGCCCGCCGCGCTCAACCGCGGCCTGGAGCACGCCCGTCACGACCTCGTCGTGATGATGGACGGCGACACCGTCTTCGAGCCCGGCACCGTGCACCGGCTCGTGCAGCCCTTCGCCGATCCACGGGTCGGCGCCGTCGCGGGCAACGCCAAGGTCGGCAACCGCGGCACGGTGATCGGGGCCTGGCAGCACATCGAGTACGTGATGGGCTTCAACCTCGACCGGCGCATGTACGACCTGCTCAGCTGCATGCCCACCGTCCCGGGCGCCGTCGGCGGCTTCCGCCGCGCCGCGCTGCTCGAGGCCGGGGGCATGAGCGGGGACACCCTCGCCGAGGACACCGACGTCACCATCGCGCTGCACCGCGCGGGCTGGCGCGTGGTGTACGCCGAGCACGCCCGCGCCTGGACCGAGGCACCGGGCAGCATCGGCCAGTTGTGGCGGCAGCGCTACCGCTGGAGCTACGGCACCATGCAGGCGCTGTGGAAGCACCGGCGCTCCCTGGTGGACCGCGGGCCCTCGGGACGCTTCGGCCGGGTCGGCATGCCGCTGGTCGTGCTCTTCCAGATCGTCACGCCCCTCTTCGCGCCGCTGATCGACCTCCTGACCGTCTACGGCGCCGTCTTCGTCGCCCCGGTCAGGTCGCTCCTCGCCTGGGCCGCGCTGATGTCCGTCCAGCTGCTGTGCGCGGCCTACGCCTTCCGCCTGGACCGCGAGCACTACCGCCACCTGCTGATGCTGCCGCTGCAGCAGATCGTCTACCGGCAGCTGATGTACCTGGTCCTGATCCACTCCTGCGTCACGGCCATGACCGGAGGCCGGCTGCGCTGGCAGAAGCTCGAGCGCACCGGCGAGGTCAACTCCCCACAGGCGTCCGCGGGAGCCGCCCGGTGACCGCGTCCGACGCCTCCCTGCCCCTGCCCCGGCCCGGGACCTCCGGCCGGCACGCCGCCCGCCGCGGCGCGCGGGCGGTCGCCGCCGCCACCACCGTCCCGGGCGCCCGCGACCGGTACCTGGACCTGCTGCGCGCCCTGGCGCTCGTCCGCGTCGTGACGTACCACACGTTCGGCTGGGCGTGGCTGAGCCTGGTCTTCCCCTCCCTCGGCGTGATGTTCGCCCTCGCGGGCTCGTTCATGGCGCGGTCGCTGGAGAAGCGGCCCGCGCTGCCGGTGGTGCGGCGGCGGCTGCGCAGGCTCCTGCCGCCGCTGTGGTGCCTCGGCGCCGTCCTGGTCCCGGCGATGCTGCTCCACGGCTGGTCGCCCGGAGAGCACCCCGCGGGGCGCTGGTGGGCGCAGCTGCTGTGGTGGGTGGTGCCGCTGGCGGACCCGCCGGGCAGCGTCTGGGCCGAACAGGCCACGGGGGTCCTGTGGTACGTGCGCGCCTACCTGTGGTTCGTCCTGCTCTCGCCGCTGCTGCTGCGCGTGTTCCGGCGGTCACCCACCGCCGTGCTCGTCGCCTCCCTCGCCCCGGTCGTGCTCCTGCAGACGCTCCGGATCCCGCCGGAGGGCGGGGCCGGGAGCACCGTCACCGATCTGGCGACCTTCCTCACCTGCTGGCTGCTCGGCTTCGCCCACCGCGACGGACTGCTGGACCGCGCGCGGGCGGGTCTGGTGCCGGTCCTTGCCGCCGTCGCCATGGCGGCCGGCGGCTGGTGGGCCTGGTCCCACCGTGCGGACGGCTCGTACGACCTCAACGAGATCCCGCTCGCCCAGGCCCTGTGGTCGGCCGGTTTCGTCCTGCTCCTGCTGCGCTTCCGGCCGGGCGCCGGCCCGGCCGGGCGGCTCCGGACGCTGGACCGGGCGGCGCGGATCGTCAGCGCACGGGCCGTGACCGTCTACCTGTGGCACGAGGTCGCCCTCATGCTCAGCGTCCCCCTGATCGACCTGATGTGGCGGGTCAGGCTCCTCGAGCTGTCGCTGCCGCTGGACAGCACCTGGTTCCAGTTCGCGGTGGCCTGGGTGCTGATCGCGGTGGCGGTGCTGCTCCTGGGCGGGGTGGAGGACCTCGCCGCGGGGCGCCGGCCCCGGCTCCTGCCCTGACCCGGGCCGGTCGGGACCGGTTGTCGGTGGGGGGTCGTACCGTTGACCCATGCGGCCCGTATCAGACATCGAACGCAGTGTGGCGCCCTTCGAGGTCGTCAGCCCCTTCCAGCCCAGCGGCGACCAGCCGACCGCCATCGACGACCTCGAGCGGCGCATCCGCGCGGGCGAGAACGACGTCGTCCTGCTCGGCGCGACGGGCACGGGGAAGTCGGCGACCACGGCGTGGATGATCGAGCGGTTGCAGCGCCCGACCCTGGTCATGGCGCCCAACAAGACCCTGGCCGCCCAGCTGGCGAACGAGTTCCGCGAGCTGCTGCCGAACAACGCGGTCGAGTACTTCGTGTCGTACTACGACTACTACCAGCCCGAGGCCTACGTCCCGCAGACGGACACCTACATCGAGAAGGACTCCTCGATCAACGAGGAGGTCGAGCGGCTGCGCCACTCCACCACCAACTCGCTGCTGACCCGCCGCGACGTGGTCGTGGTCGCCTCGGTGTCCTGCATCTACGGCCTGGGCACCCCCCAGGAGTACATCGACCGCATGGTGCGGCTCAAGGTCGGCCAGGAGATCGACCGGGACGCGCTGCTGCGCAAGTTCGTCGACATCCAGTACGCGCGCAACGACGTGGCGTTCACCCGCGGCACCTTCCGGGTGCGCGGCGACACCATCGAGATCTTCCCGGTCTACGAGGAGCTCGCCGTCCGCATCGAGATGTTCGGCGACGAGATCGAGGCCCTGTACACGCTGCACCCGCTCACCGGCGAGATCATCACCGACGACCAGCAGCTGTACGTCTTCCCCGCCACCCACTACGTCGCCGGCCCCGAGCGCATGGAGCGCGCCATCGCCGGCATCGAGAAGGAGCTCGGCGAGCAGCTCGCGGTCATGGAGAAGCAGGGCAAGCTGCTGGAGGCCCAGCGGCTGCGGATGCGCACCACGTACGACATCGAGATGATGCGGCAGATCGGCACCTGCTCCGGCATCGAGAACTACTCGCGGCACATCGACGGCCGCGAGGCGGGCTCCGCCCCCGACACCCTCATCGACTACTTCCCCGAGGACTTCCTCCTCGTCATCGACGAGTCGCACGTCACCGTGCCGCAGATCGGCGCCATGTACGAGGGCGACGCCTCCCGCAAGCGCACCCTGGTCGACCACGGCTTCCGCCTGCCCTCCGCCCTCGACAACCGCCCGCTGAAGTGGGAGGAGTTCCTGGGACGCGTCGGGCAGACCGTCTACCTGTCGGCCACCCCGGGCAAGTACGAGCTCTCCCGCGGCGACGGCGTCGTCGAGCAGATCATCCGCCCGACCGGCCTGGTCGACCCCGAGGTCATCGTCAAGCCCACCAAGGGGCAGATCGACGACCTGGTGCACGAGATCCGGCTGCGCGCCGAGCGCGACGAGCGCGTCCTGGTCACCACCCTCACCAAGAAGATGTCCGAGGACCTCACCGACTACATGCTGGAACTCGGCATCCAGGTGCGGTACCTGCACAGCGACATCGACACGCTGCGCCGGGTGGAGCTGCTGCGCGACCTGCGGGCGGGCGAGTTCGACGTCCTGGTCGGCATCAACCTGCTCCGCGAGGGCCTGGACCTGCCCGAGGTGTCGCTGGTCGCCATCCTCGACGCCGACAAGGAGGGCTTCCTGCGCTCGGGCACCTCCCTGATCCAGACCATCGGCCGCGCGGCGCGCAACGTCTCCGGCCAGGTCCACATGTACGCCGACAAGATCACCCCGGCGATGGAGAGGGCCATCGAGGAGACCAACCGGCGCCGGGCCAAGCAGATCGCGTACAACGAGGAGAGGGGCATCGACCCGCAGCCGCTGCGGAAGAAGATCGCCGGCATCCTGGACTCCTTCGCCCGCGAGGACGCCGACACCGAGGAGCTGCTGGGCTCCGGCCGCCAGCGCTCGCGCGGCAAGGCGCCGGTGCCGGGCCTGTCCGCCAAGGCGGGGGAGAAGCGGGCCGCCAAGAGCCTGCCCGCGGCCGAACTGGCCGAGCTCATCGGCGAGCTGACCGACCAGATGCACGCCGCCGCCGCGGATCTCCAGTTCGAGGTCGCGGCCCGGCTGCGCGACGAGGTGGGCGAGTTGAAGAAGGAGCTGCGGCAGATGCGGGAGGCCGGCGTGGCCTGACCGTACCGGCTGTCGAATCTCTTGCCGAACCACGGTGCCCTACCCGTGCGTCTCCCCATAGGGTGCGGAGCAACCGCACGACGGCAAAACGGTTGAGAGGGGACAGCGCGTGACGGTCAACATGACCAAGGGTCAGAAGATCAGCCTGCAGAAGTCGGACGGGGGGACGCTTTCGTCGGTCCGCATGGGGCTCGGCTGGCAGGCCGCCCCGCGGCGCGGTCTCTTCGGTTCCCGCACCCGGGAGATCGACCTCGACGCCTCCGCGGTCCTGTTCGCCGACAAGCAGCCCGTGGACGTGGTGTTCTTCCGTCACCTCGTCAGCGACGACGGCTCGGTCCGGCACACCGGCGACAACCTCGTCGGCGGTGCCGGACAGGGTGGCGACGACGAGTCGATCCTGGTCGACCTGCAGCGGGTGCCGGTGCACATCGACCAGATCGTCTTCACCGTCAACTCCTTCACCGGGCAGACCTTCCAGGAGGTGCAGAACGCCTTCTGCCGCCTGGTCGACGAGACCAACGGGCAGGAACTCGCCCGCTACACCCTGACCGGGGGCGGTGGCTACACCGCGCAGATCATGGCGAAGGTCCAGCGCAACGGTGACGGCTGGTCGATGACCGCGATCGGCTCCCCGGCCAACGGCCGCACGTTCCAGGACCTCATGCCGGCGATCCTGCCGGCGCTCTGACCGCACAGGGGGGCGCGGGCATGACCATCGAGCTGGTCCACGGGCAGAACCATCCGCTTCCCGGCACCTCGCTGGTGGTACGGGTGTCGGCCGGCACGCCGGTGGTGGCCGGCGTCTCGCTGGGTGACGGGCAGGGGCGCGTGAGCGGCCCCGGGTCCGTCGCCCACCCCGGGGCGCCGCGGCTGCCGGGCATCGAGGTGCCCTCGGGCCTCGCCGCCGAGCAGCGCGTCACCGCCGACCTGGCGGCCGTGCCGGCGGATGTGGACCGCGTCCACGTCCTGCTGGCGCTGCCACCGGTAGCGGGGGCACCGACCCGCTTCGGGGCCTGCCCCGCGCCCCATCTGACCGTCGCCGGCCCCGACGGGGCGCCGGTCGTGAGCTTCACCGTCACCGGGCTCGGCGCCGAGGCCGCGATCGTCGCCCTGGAGCTCTACCGCCGCCAGGGCGCCTGGAAGGTGCGGGCGCTCGGCCAGGGGTACGGCGGCGGGCTGGCGGAGCTGCTGCGCGACCAGGGGCTGGGCCGCCCCGAGGCGGACGCCGTGGCCGCGCGCGTGGCGGACGCCGTACGCCCCGCGCCCACGGTGCCCACCGCACCCTCCCCCGCGCCGCCCCCGCCCCCCGTTCCCCCGACCCCGCCCCCCGCGGACTCCGTGCCGCACACGGTGCCCCCGGCCTCCGGGCCCGTCGCGGGTGACGCCGCGGGCTGGAGCATGGAGGAACGGCTCTACAACCAGGTCTGGGGCATGTTCGAGGACCTGGCCCGCACCATCGCGGCGTACCGCAGCGCCGTCGACTTCGCCGAGTCCCGGCTCGACCAGGAGCTGGACACGCTCCTCGCCGACCCCCGCACCCGGGTCGGCCCCGCCGCCGAGGCCGCCCGCGACCAGGCCAGGGCCCGCCAGGCCGAGCTGGTGGACCGGGCGCGTGCCGTGCTCGACCGCGACCTGGCCCAGCTCATCGCAGAGGCCGAGGTGGTCGAGCCCGCCCTGCCGCCGCCCTACGCCGGCTGGGAGAGCCCGGTCTGGCACGGCTACCGCGCCCCCGCCGAGCCGCCGATGGCGGTCCGGCTCGGCGACCTCCACCTGCCCGAGCGCCCGGAGCTGCGCGTCCCCCTGCTGGTACGGCTGCCGCTGGAGCGCGGGCTGTGGGTGGACAGCGCCCAGGACCGCCGCCGTGCCGTGGACGTGGCCGTGGCGCTCGCCGCCCGCCTGCTGGCCTCCCACCCGGCGGGGGAGTGCGCCGTCCACGTCATCGACCCGGCGGGCTCCGCCGGGACGGCGCTGGCCCCGTTCACGGACTCCGGCGCGCTGCGCGAGCCGCCCGCCACCGGCGCCGCCGGGGTGGCGGCCCTGCTCGCCCGGCTCACCGAGCGGGTCGACCTGGTGCAGATGGCCCTGCGCGCCGACGTCCCCTTCGAGGTCCCCCCGGGTGTCGACCCGGCCCGCCAGGTGCTGGTCGTCAACGACTTCCCGTACGGCTTCGACGACCGGACGGTCAACCAGCTGCGCTACCTCGCCGACGAGGGCCCGCAGGTCGGCGTCCACCTGGTCCTGGTCGCCGACCGCGAGGACGCCCGCGAGTACGGTCCGCTCCTCGACCCGCTGTGGCGCTCGATGCTGCGGCTGACCCCGCAGCCCGACGACCACCTCGCCGACCCCTGGGTGGGCCACGCCTGGACGTACGAACCGCTGCTGGCCCCGGCCGGCAGCGCGGTCCTGTCGCAGGTGCTGCGCCAGGTGGCCGCCGCGCGCCGGACCTACGACCCGGGCCGCCACTGACCGGCTGCCGACCGGTCCCACGAGGCCTCGGCACACCGTCCTGATTGACCATCACTTTACTCTCTTTACCTTTCCTTGGGATTTCATGTACTCTTCTTTACGCGGAGGGGAGTACTCCCTGCTTGCGGTGCATCCCGTCATCACGGGCCGGAACGGCCCCGGGACACCGGCCCCGGCCTGACGGCCCGGGTGGAAGAGACCTCCGGCAGCGACAACGCTGACAATCGCCAGCCCATCTGCCGGAGGCATCGCGTGGATGTATCCCTGACCCTGTGGGTGCTGACCATCGCCGGTCTGTGCGCCCTGATCGCCGCCGACTTCTTCATCGGGCGCAAGCCCCATGAGGTGTCCGTCAAGGAAGCCGGGACCTGGACCGTCGTCTGGATCGTCCTGGCCGCCCTGTTCGGGCTCGGCCTGCTGTTCTTCGCCGGCGGGCAGCCCGCGGGCGAGTTCTTCGCCGGCTACATCACCGAGAAGTCGCTCAGCGTCGACAACCTCTTCGTCTTCGTCCTGATCATGGCGAAGTTCGCGGTGCCGTCCCAGTACCAGCAGCGCGTGCTGCTCTTCGGCGTGCTCATCGCGCTCGTCCTGCGAGCGGCCTTCATCGCCGCCGGCGCCGCCATCATCGCCAGCTTCTCCTGGGTCTTCTTCATCTTCGGCGCCTTCCTCATCTGGACCGCGTGGAAGCTGGTCCAGGAGGCCCGGGCCGAGGAGCACGACGAGGAGTTCGAGGAGAACCGGCTGCTCAAGGCCGCCGAGCGCCGCTTCGGCGTCGCCGACCGCTACCACGGCACCAAGCTCTTCATCCAGCAGAACGGCAAGCGGATCATGACCCCGATGCTGGTGGTCATGCTGGCGATCGGCACCACCGACGTCCTGTTCGCACTGGACTCCATCCCGGCGATCTTCGGCCTGACCCAGGACCCGTACATCGTCTTCACCGCCAACGCCTTCGCCCTGATGGGCCTGCGGCAGCTGTACTTCCTCATCGGCGGTCTGCTGAAGAAGCTGGTACACCTCTCCTACGGGCTGTCGATCATCCTCGGCTTCATCGGCGTGAAGCTCGTGCTCCACGCCCTCCACGAGGCGGGGGTCCACGTCCCCGAGATCAGCATCCCGTTCTCCCTCGGCTTCATCGTCGTGGTCCTCGCCGTCACCACGGTCACCAGCCTCATGGCGTCGAAGAAGCAGGCGGCCGCGGACAAGCGCGACGAGGAGCACATCGACGCCTGACCCACGGCTCCTCAGCCCGGACGGGGTGCGCGGCGGCCCGCCGCGCCCCCCGCGGGGGCGGACCCGGGCGCCGCGGCCCCCGTCTGCCGCAGCGGCGCCGGGCAGCCGAGGCGGAGCCGGGGGGGGC
>NZ_JBHWGA010000001.1:499661-522660 GCF_042733315.1 Streptomyces sp. NPDC059718
GCCCGCGAACTCGCCCGACGTCTCCCAAAGCGCCGCCCCCCCCCGCCCCCCCGCCCCGGGGCGGGGGGCGGCCCCCCCCCCCCCCCACCCCGCCGTCGCGTCCGCGGCGGCCTCGCCCCGGGTCTCCGGCAGCGCCGCGAAGCAGCCGAGGCTGAGCAGCGCGACCCCCGCGACGTACGCCGCCACCGGCCAGGGCGTGCCGGAGCCCGCCGCCAGCCGGGTCGCCACGACCGGGGTCAGCGCGCCTCCCAGGACACCGCCGAGGTTGTAGCCCAGGGCGGCGCCGGTGCAGCGCACCCGGGGCGCGTACAGCTCCGGGAGGTACGCGCCCACGACGGCGAAGACCGTGATGAAGGCGAGCAGCTCCGCGGCGGACCCCACGGTGATGGCCACCGGCGAGCCGCTCGCGAGCAGTCCGGCGTACGGGAAGATCACCACGCCCATCGCCGCCGTACCGGCCAGTGCCATCCGCCGGCGTCCGACGCGGTCGCCGAGCAGTCCCGCCAGCGGGGTCAGGGCCCCCTTGAGCAGGACGGCCACCAGGACGCAGCCCAGCACGACCGTGCGGTCCATGCCGAGGTGCTCCGTGGCGTACGCCAGCGACCAGGTGGTCACCGTGTAGAAGACGGCGTAGCCGCACGCCATGGCGCCCGCCGTGAGCAGCACCAGGCGCCCGTGCTCGCGCAGCAGCTCCGAGACGGGCACCCGGGCCAGGTCCCCGCGCCCCGCGGCCGCCGCGAACGCGGGGGTCTCCGGCAGCGCCGCCCGCAGCGCCAGCCCGGCCAGCGCCAGCACGCCCGCCACCCAGAACGGCACCCGCCAGCCCCAGGAGCGGAAGGCAGCCTCGCTCAGCCCCGCGGACAGGGCGAGCACGATCCCGTTCGCCAGCAGGAAGCCCACCGCGGGACCGGTCTGCGGCAGGCTCGCCCACAGTCCGCGGCGCCGCCCCGGCGCGTGCTCCGCGACGAGCAGCACCGCCCCGCCCCACTCGCCACCCAGCCCCAGCCCCTGCAGGAAACGCAGGGTCACCAGCAGCACGGGCGCGGCCGGGCCGATCGAGGCGTGAGCGGGGACGCAGCCGACGGCGGTGGTCGCCAGCCCGGTCAGCAGCAGGGAGCCGATCAGCACGGGGCGCCGTCCGACGCGGTCGCCGATGTGGCCGAAGAGGACCGAGCCGAGCGGGCGGGCGACGAAGCCCACCGCGAAGGTGCCGAAGGCGGCGAGGGTGCCGGCGAGGGCCGAGGCGTCGGGGAAGAACAGCGGTCCGAGGACGAGGGCGGCCGCGGTGCCGTAGGCGAAGAAGTCGTAGAACTCGATCGTGGTCCCGGCCGCCGACGCGGCGGCGATCCGGGCCATGGAGGGGGAGGGGGAGGTGCGCACGTGGGTCCAACCACCCACGTGCGCGGGGGTGGCGGCGCCGCAGGGGGCGCCACCACGGAGCCGCTACCAGCCCCGTTCGCGCCATTCGTCGAGGTGGGGGCGCTCGTCGCCGAGCGTGGTGTCCTTGCCGTGGCCGGGGTAGACCCAGGTCTCGTCCGGGAGCCGGTCGAAGAGCTTGGCCTTGACCCCCTCGAACAGGCTCGTGAAGTGGTCCGGGTTGTTGTGCGTGTTGCCCACGCCGCCGGGGAAGAGGCAGTCCCCGGTGAAGATGTGCGGGTGCCCGTGGGGATCGTCGTAGATCAGGACGATGCTGCCGGGCGTGTGGCCCACCAGGTGCCGGGCGGTGAGCTCGACCCGGCCGACCCGGATCCGGTCGCCGTCCTCGACCGGCACGTCGGTGGGGACGGGGATCCCCTCGGCGTCGTGGCGGCCCGCGTAGGTACGGGCGCCGGTCGCGTCGACCACGGCCTGCAGCGCCTGCCAGTGGTCGGCGTGCCGGTGCGTGGTGACGACGGACGCGAGACCGTCGTTGCCTGCGACCTCCACGAGCGTGTGCGCGTCGTTCGCCGCGTCGACGAGCAGCTGCTCGTCGGTGGCGCGGCAGCGCAGCACGTACGCGTTGTTGTCCATGGGGCCGACCGCGACCTTGGTGATGATGAGGTCCTTGAGTTCGTGCACGTCGGGCGCGCCCCCGACCGTGACCTCGCCGCTGTACGTCATGGCGTCAGCCTAGTGGCGGCAGCACCGGCAGGGGTACGTCGGGCCGGGCGGTCAGGCCCTCGCCGTCGGAGCGGCCGCTGACCCAGGCGAGCAGGGCGTGCCGGGGCCCGCCGACGGTGAGTTCGGGCTCGTTGGCGGCGCCGATCACCCACTTCTCGCCGCTGTCGGTGTCGTGGATGCGGACGGCGGCGACGCCCTCGTGGCCGGACAGGTCGTCGATGATGGCGCCGAGCTCCCGGGCCGCGAAGTCCCCGGGGAGGTGAGCGCAGGTGTACTCCAGGCCGAGGTCGACGTGGTGGAAGTAGATCTCCATGAGCCGGATGTACGGGATCTCGGCCGCGGCGACCACCCGGCCGGAGCGCATGACGACCTGCGCGGCCCAGTTCTGGGGCGGGAGCTCCTCGATGGCCAGGGCCAGCCGGTCCGCGGAGACGCGCAGGTCGTCGACGTGCTCCGCGAGCGTGCGGACGGCCCCCTCCTCGATGTCCTTGTTGCGGCCGTCGGTGCTCTCGTACTGCGGGGTCTCCTCGCCGGTGCGCGCCCAGATCATCAGGTTCACCAGGGAGTCGGCGTTGCGCGCCAGGTGGGCCAGCACGTGGCCGCGGGTCCAGCCCGGCAGCCGCGAGGGCTCGGCGACGCACGCCGGGGGCATGGCGGCCACGGTGTCGATCAGTCGTTCGGTGGCCTCTCGGAGCTCGGCCGCATCGTGGTCGGGGTCGGGTCGTTGGACAGACACGGAGCCTCCTGGTCGGACCGGTCGACGTCTCCACGGAGACGCTAGCGCGGGACACTCATTCGGGTGAAGCTGCCGCACCGATGCCTGAAATCGAATGTGCGTGCTATAGGCTCGCTGTCACCACAACCGGAAGAAAACTCGTCGGCGCCCCGTTTAGGCTGTCTGGGGGTGCTGTCCCCTTGTCTGTCTTTTGAAAGGTGCGCACTGGCGTGGCCGATCGTCTCACCGTCCGTGGCGCTCGCGAGCACAATCTGAAGAACGTCTCGCTCGACCTGCCACGGGATTCGCTCATCGTGTTCACCGGCCTCTCCGGGTCGGGCAAGTCCTCCCTGGCGTTCGACACGATCTTCGCCGAGGGCCAGCGTCGTTACGTGGAGTCGCTCTCCTCCTACGCACGGCAGTTCCTGGGCCAGATGGACAAGCCGGACGTCGACTTCATCGAGGGCCTGTCGCCCGCGGTCTCGATCGACCAGAAGTCCACCTCGCGCAACCCGCGCTCGACGGTCGGCACGATCACCGAGGTCTACGACTACCTCCGTCTGCTCTTCGCCCGCATCGGCAAGCCGCACTGCCCCGAGTGCGGCCGGCCCATCTCCCGGCAGTCGCCCCAGGCGATCGTGGACCGGGTGCTGGAGCTGGACGAGGGTTCCCGCTTCCAGGTGCTCTCGCCGCTGGTGCGCGAGCGCAAGGGCGAGTTCGCCGACCTCTTCGCCGACCTGCAGACCAAGGGCTACAGCCGGGCCCGGGTGGACGGCGCGACCGTCCAGCTGACCGACTCGCCGAAGCTGAAGAAGCAGGAGAAGCACACCATCGAGGTGGTCGTCGACCGCCTCACCGTCAAGGAGAGCGCCAAGCGCCGGCTGACCGACTCGGTCGAGACCGCCCTGGGCCTCTCCGGAGGCATGGTGATCCTGGACTTCGTCGACCTCCCCGAGGACGACCCGCAGCGCGAGCGGATGTTCTCCGAGCACCTCTACTGCCCGTACGACGACCTGTCCTTCGAAGAGCTGGAGCCGCGCTCCTTCTCCTTCAACTCGCCCTTCGGCGCCTGCCCCGAGTGCACCGGCATCGGCACCCGCATGGAGGTCGACCCGGAGCTCATCGTCCCCGACGAGGACAAGTCCCTCGACGAGGGCGCCATCGCCCCGTGGTCGCTCGGCCACACCCGGGACTACTTCCAGCGCCTGATCGGCGCGCTCGCCGACGAGCTGGGCTTCCGCACCGACATCCCCTGGGCGGGGCTGCCGCAACGCGCGAAGAAGGCCCTGCTCAACGGCCACAAGACGCAGATCGCGGTGCGCTACCGCAACCGCTACGGGCGCGAGCGTTCCTACACCACCTCCTTCGAGGGCGCGATCCCCTTCGTCCGGCGCCGGCACGCGGAGTCCGAGAGCGACTCCAGCCGCGAGCGCTTCGAGGGGTACATGCGCGAGGTGCCCTGCCCCACCTGTGAGGGGACCCGCCTCAAGCCGATCGTGCTGGCGGTCACCGTCCAGGGGAGGTCCATCGCCGAGGTCGCCGCGATGTCCATCAGCGACTGCGCGGAGTTCCTGCGCGGCATGAAGTTGAGCGCGCGCGAGAAGACCATCGCCGAGCGGGTGCTCAAGGAGGTCAACGAGCGGCTGCGCTTCCTGGTCGACGTCGGCCTGGACTACCTCTCGCTCAACCGCGCGGCCGGCACCCTCTCCGGCGGCGAGGCCCAGCGCATCCGGCTGGCCACGCAGATCGGCTCGGGCCTGGTGGGCGTGCTCTACGTGCTGGACGAGCCGTCCATCGGACTCCACCAGCGCGACAACCACCGGCTCATCGAGACCCTGGTGCGCCTGCGCGACCTCGGCAACACCCTGATCGTGGTGGAGCACGACGAGGACACCATCAAGACCTCCGACTGGGTGGTGGACATCGGCCCGGGTGCGGGTGAGCACGGCGGCAAGGTGGTGCACAGCGGTTCGCTCAAGGAGCTGCTGCGCAACAAGGAGTCGCTGACCGGCCAGTACCTGGCGGGCAAGCGCCGGATCCCGATCCCGGAGATGCGCCGCCCGGTCGACGGGGAGCGCCGGCTGACCGTGCACGGCGCCCGGGAGAACAACCTGCGGGACATCGACGTGTCCTTCCCGCTGGGTGTCTTCACGGCGGTCACCGGGGTCTCCGGCTCCGGGAAGTCCACCCTGGTCAACGACATCCTCTACACCCACCTGGCCCGTGAGCTGAACGGCGCCCGGGGCGTCCCGGGCCGGCACACCCGGGTCGACGGGGACGACCTGGTCGACAAGGTGGTCCATGTCGACCAGTCGCCGATCGGCCGCACCCCGCGGTCCAACCCGGCCACGTACACCGGTGTCTTCGACCACGTCCGCAGGCTCTTCGCGGAGACGATGGAGGCGAAGGTGCGCGGCTACCTGCCGGGTCGCTTCTCCTTCAACGTCAAGGGCGGCCGCTGCGAGAACTGCTCCGGCGACGGCACCATCAAGATCGAGATGAACTTCCTCCCGGACGTCTACGTGCCGTGCGAGGTCTGCCACGGTGCCCGGTACAACCGGGAGACCCTGGAGGTCCACTACAAGGGCAAGTCCATCGCCGAGGTCCTGGACATGCCGATCTCCGAGGCGCTGGACTTCTTCGAGGCCGTCCCGACGATCGCGCGTCACCTGCGCACCCTCACCGAGGTCGGGCTGGGCTACGTCCGGCTGGGCCAGTCCGCGACGACCCTGTCCGGTGGTGAGGCGCAGCGCGTGAAGCTCGCCTCCGAGCTGCAGAAGCGCTCCACCGGCCGCACGGTCTACGTGCTGGACGAGCCGACCACGGGTCTGCACTTCGAGGACATCAGCAAGCTGATCAAGGTGCTCTCCGGGCTGGTCGAGAAGGGCAACACCGTGGTCGTCATCGAGCACAACCTAGACGTGATCAAGACGGCCGACTGGGTGATCGACATGGGCCCCGAGGGCGGCAGCGGCGGCGGTCTGGTGATCGCCGAGGGCACCCCCGAGCAGGTCGCGGGGGTGGGCGCGAGCCACACCGGCAAGTTCCTCAGGGACATCCTGGGCGCCGAGCGGATCTCCGACGCCCCGCCGATCCCGGCCAAGAAGCGGGCTGCCCCGCGGAAGCGGGCGGCGGCGAAGGCCTGACAGCCGGCTCAGAGTTTCGGCACGTAAGGTGCAGCTTTCAAGCTCTTTTCCTTACGTGCCGAAGCGGAGTCCCTCATGGCCGACATCACCGACCTGCCCCCCTGCCGCCGTACCGTCCTGAAGGGCGCGGCCCTCGTGGGCGTCGCCGGGGTCGGCCTCACCGCCTGCGGCGGCTCCGGCACCGCGGTCTCCGACGGCCCCGTCGAGCTGGGCGCGGCCACCGAGGTCCCGGTCGGCGGCGCCAAGCTCTACCGCGAGGCCAAGATAGTCGTGGCGCAGCCCACGCAGGGCAGCTACCAGGCGTTCAGCGCCGTGTGCACCCACCAGGGCTGCACCTGCGACAAGGTCGAGGGCACCGCCCTGTCCTGCCCCTGCCACGGCAGCGTCTTCGACGCCGCCACCGGCGCCGTCCGCAACGGCCCGGCGACCAAGCCGCTGACCAAGGTCGACGTCCAGGTCAAGGAGGGCAAGCTCGTCGCCGTGACCGGGGCCTGAGACGGCGGGAATGTCACCGTCAATCAGTAGGGTGGGGGCATGGCCGATCCCTCCAGCTACCGCCCCAAGCCGGGACAGATTCCGGACTCCCCCGGGGTGTACAAGTTCCGGGACCAGCACGGCCGGGTGATCTACGTCGGGAAGGCGAAGAGCCTGCGCCAGCGGCTCTCCTCGTACTTCCAGGACATCGCGAACCTGCACCAGCGCACCCGCACGATGGTCACCACCGCCGCCTCCGTGGAATGGACGGTGGTGACCACCGAGGTCGAGGCGCTGCAGCTGGAGTACTCCTGGATCAAGGAGTTCGACCCGCGCTTCAATGTGAAGTACCGGGACGACAAGAGCTATCCCTCGCTCGCCGTCACCCTGAACGAGGAGTTCCCCCGCGTCCAGGTGATGCGCGGCCCCAAGCGCAAGGGCGTGCGCTACTTCGGCCCCTACGCGCACGCCTGGGCGATCCGCGAGACCGTGGACCTGCTGCTGCGGGTCTTCCCCGTGCGCACCTGCTCCTCCGGGGTGTTCAAGCGTTCCGCGCAGATCGGCCGCCCCTGCCTGCTGGGTTACATCGGCAAGTGCTCGGCCCCCTGCGTCGGCCGGGTCAGCGCCGAGGAGCACCGCGAACTGGCCGAGGAGTTCTGCGACTTCATGGCCGGCCGCACCGGCACCTACCTGCGCCGCCTGGAGCAGCAGATGAGGGACGCGGCGGCATCGATGGAGTACGAGAAGGCGGCCCGGCTCCGGGACGACATCGAGGCGCTCAAGCGCGCCCTGGAGAAGAACGCGGTCGTCCTCGCCGACGCCACCGACGCCGACCTGATCGCCGTCGCCGAGGACGAGCTGGAGGCCGCCGTCCAGATCTTCCACGTCCGCGGCGGCCGGGTGCGCGGTCAACGCGGCTGGGTCACCGACCGGGTCGAGGAGGTCGGCACCGCCGGGCTGGTCGAGCACGCCCTGCAGCAGCTGTACGGCGAGGAGCGGGGCGAGGGGGTGCCCAAGGAAGTGCTGGTGCCCGCGCTGCCCGACCCGTACGAGCCGGTCCAGCAGTGGCTCACCGAGCGCCGCGGCTCCCAGGTCAGCCTGCGGATACCGCAGCGCGGCGACAAGAAGGACCTGATGGCCACCGTGCAGCGCAACGCCCAGCAGGCGCTGGTGCTGCACAAGACCAGGCGCGCCTCCGACCTGACCACGCGCTCCCGCGCGCTGGAGGAGATCGCGCAGGCCCTGGACCTGGACTCGGCGCCGCTGCGCATCGAGTGCTTCGACATCTCCCACCTCCAGGGCGACGACGTCGTCGCCTCGATGGTGGTCTTCGAGGACGGACTGGCCCGCAAGAGCGAGTACCGCCGCTTCCAGATCAAGAGCTTCGCCGGCCAGGACGACGTCCGGTCGATGCACGAGGTGGTCTCCCGGCGCTTCCGCCGCTACCTGCTGGAGAAGCAGAAGACCGGCGAGTGGGTCGACGGCGACGGCGACGGTGGCGAGGAGGGCCACGGCGAGGTCGCCGGCGGTCCCATCGACCCGGACACGGGCAGGCCGCGCAAGTTCGCCTACCCGCCGCAACTGGTCGTCGTCGACGGCGGGCAGCCCCAGGTCGCCGCCGCCCGGCGGGCCCTGGAGGAGCTCGGCGTGGAGGACGTGGCGGTGTGCGGCCTCGCCAAGCGCCTGGAGGAGGTCTGGCTGCCCGGTGAGGACGACCCGGTGATCCTCCCGCGCACCAGCGAGGGCCTGTACCTGCTGCAGCGGGTCCGCGACGAGGCCCACCGCTTCGCCATCGCCTACCAGCGCAACAAGCGTTCCAAGTCGATGAAGGCCGGTGCCCTGGACTCGGTGCCGGGCCTCGGCGAGAGCCGCCGCCAGGCGCTGCTGAAGCACTTCGGCTCGCTCAAGCGGCTGCGGGCGGCCACGGTCGAGCAGATCTGCGAGGTCCCCGGGGTCGGCCGGCGCACCGCCGAGGCCGTGCTCGCCGCGCTGGCCGGGGCCGCCCCGGCCGGACCGGCGGTGAACACCGCCACAGGAGAGATCATTGAGGAAGAGGGGACGGCCGGTCCCGTGACCGTCCCCACGGAACGGGGGCACAGCTCATGAACGCGAACGACGGAGGCGGAGCACAGGTGACGACCGGAGGAGCGGGAGAGGCGGCCGAGGCCATCCCCGAACTCGTGATCATCTCGGGCATGTCGGGTGCCGGGCGCAGTCACGCGGCCAAGTGTCTTGAGGACCTCGGCTGGTTCGTCGTGGACAACCTGCCGCCGGCCCTCATCCCCACCATGGTCGACCTCGGCGCCCGCTCCCAGGGCAACGTGGCACGGATCGCCGTGGTCGTGGACGTCCGCGGCCGGCGCTTCTTCGACAACCTCCGCGAGTCCCTCGCGGACCTGGACTCCAAGGGCGTCAAGCGCCGGGTGCTCTTCCTCGAGGCCTCCGACGAGACGCTGGTGCGCCGCTTCGAGTCGGTGCGCCGCCCGCACCCGCTGCAGGGCGACGGGCGCATCGTCGACGGCATCGCCAAGGAGCGGGAGCTGCTGAGCGAGCTGCGCGGCGACGCCGACCTGGTGATCGACACCTCCAGCCTCAACGTCCACGAGCTGCGCGCCAAGATGGACGCCCAGTTCGCCGGCGAGGAGGAGCCGGAGCTGCGGGCCACCGTCATGTCCTTCGGCTTCAAGTACGGCCTCCCCGTCGACGCCGACCTGGTCGCGGACTGCCGCTTCCTGCCCAACCCGCACTGGGTGCCGGAGCTGCGGCCGTACACCGGTCTCAACGACGAGGTCGCCACCTACGTGTTCAACCAGCCGGGCGCCAAGGAGTTCCTCGACCGCTACGCCGAGTTGCTGCACATCGTCAACGCCGGCTACCGCCGCGAGGGCAAGCGCTACGTGACCATCGCGGTCGGCTGCACCGGTGGCAAGCACCGCAGCGTCGCCATGTCCGAGCGCCTGGCCGCACGACTGTCCGCCGACGGAGTGGAGACGGTGGTCGTCCACCGGGACATGGGGCGCGAGTGATCAGGACGACGCGGCGCTTGCGCCGGTCGGCAGCGCGCAGCGGGGCCACGCCCAAGGTCGTGGCATTGGGAGGCGGGCACGGACTGTCCGCCTCCCTCTCCGCCCTGCGCCGCATCACCCAGGACCTGACCGCGGTGGTCACGGTCGCCGACGACGGCGGCTCCAGCGGCCGCCTGCGCCAGGAGATGGGGGTGCTGCCGCCCGGCGACCTGCGCAAGGCGCTGGCCGCGCTGTGCGGCGACGACGAGTGGGGCCGCACCTGGTCCCAGGTCGTCCAGCACCGCTTCGTCAGCCAGGGCGAGCTGCACGGCCACGCCGTGGGCAACCTGCTGATCGTGGCGCTGTGGGAGCAGCTCGGCGACCCCGTGGCGGCCCTGGAGTGGGTGGGCCGGCTGCTCGGCGCCCACGGCAGGGTGCTGCCGATGTCCGCGGTGCCGCTGGAGCTCACGGCCACGGTGCGCGGTCACGACCCGGCGGAGCCGGACGAGGTCACGACCGTGCACGGCCAGGCCACCGTCGCCCTCACCCCCGGTGAGGTGCAGGAGGTGCAACTGGTGCCGCACGACCCGCCGGCCGTCCCCGAGGCGGTGCAGTCCGTGCTCGACGCGGACTGGGTGGTGCTCGGCCCCGGATCGTGGTTCTCCTCCGTGATGCCCCACCTGCTGGTGCCCGATCTGGTGTCCGCGCTCATGGAGACCAGGGCCCGCAAGGTGCTCGCGCTCAACCTCGCGCCGCAACCGGGTGAGACCGAGGGCTTTTCTCCGCAGCGTCACTTGGAGGTTTTGGCCCGACACGCCCCTAAACTCACCATCGACGTGGTGCTGGCCGACGAGGCCGCCGTGCTCGACCGCGACAGCCTCATACAGGCAGCCGAGCGGTTGTCGGGCACGGTGGAGCTGGCCCGGGTCGCCGCCCCCGACGGGCCGCGGCACGATCCGGAACTGCTGGCGGCCGCGTTCGACCGGATTTTTCGTATGCATGGAAGGATCGGCCCATGGCGATGACGGCAGCGGTGAAGGACGAGATCTCCCGGCTTCCCGTCACCCGGACCTGCTGCCGCAAGGCGGAGGTCTCGGCGATCCTGAGGTTCGCGGGCGGACTGCACCTGGTCAGCGGACGCATCGTGATCGAGGCGGAGCTGGACACCGGAATCGCCGCCCGCAGGCTGCGCAAGGACGTCCTGGAGATCTTCGGGCACTCCTCCGACCTGGTGGTCATGGCGCCCGGCGGGCTGCGCCGCGGCAGCCGGTACGTGGTGCGGGTGGTCGCCGGCGGTGACCAGCTGGCCCGCCAGACCGGGCTCGTCGACGGCCGCGGCCGCCCCATCCGGGGCCTGCCCCCGCAGGTCGTCTCCGGGGCCACCTGCGACGCCGAGGCCGCCTGGCGCGGGGCGTTCCTGGCCCACGGCTCGCTGACCGAGCCGGGCCGTTCCTCGTCCCTGGAGGTCACCTGCCCCGGCCCCGAGGCGGCCCTCGCCCTCGTCGGCGCCGCCCGCCGGCTGCAGATCGCCGCCAAGGCGCGCGAGGTGCGGAACGTCGACCGCGTGGTCGTCCGTGACGGTGACGCCATCGGCGCGCTGTTGACGCGGCTCGGCGCACACGAGTCGGTGCTGGCGTGGGAGGAGCGGCGGATGCGGCGCGAGGTGCGCGCCACCGCCAACCGGCTCGCCAACTTCGACGACGCGAACCTGCGCCGCTCGGCCCGCGCCGCGGTGGCCGCGGGCGCGCGTGTGCAGCGGGCCCTGGAGATCCTCGGCGAGGAGGTGCCCGAGCACCTCGCGGCGGCCGGCCGGCTGCGCATGGACCACAAGCAGGCCTCGCTGGAGGAACTGGGCTCGCTCGCCGAACCGCCGCTCACCAAGGACGCGGTGGCCGGCCGGATCCGGCGCCTGCTGGCGATGGCCGACAAGCGCGCCTCGGACCTCGGCATCCCGGGCACCGAGTCCAACCTGACCGAGGAGATGGTGGGCTGAACCCGCCGCGGCCCGCCCGCCCCGTCCGGTTACCGTTCCGTACGGCGGGCACCCGTGGCGCCGATGTCACCGCCGGGTGCCCGGGGAGGTAGGGTCGTCCTTGGTCGGGGACATCCCAATACGTCGCAGCCGGAGCGAAATGGCCTCCGGCACACCAGCGAGGAGATCGGTTCGTGACGATCCGCGTAGGCATCAACGGCTTTGGTCGCATCGGTCGAAACTTCTTCCGTGCCGCCCTGGACCAGGGTGCGGACATCGAGATCGTGGCTGTCAACGACCTGGGTGACACGGCCACCACCGCCCACCTGCTCAAGTACGACACGATCCTGGGCCGCCTGAAGGCCGAGGTCACGCACACCGCCGACTCCATCACCGTCGACGGCCACACCATCAAGGTGCTGTCCGAGCGCAACCCCGCCGACATCCCGTGGGGCGAGCTCGGCGTCGACATCGTGATCGAGTCCACCGGCATCTTCACCAAGGCCGCCGACGCCAAGAAGCACCTCGACGGCGGCGCCAAGAAGGTCATCATCTCGGCGCCCGCCTCCGACGAGGACATCACCATCGTGATGGGCGTCAACAACGAGAAGTACGACCCGGCGAAGCACAACATCATCTCCAACGCGTCCTGCACCACCAACTGTGTGGCGCCGATGGCCAAGGTCCTCGACGAGAACTTCGGCATCGTCAAGGGTCTGATGACCACCGTGCACGCGTACACCAACGACCAGCGCATCCTGGACTTCCCGCACAAGGACCTGCGTCGCGCCCGTGCCGCCGCGGAGAACATCATCCCGACCTCGACGGGTGCCGCGAAGGCCACCGCCCTGGTGCTCCCGCAGCTGAAGGGCAAGCTGGACGGCATCGCCATGCGCGTCCCGGTCCCGACCGGCTCCGTGACCGACCTGGTCATCGAGCTCGAGCGCGAGGTCACCAAGGACGAGGTCAACGCCGCCTTCCAGAAGGCCGCCGAGGGCCAGCTCAAGGGCATCCTGGAGTACACCGAGGACCCGATCGTCTCGTCGGACATCGTCAACTGGCCGGCCTCCTGCACCTTCGACTCCTCGCTGACGATGGCGCAGGGCAAGCAGGTCAAGGTCATCGGCTGGTACGACAACGAGTGGGGCTACTCCAACCGTCTCGTCGACCTGACCGTCTTCGTCGGCGGCCAGCTCTGACACCCGCTCGACCGCCCGCCATGCGATGAGGACAGGGTCCGGACGACGTGCCGTCGTCCGGGCCCTGTCCCATGACGTGGCGGTCGGAGCGATCCGACCAGTCAGGACCAAGGCAGGGGAGCCTCCACCATGAAGACGATCGACGAACTCGTCGACGAGGGGGTCGGCGGCAAGCGTGTGTTCGTGCGCGCCGACCTCAACGTGCCGCTGTCCGGCACCACCATCACCGACGACGGCCGCATCCGCGCCGTCGTACCGACCATCGCCAAGCTGGCCGAGGCCGGCGCCAAGGTGATCGTCGCCTCCCACCTGGGCCGCCCCAAGGGCGCGCCCGACCCGCAGTTCTCGCTCGCCCCCGTCGCGGCGCGCCTGGGCGAACTCCTCGGCACGCAGGTGGCGTTCGCGACCGACACGGTCGGCGAGAGCGCCCGCGGGACGGTGGACGCCCTCACCGACGGCTCGGTGGCGCTGCTGGAGAACCTGCGCTTCAACCCGGGGGAGACCAGCAAGGACGACGCCGAGCGCGGCGCCTTCGCCGGGCAGCTGGCCGAGCTGGCCGAGCTGTACGTCGGTGACGGCTTCGGCGCGGTGCACCGCAAGCACGCCTCCGTGTACGACCTCCCGGGCCGGCTGCCGCACGCCGCGGGCCTGCTGATCGCCACCGAGGTCACCGTGCTGAAGAAGCTCACCGAGGACGTGTCCCGTCCGTACGCGGTGGTGCTCGGCGGCGCCAAGGTCTCCGACAAGCTGGGGGTCATCGACCACCTGCTGGAGCGTGCCGACCGGATCCTGATCGGCGGCGGCATGGTCTACACGTTCCTCAAGGCCCAGGGCCACGAGGTGGGCAAGAGCCTGCTGCAGGAGGACCAGATCCCCGCGGTCAAGGAGTACCTGGAGCGCGCGAAGGCCAAGGGCGTGGAGTTCGTGCTGCCCGTGGACGTCGTCGCCGCCCCGTCCTTCCCGGATCTGAAGAACCCGGTCGACACCAACCCGGCGGTCGTCGGCGTCGACGCCATCCCCGCCGACCTGCAGGGCCTGGACATCGGTCCGGAGTCCCGCAAGGTCTTCGCCTCGAAGCTCGCCGACGCGGCGACCGTCTTCTGGAACGGCCCGATGGGCGTCTTCGAGCACCCCGACTACGCCGAGGGCACCCGCGCGATCGCCCAGGCGCTGATCGACAGCCCCGCGTTCACCGTGGTCGGCGGCGGCGACTCGGCCGCGGCCGTCCGTATCCTGGGCTTCGACGAGAACGCTTTCGGCCACATCTCGACCGGTGGTGGCGCGAGCCTCGAGTACCTCGAGGGCAAGACGCTCCCCGGCCTCGCCGCACTGGAGGACTGACCCGATGACCTCGCGCACGCCGATCATGGCGGGCAACTGGAAGATGAACCTCAACCACCTCGAGGCCATCCACCACGTCCAGAAGCTCGCCTTCGCGCTCAACGACAAGGACTTCGACGCCGTCGAGGCCGTCGTGCTGCCGCCCTTCACCGACCTCCGGGGGGTGCAGACCCTGATCGAGGCCGACAAGCTGAAGATCAAGTACGGCGCCCAGGACCTGTCGGCGCACGACTCCGGTGCCTACACCGGTGAGATCTCCGGCTCGATGCTGGCCAAGCTGAAGTGCTCGTACGTGGTCATCGGCCACTCGGAGCGCCGCCAGTACCACCACGAGACCGACGAGCAGGTGAACGCCAAGGTCAAGGCGGCGTTCCGGCACGAGCTGACGCCGATCGTCTGTGTCGGCGAGGGCCTGGACGTCCGCAAGGCCGGTGAGCAGGTGGCGTACACCCTCGCCCAGGTCGACGGCGCCCTGAAGGACATCCCGGCCGAGCAGGCCGCGACCCTGGTCGTGGCGTACGAGCCGGTGTGGGCCATCGGCACCGGCGAGGTCGCCACCCCCGAGGACGCCCAGGAAGTCTGCGGGGCGATCCGCGGCCGTCTGGCCGAGCTGTACGGCCAGGAGGTGGCCGACGCGATCCGCATCCAGTACGGCGGCTCGGTCAAGGCCGGCAACATCGCGGCGATCATGGCGCAGCCGGACGTGGACGGCGCCCTGGTCGGCGGCGCGGCGCTGGACCCGGAGGAGTTCGTCAAGATCATCCGCTTCCGCGACCAGTAAGTTTCGCGGCAGTAGGCTGTCGGGCCCTGCCCGAAGTACTCTGTCGGGGGTCGGAGCGCTGCATAGCAGGCAGCGGCCCGGCCCCCGCGTCGTCCTAGGTCACCGAGAGAGTTGGTCCAGCTGTGGTCATCGGGTTCTCCATCGCCCTCATCATCTTCAGCCTGCTGCTGTTGCTGCTCGTGCTGATGCACAAGGGCAAGGGTGGCGGTCTGTCCGACATGTTCGGCGGCGGCATGCAGTCGTCCGTCGGCGGTTCCTCGGTGGCCGAGCGCAACCTCGACCGGATCACGGTTGTCATCGGTCTGCTGTGGTTTGCGTGCATTGTCGCTCTCGGGCTTCTGCTGAAGTTCCAGAAGTGACCGAGTCCCCGGCTTCCGGGGAGAAGTGACGCTTCGTCGTCGGCGCGACTTATCATGGGAGCGCGTCATGGGATACGGTGCCCTTTCCCCGCAGGCGCGGGGGGTGGACCGGTCTCCGTAAACTGGGCGACCTCGCAGCACCATCACGCAGGGAGTTACGACCGTGGCAAGTGGCAACGCGATCCGTGGCAGTCGGGTCGGGGCGGGGCCGATGGGAGAGGCCGAGCGGGGCGAGTCCGCGCCGCGCCTGCGCATCTCCTTCTGGTGCTCCAACGGGCACGAGACCCGGCCGAGTTTCGCGAGCGACGCGCAGATCCCGGAGACCTGGGACTGCCCTCGCTGCGGCTTCCCGGCCGGACAGGACGAGGAGAACCCCCCGGCGCCACCGCGCACCGAACCGTACAAGACGCATCTGGCGTACGTGCGGGAGCGGCGCAGCGCGGCCGACGGCGAGGCGATCCTCGCCGAGGCGCTCGCCAAGCTGCGCGGCGAGATCTGAGCCGCACCGGCTGAAACTCCACGGGCCCGGCCCGCGAGGAAGACCCTTCTTTCGCGGCCGGGCCCGTCGCGTCCCTTCGACTGTGCGTAACCAAAACGTATACTCCGTGTCGTGTCTCTGGTGATCGGCATCGATGCGGGCGGAACCCGGACGCGCGCCTACCTGGCGGAGGCGGCGCGCGAAGGCGTGGTGCTCGGCGAGGGCGAGGGCGGGCCCGGCAACGCGATGACCGTCGAACGTGTGGCGCTGACGCAGCACCTCGCGGACGCCATCCGCGGCGCGGTCCCGGAGGACCGCAGAGGCGAGGTCACGTCCGTCGTGGGCGGCTTCGCCGGCGCGGCGCTCGGCACCGGCCCCGAGACGGGGCACGAACTGGCCACCTCCTGTCTGCGGGCGGCGCTCGACAGCCACGGCGTCGGCACGCCCGAGGTGACGGTCTGCGGCGACATCGAGGTCGCCTTCGCCTCCGCGCCGGGCACGCCGGCGGACGGTCTGGCCCTGGTCGCCGGGACGGGAGCCGTCGCCGCGCGGATCGAGAAGCGCCAGCAGACCCTCGTCGCGGACGGCAACGGCTGGTTGATCGGCGACGAGGGCAGCGGATTCTGGCTGGGCCGCGAGGTCATGCGGGCCGCCCTGCGCGCGCTGGACGGGCGCGGGCCGTGGACGATCCTCGTCGAGGGCGTGCTCTCCCACTACATGGGTTCCCCCGGAGGCCCGTACCTCGCGCAGGAGCGTCCCGGCGGCCATGAGTGCCATGTGCTGCGCAACCGTCTGGTGCCGTTGGTCTACGCCGAACCCCCGGTCAGGCTGGCCCGGTTGAGCCCGCTCGCCGTCACCGCCGACCGGGACGGCGACGAGGTCGCCGGTTCCCTGCTGGACGACGCCGCCGACGAACTCGCCGCCACCGTCGCCGCGCTCGACCCGCGCCCGGGCGAACCCCTGGTCGTCACCGGCGGGCTGCTGGGCCCGACGGGGCCGTTGCTCGGCCGGGTGGTGGCCCGTGCCGAGGAGATGGATCTGCACGTCCAGCCGGTGCGCGACGGCGGCGCGGGCGCGCTGGCGTTGGCCCGGCTGCGGGTGAGCGGGGACTGAGCGGGAGCGAACCGGACGGTTCGGGCGGCGCCGACAGGAGGTGTCCGCCGGGGGATTGACGTGGACTAGACCTCTCGTCCATCGTTTCGGAGGAGCATCCGCCGGATCACTGGACTCAGGGGGAATCGGCCATGGCCGACGACGTGACGACCACCGCCGCACGCTTCGCCGAGGAGGCGAGGACGGTCATCGACCGCGTGGTCGCCGGCAACAAGGACTCCGTAGCCGCCGCCGCCCGGCTGATCGCCGACTGCGTCGCCGCGGACGGCATCGTCCAGGCCTTCGGGACCGGCCACTCGCAGGCCACGGCGCTGGAGATCGCCGGACGTGCCGGTGGGCTCATCCCCACCAACCGCATCGGGCTGTCGGACCTGGTGCTCCGGGGCGGCGAGGACCTCTCGGTGCTCTCCGACCCGTTGCTGGAGCGGTCGCCGGGGCTCGGCAAGCGCCTGTACGAACTGGCCGCCCCGCATCCGCGGGACGTCTTCGTCGTCATCTCCAACTCCGGCGTCAACAACTCGATCGTCGACTTCGCCCTGCACGTGAAGGACGCCGGCCACCCGCTGATCGCCCTCACCTCGCTGCGGCACACCCGTTCCGTCCCGGCGCTGCACGCCGGCGGCAAGCGCCTGGCCGACGTCGCCGACGTCGTCCTGGACAACGGCGCGCCGACCGGCGACGCCCTGCTCCCGCTGCCCGACGGCGGCTCGCTCTGCGGGATCTCCACGATCACCTCGGCCATGCTCGTCCAGATGACCGTCGCCGAGGCCGTCGGCCTGATGACCGCCGAGGGTCACCAGGCACCGGTGTACGTCTCGGCCAACGTCCCCGGCGGCTTCGAGCGCAACCTCGTCCTGGAGCGCCACTACGGGGAGAGACTGCACCGCGGAGGGTTCTGACCTGCGCGGACGCTGCGTTGTCAGTGGCCCCGGCTACGGTCTGTGACGAAGGTCGAGGACCGGTGAGCGGGGGGATCCATGAGCGTCGGCATCGCGCAGGGCCGGGAGCGCACGCCGCAGTGGCGGGGCGGGTTCGGGCGGCTGTGGACGGCAGCGGCGGTCTCGCGGTTCGGTGACGGGCTGCGGGCGGCGGCGCTGCCGCTGCTCGCCGTGGGCCTGACCGACTCGCCGCTGCTGGTCTCGCTCGTCACCGCCGCGGGCTTCGTGCCCTGGCTCGTCTTCGGGCTGCTCGGCGGGGCGGTGGCCGACCGGGTGGACCAACGACGCGCCATGTGGGCCGTGGACGCCGTGCGGGGCGCGCTCACGGCCGTCTTCGCGCTCGCGGTGTGGCTGGACCGGGCGGGCATCGCGTTGCTGCTCGTGCTGGCGTTCGCGCTGACCACACTGCAGACCCTCTTCGACAACGCGGCGACGTCCCTGCTGCCGGCGGTCGTCCCCTCCGGGTCCCTGGGCCGCGCCAACGCCCGCCTGATGACCGGTCAGACCATGGCCGCGACCTTCCTCGCCGCGCCGCTGGTGCCGGTACTGTTCGGCCTCACGGCCGCGCTGCCGTTCGGGGTGGATGCCCTCACCTACGCGGTCGCGGCCGGGCTGGTGGCCTCGTTGCGGCTGCCCGCACCCGAACGGGCGCCGCGGGCCGCGGGCCGCACGATGCGGCAGGACATCGCCGAGGGCATACGGGTGCTGTGGCGGGACCGCGTGCTCAGGGCGCTGTGCACGGCCAACACCGTGGTCAACGTGGGCATCGGCGCCCTGGTGGCGACCCTCGTCCTCCAGGTCACCGGCTGGCTCCACGCGGGGCACACGGGATACGCCCTCGTGCTGGTCGCCTACGGGGCGGGCAGCGTGGCAGGGGGAGCGGCCGCGGGGCGGCTCTCCGCACTGCTGGGCGGCCGCGTCAGGAGCCTCGCGCCGGGCCTGGCCCTCCAGGCCGGCTGCCTGGTCGTGGCCGGCACCGTGCGCTCCCTGCCGGTGACCGCGGCCGCCCTGGCCGTCTTCGGTGCCCTCGGCATGGTGTGGAACGTCAACGAGACCACCCTGATGCAGCAGCGCACGCCCGAGAAGTTGCTGGGCAGGGTGAGCGCGGCCATGCGCACCCTGGGAGTGGCGGGGGCCCCGCTCGGCGCCCTGCTGGGCGGCGCCGCGGCGCAGATCCTCGGACCGAACACCCCGCTGCTGCTCGCGGCCGCCGTGCTGGGCTGCGCGTTGCCTGTTCTTCGTCCGATCGTCACCACGCCAGACGGCGGACGTGAAACAACGGCGTGCAGGTAATCAACTAGTTTGGACCTGCAGCAGGAGGACGAGGAGAAGTGGACTGATGTCCGATACCAACACGCAGGGCCGAACCCGTCTCGACCAGCGGCCCGAGTGGCACGCGCTCGCCGAGCACCACGAGGAGCTGGGCGCGACCCACCTGCGGGAGCTGTTCGCCGCCGACCCGGACCGCGCCCGGCGCTACACCGTGCAGGTCGGCGATCTCCATCTGGACTACTCCAAGCACCTGGTGACCGACGAGACGCTGCGTCTGCTGCGCGACCTCGCGGCGGCCACCGGTGTCGCCGCGCTGCGGGACGCCATGTTCCGCGGCGAGAAGATCAACGTCACCGAGGACCGCGCGGTGCTGCACACGGCGCTGCGCGCCCCGCAGTCGGCCGAGATCACGGTCGACGGCGTCAACGTGGTGCCCGGGGTCCACCATGTGCTCACCCGGATGGGGAGCTTCGCCAACTCCGTCCGCAGGGGCAAGTGGGTCGGCTCGACCGGACGCCGCATCAAGAACGTGGTGAACATCGGCATCGGCGGCTCCGACCTGGGACCGGCGATGGCCTACGAGGTGCTGCGCGCGTTCACCGACCGCGGGCTCACCTTCCGGTTCGTCTCCAACGTGGACGGCGCCGACCTCCACGAGGCGCTGCACGGCCTGGACCCCGCCGAGACGCTGTTCATCGTCGCGTCCAAGACGTTCACCACCATCGAGACCATCACCAACGCCACCTCGGCGCGCGAGTGGCTGCTCGACGGGCTCGGCGGCGACCAGGACGCGGTGCGCTTCCACTTCGTGGCGGTGTCCACGAACGCGGCGGAGGTGTCCAAGTTCGGCATCGACACCGACAACATGTTCGAGTTCTGGGACTGGGTCGGCGGGCGTTACTCGTACCCGTCCGCCATCGGGCTCTCGCTGATGATCGCCATCGGCGAGGAGCAGTTCCGGGAGATGCTGGCCGGCTTCCACCTCGTCGACGAGCACTTCCGCACCGCCCCTCCGGAGGCCAACGCGCCGCTGCTGATGGGTCTGCTGGGCGTCTGGTACGGGCAGTTCTTCGACGCGCAGGCGCACGCGGTCCTGCCGTACAGCCACTACCTGTCGAAGTTCACGGCCTACCTGCAGCAGCTGGACATGGAGTCCAACGGCAAGTACGTGGACCGGGAGGGACGGCCCGTCGACTGGCAGACCGGCCCGGTCGTGTGGGGCACGCCCGGCACCAACGGGCAGCACGCCTACTACCAGCTGCTGCACCAGGGCACGAAGTTCATCCCCGCGGACTTCATCGGCTTCGCCAACCCGGTCGACGAGCTGGAGCCGGCCTTCGCCGCCCAGCACGACCTGCTGATGGCCAACTTCTTCGCCCAGACGCAGGCGCTGGCCTTCGGCAAGACCAGCGAGGAGGTCCGTGCCGAGGGTGTCCCGGAGGCGCAGGTCCCGCACCGCACCTTCCGCGGCAACCACCCGACGACGACCGTCCTCGCCAAGGAGCTGACCCCTTCGGTGCTGGGGCAGCTGGTGGCGCTCTACGAGCACAAGGTCTTCGTACAGGGCGCGGTCTGGAACATCGACTCCTTCGACCAGTGGGGCGTCGAGCTGGGCAAGGTCCTCGCCAAGCGCGTGGAGCCCGCCCTGACCGAGGGCGCCGAGGTGCCCGGTCTTGACGCGTCCTCCAAGGCCCTGGTGGCCACCTACCGGTCGCTGCGCGGCCGCTGAGACGCCGCGGACGCGGTAAACGGACGCCGGGCGGGCTCCGAGGAGCCCGCCCGGCGTCTTGCGTCGCGTCCCGCGCCGGTCACCGCCTCACGGAGAGGACGGCGGGTACAACTGCGGGGGCAGCTTCGCGGCGGCCGTACGGTCCAGCAGCCACAGGGTGCGGGCCCGCCCGTGGGCACCCGCCGCCGGGGCCTGGATCTCACCGGGCCCGGACAGGGCGATGGCCACGGCGCCCGCCTTGTCCTCGCCCGCCGCCAGCAGCCACACCTCGCGGGCGGCACGGATGGCGGGCAGGGTGAGCGAGATCCGGGTCGGCGGCGGCTTGGGGGAGCCGTGCACGCCCACGACCGTGCGCTCGGTCTCGCGGACCCCGGGGTGCCCGGGGAACAGCGAGGCCACATGCGTGTCCGGCCCCACGCCGAGCATCAGCACGTCGAAGGAGGGCACCGGCCCGTGGTCCTCGGGACCGGCCGCCGCCGCCAGCTCCTGCGCGTAGGCCTCGGCCGCGGCGTCCGCGTCGTTGCCGAGCGGCCCGTCCGAGGGCGGCATGGGATGCACCCGCGCCGGGTCGACGGGAACCGCGTCGAGCAGCGCCTCACGGGCCTGGGTCTCGTTGCGCTCCGGATCGCCCGAGGGCAGGAACCGCTCGTCGCCCCACCACAGATCCAGCCGCGTCCAGTCCACCGCGTCCCTGGCCGGCGAGGCGGCCAGGGCGGCGAGCAGGGCGTTGCCGTTGCGTCCGCCGGTGAGCACCACCGAGGCGGAGCCGCGGGCGGCCTGGGCGTCCACGATCTTCGTGATCAGCCGGGCCGCCGCGGCCTGCGCCATCAGTTCCTTGTCGCGGTGGACCACCACCTGGGGTGCGGTCACGTGACGGCCGCCTTGTCCGAACCGCCGTTCTGGGCCGGCCCCGCTCCCGCGGCGGCCGGCTCGGCGGCGTCCTCGGCGCGGCCCAGCCGGTCCACGCCGAACTTGACCGCGGCCGCGTACGCCTCGTCGGGGTCGAGCCGGCGCAGCTCCTCGGCGATCAGGTCCGAGGTCGCCCGCCGCTGCAGCGCCACGTGCCGGTCCGGCTGGCCGGGGATGGCGAGCTCGGCCAGGGCGCCGGTCGGCCGGTCCAGGCAGATCTCGCCGTCCGCGGTCGCCAGCCGTACGGCGGTGATGCCGGGGCCGTCGGAGACCTTCCGCGTGACGGGCACACCGAGCCGCCGGGCGAGCCACAGCCCGAGCAGCTCCGTGCTCGGGTTGTACGCCTCGCCCTCGACGACGGCGCCCTTGACCGCTGCCTCCTTCTGGTCCAGGGCCGCGGCCAGCACGCTGCGCCACGGGGTGATCCGGGTCCAGGCGAGGTCGGTGTCGCCGGGGGTGTACGTCTCGGCGCGCAGTCCCAGTGCGGCGACCGGGTCCTCGGTGGCCGCCGCGTCGGTGATCCGGCGCGCCGCGAGCTGGCCCAGCAGGTCCTCGGCGGGGTTCGCCGGGGCGTCCTCGGGCCACCAGACGACGACGGGGGCGTCGGGCAGCAGCAGCGGCAGCACGACGCTCTCGGCGTGGTCGGCGAGTTCGCCGTGGAGGCGGAGCAGGACGGTCTCGCCGGTGCCGGACTCGCCGCCGACGCGCACCTCGGCGTCGAGGCGGGCGCTGCGCCGGTCCCGGGGGGAGCGGCCGGGGCGCTTGATGACGACCAGGATGCGCGAGGGGTGCTCGCGCGAGGCGTCGGAGGCGGCCTTGAGGGCGTCGTAGTGGTTGCCCTCGTCGGTGACGATGACCAGGGTCAGCACCATGCCGACGGCCGGACTGCCGATGGCCCTGCGCGCCTTGATCAGCGCCGAATTGATCTTGCTTGAGGTCGTCTCGGTCAGGTCGATGTTCATGGCCGGCGCCAGCTCCTGCCGTCTCGTGCGAGCATCTCGTCCGCCGCCTTCGGACCCCAGGTGCCCGCGGTGTACTGCTCGGGCTTGCCGTGCCGGTCCCAGTACTCCTCGATCGGGTCGAGGATCCGCCAGGACTCCTCGACCTCCTGGTGCCGGGGGAAGAGGTTGGCGTCGCCGAGCAGGACGTCCAGGATCAGCCGTTCGTAGGCCTCCGGGCTGGACTCGGTGAAGGACTCGCCGTAGGCGAAGTCCATCGTCACGTCCCGGATCTCCATCGACGTCCCGGGCACCTTCGAGCCGAACCTGATCGTCACGCCCTCGTCCGGCTGGACCCGGATGACCAGGGCGTTCTGCCCGAGCTCCTCGGTCGCGGTGTTGTCGAACGGGGAGTGCGGGGCGCGCTGGAAGACGACCGCGATCTCGGTGACGCGGCGGCCCAGGCGCTTGCCGGCGCGCAGGTAGAAGGGGACCCCGGCCCAGCGGCGGTTGTCGATGGCCAGCTTGAT
>NZ_JBHWGA010000002.1:0-63037 GCF_042733315.1 Streptomyces sp. NPDC059718
GTCGGGGCTCGGCAACCCCCTGCCGGGGCGGCACGGGCCGGGGTGTTACCCGGGGGTCCACGAGGTGCCGGCGACGGGGCGCCGGGACCGATCGGTCCCGGCGCCCCTTCGGCGTTGCGGTGGACGGGGCCCGGCGGGCCACGCCGCCGTCCGTGGCGTCGGCCGCCGTCAGCCGCCCGCGAGCTGCTTGCGCACCTCGGCGGCGACCCGGCCGCCCTCGGCCAGGCCGGCGACCTTCGGGTTCACGATCTTCATGACCGCGCCGATCGCCTTCGGCCCCTCGGCCCCCGACTCCTCGATCGCCGCGGCGACGATGCCGGCCAGCTCCGCGTCGTCCAGCTGCTTGGGCAGGTAGGCGTCCAGCACCTCGCGCTCGGCCAGCTCACGCTCCGCGGCCTCCTTGCGGCCGCCCTGCTCGAAGGCGTCGGCGGCCTCCCGGCGCTTCTTCGCCTCGCGGGCGATCACCTTCAGCACCTCGTCGTCGGAGAGCTCGCGCGCCTGCTTGCCCGCGACCTCCTCCTTGGTGATCGCGGTGAGGGTGAGACGGAGGGTGGACGAGGTCAGCTCGTCCCGCCCCTTGATGGCAGCCGTGAGGTCGTCGTGCAGACGCTTCTTGAGCGTGGTGGTCATGGCGTCGAGTCTGCCAGGTCACCGCCGGGAGGACCGGAAATTTATCCCTGACGTGCCGTCTGCCACCATGGAGGGCATGCGCGCGCGATACGGAGTACCCCTGGGCATCACAGCTGCCGGTGCGGCCTGCGTGGCCTACGCGGCCGGAATCGAGGCGCGGTCGTTCCGGCTGCGCAGGGTGGCGGTGCCGGTGCTGCCGGCCGGGATGCGGCCGATCCGCGTCCTGCAGGTCTCCGACATCCACATGGTCCGCGGTCAGAACAAGAAGCGCCGCTGGCTGCAGTCGCTGGCCGGGCTCCGCCCCGACTTCGTCGTGAACACCGGCGACAACCTCTCCGACCCCCAGGGCGTCCCCGAGCTGCTGGACGCCCTCGGGCCGCTGCTCGACCTCCCCGGGGCGTACGTCTTCGGCTCCAACGACTACTACGGCCCCACCCCGCGCAACCCCGCCCGCTACCTCGCCGAGCGCCTCCGGGGCACGCACGGCCTCAACGGCCAGAACAACCCCGCCATCGGCGTCATCCGCAACCCCTGGGAGGAGATCCGCGACGCCTTCGACGTGGCCGGCTGGGTCGGGGTCAACAACACCCGCGGCCGCCTCAAGCTCGACGACGGCATCGAGATCGCCTTCGCGGGCCTCGACGACCCCCACATCCGCCGCGACCGCTACGCCGCCATCGCCGGCGGCCCCGACGCGGACGCCGACCTCTCGCTCGCGGTCGTCCACGCCCCGTACCTGCGCGTGCTCGACTCCTTCACGGCCGACCGCTACCCGCTGATCCTCGCCGGGCACACGCACGGCGGACAGCTGTGCATCCCCTTCTACGGCGCCCTCGTCACCAACTGCGACATCGACGCGGACCGGGTCAAGGGCCTGTCCACCCACGAGGCCACCGGCCACCGCTCCTACCTGCACGTCTCCGCAGGCTGCGGCACCAACCGCTACACCCCGGTCCGCTTCGCCTGCCCGCCCGAGGCCACCCTGCTCACCCTGACGCCGGGCGCCTGAGCCGCCGGCGAAAACCGGATTTCGTCTCCAGCGGGAGGTCCGCTAGAGTAATCCTCGTCGCGCCGGGCCCGAGGCCACGACGCGACACCGGGGTGTGGCGCAGCTTGGTAGCGCGCTTCGTTCGGGACGAAGAGGCCGTGGGTTCAAATCCCGCCACCCCGACTTCGTAGATGCAGATCAGGGCTCCCAGGAAATTTCCCGGGAGCCCTGACTCGTGTCATGTGACTATCCGCCTGACCATCGCTCGCAGTCCCGGTCGGAGCCGGGGTCGGTCATGAGGGCTTCACTGTGCTCTGCGCGCTGAGCCACTCGGCGAACGTCTGGGTGCCGCGGGGGCCGGGGCCGGTCGGCAGCAGGCCACCGCTGCGCATCCCGCCGGGGAAGTACAGGGGCACGACCGGACGGCGGCGCGCGCCGCCCGCGGCGATGAGGCGCCGGGCCAGGTCGACCAGGGACTCGACCTGCGGGCCCGCGAGCTCCGGGGCCATCCCCTTCGGCGGTTCGAGGGCGAGGTCGACGAGGGCTTCGGCCACTTCCCGTACGGCGATGGGCTGGACCGGCGCCGTCGGCACCAGCGCGATCGGTCCGGGGACACCGCTCAGCGCCTGACCCACGAACTCGTAGAACTGCGTCGCCCGCATGATGGTCCATGGCACCGGCCCGCCCCGGATGATCTCCTCCTGGCGCAACTTGCCCGTGTAGTACGGGTGCCCGACCCGGTCGACCCCCACGATCGACGGCGTCACGAGGTGCCGGACCCCGGCACGCTCGGCCGCACCGATGAGGTTCCGTCCCGCCTTCTCGAAGAAGCCGACGGCCACCGACTTGCGGTTCGTGGTCACGTTGCTGACGTCAATCACCGCGTCGGCCCCGGTCAGCGCCGTGTCCAGCCCCGACCCGCTCACCAGGTCGACACCCTGTCCGCGTGACAGCACCACGGGCTCGTGTCCGCGGGCCCGCACGGCCTCCACCACGAAACGTCCGGCCACCCCGGTACCGCCGGCAACTGCGATCTTCATGACTGCTCCCGTCCTCTCGGTGCTGCACGAGAGGAAGGAACGGGCCACACCCATCGCGTCAGCTCCACCTATTGTTACGATCGCGATCGTATCATTCAATACCAATAGGGATGGCCACCCCACCGCCTGCCGGCCGCCCCGAGGCCGTCCGTGATCAGCGCTTCCTGCACGGGGACGAGTCCGACCCGACGCGGGCCCGCGGCCAAGGCCTGGACGCGCGGCGCACGGGTCAGCCGCAGATCGTGCCTGGGGCGGGGAGTTCGCCGTGGGTCAGGTAGAGGTCGACGGCGTCGTCGATGCAGGGGCTGCCGCGGTGGTAGGCGGTGTGGCCGTCGCCGTCGTAGGTGAGGAGGTGGCCGGAGTCGAGTTGACGGGCGAGGGACTGGGCCCAGGGGTACGGGGTGGCGGGGTCGCGGGTGGTGCCGACGACGAGGATGGGGGCGGCGCCGGGGGCGGCGATGGCGTGCGGGGTCTGGGTCGCCGGGACGGGCCAGTGGGTGCACAGCACCAGGAACGTGGCCAGTGAGGTGCCGAACTGGGGTGAGGCGTGCAGGAAGGCGGGCAGTGCGGCCTGGGCCTGGGCCTCGGAGAAGCGGGCGCCGAGGGTGGAGCTGAGGCAGTCGACGGCGAGGAGGGCGTCCGCGGCGTTGCCGGAGTCGCCTTCGTCCGTGCCGGCGAACTGCTGCAGTTCGGTGGTGTCGCCGGCCAGGATCTGGCGCAGCATGGTGCGCAGTTCCTCCCAGGAGGCCTCGCGCAGGGCCGTGATGACCGCGGTGAGGAGGTCCTCGCCGGTGATGGTGATGTCCTTGCCCTGGCGCAGCGGGCCGGCGTCCAGCTTGTCCCGCAGGCCGTCGAGGACGCGGCCGGCCTCCGCGACGGAGTGGCCCACCGGGCAGTCGGGGCGGGCGGCGCAGTCGGCGGCGAAGGAGTCCCAGGCCAGCTGGTACCCGGCGGTGCTGTCCAGGTTCTCGCGGTAGCCGTCGATAGCGGGGTCGACGGCGCCGTCGAGGACCATGCGGCCGACCCGCGAGGGGAACAGCTCGGCGTAGGTCGCGCCGAGGTAGGTGCCGTAGGAGTAGCCGAGGTAGTGCAGGCGCTCGTCGCCGAGGAGGGCGCGCACGACGTCCATGTCGCGTGCCGCGTCGGGGGTGCCGAGGTGGGGCAGCAGTTCCCCGGCGTGCTCCTCGCAGGCGTCGGCGAGTTCCTCGAACGCCTCGTAGGAGTCGGTGATCTCGGCCGCGTCGCCGGACAGCCGCAGGCCGAAGCCCATGGGGGTGGCCGGGCTGTCGGTGGCGCAGTCCACGGGGGTGCTGTACTGCACGCCGCGCGGGTCGACGGCGACCAGGTCGTACGCGGAGCGCGTGGCCGGGGAGAAGGTGCCGGCGGCGGCGACCAGGTAGTCGACGGCGGACTCGCCGGGGCCGCCGGGGTTGATCTGGAGCGAGCCGACGCGGGCGCCGGCGTCGCCGGTGGCCCGCACGCGGGCGGCGGTCAGGGTGATGTCGCCCGCTTCCGGGCGGGCGTAGTCCAGGGGCACCGTCACGGTGGCGCACTGGAAGCCGGGCACGTCCTGGCAGGCTTCCCAGTCGAGGTGCTGCTCGTAGTAGCTCCGCAGCTCCGGGGGTACGCCCGCCGCGGGGTCCGCGGCCGCCCGGCCGGCGTCGGGGGACAGCTGCAGCGGGCCGGCGGTGGCGCAGGCAGCGGTCAGCAGGAGCCCGCAGGTGCTCAGCACCGCGAGCGCGCCGCGCAGCCTGCGCCGGGGTATCCCGTCGGTGTCCCGTACAGCGATCATCGCCGCGCCTTCCTCGTACGCCCGTGTGACGGGGGACCGCAGGACGCGGCGCCCGGGCCGGCCCGGGGGTCAGGGTCCGGTCGTGTCGCGGAGCGCTCGGACGCGCCCCCCGCGCTCCGCTGCGTCACCACCCCATCACACGTCGTGCGTGGCGGCGGCCCGAGTGGGCCGAACGCGTGAACCTCCGGGGTGCCCGGACGGGGGTTCAGCGGGGCGCGTAGGCGATGCGCTCGAAGGGCCAGGCGCGGGCCAGCCAGTCGCTGACGACGCGGTGGAGTGCGGCGTCCAGGGCGGCGTGGGGGGCGCTGACCCAGGAGCGGACGTCGATGACGCCGGGCTCGGTGCGGGAGCCGTAGACGTACACGCAGCCGATGACGTCGCCGCCGGGGACGGACAGGACGGTGTAGGTGAAGCCGGTGCGCCGCTCGAAGTCCTCCGCGTGCTTGCGCAGGTCCTCCAGGTTGGCTTCGAGGCTCATCCCGTCCGGCGGCGGCCAGGAGCGGCCCTCGAAGCCGGGGGTGGCGCGGATGTGGTCGATGCCGGACGTCCAGGCGGCGTGGTCGGCGGCGTTGTGCTGCGGGCCGAGGGGTTCCAGGCGGAAGCGGTCGGTGGCGGGCGGGTCCGGGACGACGAAGTCCGGCGGGACGAGGGGCTGTTGGGTGTCGGTCATGGCGCGAGGGTAGCCGGGTCCCGCCCGGACCGTCGCCGGTGCGCCGCCGCCGTGCGAAGGTGGGGCCATGGGTGTCGAGTTCGTGGTCTTCATGACGCTGCCGGGCCTGGTGATCCTGCTGATCGGGGTGGCCTTCGTCGACCAGGTGCTGCGGGCGGGCCGGTGGGGCGGACGGAGCGGGCAGGTCTCCGCGACCGGTTTCGAGCAGCTGCACGCGAGCTTCTCGCCGGGCAAGCGGAGCGAGTTGGACGAGCGCCGGGCGACGCTGATGCTGCGCGACGAGGAGGGCGACGGGGCGCCCCCGCGGTCGCGGGTGGACCTGGGGCGGGGGACGGCGCTGATCGTCGTTCCGGGGTGTGATCGCAGCGGGTGACGACGGCCACGGTCCGCTGCGGGGCGCGATCGGGTTTGATGGTGGCATGAGCGACGTCATGGCTGGTATGCCGGATTGGGAGAAGCGCTTCCGGGCGCCACGCGTCGGACTGCCGGAGTGGGCGGAGGACGCCCCCCACCGCAGCCTGTTCGTGTCGAATGCGACGGGTACCTACGAGCTGTACGCGTGGGACCGGACGACCGGGGCGCAGCGGCAGGTCACCGACCGGCCGAACGGCACGTCGGACGGGACGCTGACGCCGGACGGCGCGTGGGTGTGGTGGTTCGCGGACACCGACGGGGACGAGTTCGGGGTCTGGATGCGGCAGCCCTTCGCGGGCGGCCCGGACGAGCCGGCCGCGCCCGGCCTGGAGCCCTCGTACCCCGCGGGGCTGGCGCTGGGCCGGGGCGGGCTGTCGGTGGTCGGCCGCTCCACCGACGAGGAGGGCACGACGATCCACGTCGTGCGTCCCGGGGCGGAGCCGGTGGAGATCTACCGGCACGAGGAGTCGGGCGGGGTGGGCGCGCTGTCGGAGGACGGCACGCTGGTCGTCGTCGAGCACACCGAGCACGGCGACGCGATGCACTCGGCGCTGCGGGTCGTCACGACGGACGGCACTACGGTCGCGGAGCTGGACGACAGCGAGGGCGGCACGAAGGAACTGGGCCTGGAGTGCCTGGGGTTCGCCCCCGTGGCCGGCGACGCCCGGCTGCTGGTGGCGCACCAGCGGCGCGGCCGCTGGGAGCCGATGGTCTGGGACGTCGCGGCGGGCACGGAGACCGCCCTGGCGATCGACCTGCCCGGTGACGTCGCGGCGGAGTGGTACCCGGACGGCACCGCGCTGTTGGTGGTGCACTCCTACCGGGCCCGCAGCGAGATCTACCGCTACGGGCTGGCGGACGGGGAGCTGACCCGGCTGGACACCCCGGCGGGCTCGGTGAGCGGCGCGACGGCCCGCCCCGACGGCACGGTGGAGTTCCTGTGGTCGTCGGCGGCCGCGCCCTCCGAGGTGCGGTCGACGACCGGCGCCGTGGTGCTGGAGGCGCCGGGCGAGCGGGCCCCGGGCTCGCTGCCGGTGGAGGACGTGTGGGTGGACGGGCCCGGCGGCCCGGTGCACGCGCTCGTCCAGCGGCCCGCGCGGGGCGAGGGCCCGTACCCGACGGTGTTCGAGATCCACGGCGGGCCCACCTGGCACGACTCGGACGCCTTCGCGGCCGGCCCGGCGGCCTGGCTGGACCACGGCTACGCGGTGGTGCGGGTCAACTACCGCGGTTCCACGGGCTACGGCCGGGAGTGGACGGACGCGCTCAAGCACCGCGTCGGCCTGATCGAGCTGGAGGACATCGCGGCGGTCCGGACGTGGGCGGTGGAGTCGGGCTTCGCCGACCCGGCCCGGCTGGTGCTCTCCGGCGGCTCCTGGGGCGGCTTCCTGACGCTGCTGGGGCTGGGCACCCAGCCCGAGCTGTGGACGGTGGGCCTGGCGGCGGTGCCGGTCGCGGACTACGTGACGGCGTACGGCGACGAGATGGAGGCGCTGAAGGCGCTGGACCGCACCCTGTTCGGCGGTTCCCCCGAGGAGGTCCCGGACCGCTACGAGGCGTCCTCGCCGATCACGTACGTGGCGCGGGTCAAGGCCCCGGTCTACGTCTCGGCGGGCCTCAACGACCCGCGCTGCCCGATCCGGCAGATCGACAACTACGTCGAGCGGCTGGCGGGCCTGGGCAAGGCGCACGAGGTCTACCGCTACGACGCCGGGCACGGCTCGCTCGTCGTCGACGAGCGGATCAAGCAGCTACGACTGGAGCTGGACTTCGTCCGGCGCCACCTCGGCGGCTGAGGCCGCGGCCGGCCCCTCCTCCCCGGTGAGGCCGAGCTCGGCGTCGCGCCGGGTCTCGGCCTCCCGCCGGACGAGCCGGAACCACATGAAGACCACGAAGCCCGCGAAGACGAACCACTCGCCGGTGTAGCCGAGGTTCTGGAAGGCCTTCAGGTCCAGGCCGGTGCCGCTCGGCGCGACCGGCGGGACGGCCCGCAGGGGCGAGCGGACGGCCTCGGTCTGGGTGATCCAGGCGCCGTACACCTGGTACGGGACGAGGTTGACCAGGGACGCCGCGCTGATGATCCCCAGCTGTCCCTCGGCGAGGCCGCCGCGGCCGATCGCGCCGTCGCTGTCGGCGCTCTCGGGGGCCTGCAGGGCCCCGGTGACGGTGACCTCCCCGGCGGGCGGTGCGGGCACGTCGGCGGCGGACGCGCGGTCCGCGTCGCCGGGCAGCCAGCCGCGGACGACGGGCAGGGCGGCGGCACCGTCGCCGGTCAGCAGCGGGGTGAGCACGTAGTAGCCGGTGCGTCCGTCGACCTCACGGCCGGGCACGAGGAACTGGTGCGCCGTGTCGTAGCGGCCGGTGGCCCGTACCGTGCGGCCGGCCGTCTCGGTGGTGAGCGCGGAGGTCGCCCGCGGCAGCAGGCGCTCCAGCGGCGCCGCGTCCCGGGCGGTGGCCGCGGGCTTGTCCTGGGCGGCGCGGTGGCTGTCGACGCGGGCCTCGAACCGGCTCAGCTGCCAGCTGCCCATGAACGTGCAGAGGACCACGGCGCACACCATGAAGAGGTGCCCGCCCAGCCAGCGGGGGGACAGCAGGAACCGGTACACGCCGTCAACGGTACGGGGCGCCCGGGCGTCCCCGGGAACCGCCCCCCGCTACTGTGCGGCAATGGCGCCGGTCTTGTAGACCGTCCCGGCGCAGGCACCGCCGATCGTCGCCATGACGACGGGCGCTCCGGCCTCGGGCGTGTGGCTCAGCACGATGCTGCCCGCCGGGCCGCCCTGGCCGGGGCCGTCCATACCCGCCGGGGGCGCGGACGCCTCGCCGGACGGGGTGTCGGTGGCGGTCGCGGTGGGCGTCGGCGTGACCGGGGGTGTGCAGCCGCCCGAGTCGCCGCCGGCGGCCGGGACCCAGGTGAACTCGACCCGGTAGCTCTGCCCGGACTTGAGGATCAGCGCCGTGCCGAGGGAGTCGGGCAGTGTGGTGCCGTCGTTCGGGGTGTGGTCGACGACACTGATGCGGGCGGAGTCGGCCGCGCCCTGGGTGGAGGAGACGCTGACCGAACCGCCGCCGTCGACGGTGCACGAGCCCTTCGAGGTGTTCGCCACCTGGAACCAGCCGTTGACCCGGCCCGAGCCGTCGGCGGCGCCGGCGTAGCCGGAGGCGTTGCCGAGGTCGCCGGTGGTGCACAGCGGGGCGTTGGCCGCGAGCGTGTCGGAGGGGTCCGCGGAGTCCGAGGCCCCGGGGGTGACGTGCCCGTGGGAGCCGCCGGTGCGCGTGGGGTCCTCGTCGGAACGGCCGTCGCCGTCGGACGGGGTGGGCGTGCCGGCGCCCGCGGCCGGACCGTTCGCGTCGCCGTCGGTGCCACCGGTGTCCTGGGCGCTGGAGGCGTTGGCGGTGTCGGCCTTGGCGGATCCGGAGAGGTCCGCCGCGTGGAGGGCGGCGGGGACCGCGACCAGCGCCAGCAGGCATGCGGCCGCGCTGCCGGCCAGCAACTGCCGACGGTGCGCCCGCCGGGCGGGGACCGCGCGGCGCAGGTGCTCCAGCGCCTCCTGGCCCGGCTGGATGTCGCTCACGGCGTCGCGCATGAGCCGGCGCAGCGCCAGTTCGTCGGGGTTCAGCCGCTCTTCGGGGCTGCCGCCGCCGATGTCGTTCTCGGGTTCCATACCGCCGGGTGGGTTCGGGTTGGTCATGCCGGGGCCTCCATCGCGACGCGGAGCGCCGCGAGACCACGCGAGCCGTACGCCTTCACCGAGCCTAGGGAAATGCCGAGGGTCTCGGCTACTTGGGCTTCGGTCATGTCGGCGAAGTAGCGCATGACGAGGACCTCGCGCTGCCGGCGCTGCAGCTTGCGCAGGGCCGCCTTCAGCTCGTCGCGCTCCAGCGCCTCGTACGCCCCCTCCTCGGCGCTCGCCATGTCGGGCATGGGCTTGGACAGCAGCCGCATGCCCATGATGCGGCGGCGCAGCGCGGAGCGGGAGAGGTTGACGACGGTCTGCCGGAGGTAGGCGAGGGTCTTCTCGGGTTCGCGGACCCGCTTGCGGGCCGAGTGGACACGGATGAAGGCCTCCTGGACGACGTCCTCGCAGGAGGCGGTGTCGTCCAGCAGGAGTGCGGCGAGGCCGAGCAGCGAGCGGTAGTGGGCCCGGTAGGTCTCGGTGAGGTGGTCGACGGTGGTCCCGACTGACATCGCGGCGTCAGTGTCGCCGCGGTCGCGGTCCGAGGGTGCCTGCACCACAGGCCAGGGCGCGATCACCGGGATGCCGCCGACTGCGCGCGACGGCCGCCGGACCTGCGGACGCGCCGGAGCGCTGCCCCGCCCCACGAGGGGTGCTTCGATGCCGAGTGCCTCTGCCACGCCTGTTGGACACGCGTCCCCCCGTCAGGGTTGTACGCCCGAGGCACCGTTTTTGACGGTGTAGCACATATGCGCATGCGTACCAACTCTTCCCCAATGCCCCTTTTGCTGGCGCTGTTGCGCCGCGCCCGGCCTGCAGCACAGTAGGGCAGTGCGCTGACACAAAGACGCTCCCTGCGCGTCGCGCGGTTGCGACACACAGGGAGCTGAAATTGTCTGGCGCCTACAGGCTTCCGATCAAGCGGTCCAGACCAGAGATTTGGGTCACCCGACCGAAATCGGGGTGCTCAGCGGCCTGTTCCTCCGTAGACGACCGCTTCGTCGGTTTCGCTGTCCAGGCCGAACGCGGAGTGCACGGCGCGTACGGCCTCGTTGACGTCGTCGGCGCGGGTGACGACCGAGATGCGGATCTCGGAGGTGGAGATCAGCTCGATGTTCACGCCCGCGTTGGACAGCGCCTCGAAGAACTGCGCCGTGACACCGGGGTTGGTCTTCATGCCGGCGCCGACCAGCGAGATCTTGGCGATCTGGTCGTCGTAGCGGAGCGTCTCGAAACCGATGGTGCCCTGGACGCGCTTCAGGGCCTCGATCGCCCTCGGGCCGTCGGCCTTGGGGAGGGTGAAGGAGATGTCGGTCAGGCCGGTGGCCGCGGCCGACACGTTCTGCACCACCATGTCGATGTTGATCTCGGCGTCCGCGATCGCCCGGAAGATCACGGCCGCCTCGCCCGGCTTGTCGGGCACACCGACGACCGTCACCTTGGCCTCGGATGTGTCGTGCGCGACACCGGAGATGATCGCGTGCTCCATGCCCGTCTGGTCCTCTCGCGGCTCATTGCTGACCCAAGTGCCCTGGAGGCCGGAGAACGACGACCGGACGTGGATCGGGATGTTGTAACGGCGGGCGTACTCCACGCAGCGGTGGAGCAGCACCTTGGAGCCGGAGCTGGCGAGCTCCAGCATGTCCTCGGAGGAGATCCAGTCGATCTTCCGCGCCTTCTTCACCACGCGCGGGTCGGCGGTGAACACGCCGTCGACGTCGGTGTAGATCTCGCACACCCCGGCGTCCAGGGCCGCCGCCAGCGCCACCGCGGTGGTGTCGGAGCCGCCCCGGCCCAGCGTCGTGATGTCCTTGCTGTCCTGGGACACCCCCTGGAAGCCGGCCACGATCGCGATGTTGCCCTGGTCGAGGGCGGTGCGGATGCGGCCCGGCGTGACGTCGATGATGCGCGCTTTGTTGTGGACGGAGTCGGTGATGACACCCGCCTGGCTACCGGTGAACGACTGCGCCTCGTGTCCGAGGTTTTTGATCGCCATCGCCAGCAGGGCCATGGAGATCCGTTCTCCGGCGGTCAGCAGCATGTCGAACTCGCGGCCGGTAGGCATCGGAGATACCTGTTCGGCGAGCTCGATCAACTCGTCCGTCGTGTCACCCATCGCCGAGACCACGACGACCACCTGGTGGCCGCTCTTCTTGGCATCGACGATCCGCTTGGCAACGCGCTTGATGCCCTCGGCATCCGCAACGGAGGAGCCGCCGTACTTCTGCACGACAAGGCCCACGTGCGCTCCTCAAATCCGGTACTGCGTTCGGCTCAGTCTAACGAGCAGGCCGGGACCGACCCCTCAATACCACATGCTGAGACGCCGGGCCCACTCTGCGAGCCATCTGCCCAACGACACGCCGACCTATGCACACCGGGCGGCGTGCTCCGGGTCACTACGGCCCCGGGTCGCCGCCTCGGACACGCGACCACGCACACGCGCCCGCCCCTGGTCAGGGGCGGGCGCGGTGGGGGTTCAGCGGCTGGGGCGCAGCCCCAGCGGCTTGGCGATCTCGGCGGCCATGACCCGGCCGGCCTCGGCGGCGAGCTTCTCCTCGTCGTCCGCGCCGTGGTCGGTGTCCAGTCCGTCCAGCGCGTCCAGCGGGCTGTCCAGCCGCACATGGGCGACCAGGGACTGCAGGGCCCGCAGCGAGGCCGAGGCGGTCGGCCCCCAGTTGGACAGGTAGGAGAACTGCCACCACCACAGCGCCTCGCTGACCCGGCCCTCGCGGAAGTGCGCCAGGCCGTGCGCGAGGTCCGTCACCACGTCCGCGAGGTCGTCGGAGATCCGGCAGGCCACCGGCGTGCTGCGCGGCACGTAGGGGTCGAAGACCTCGGAGTAGACGTCGATCGGCTCCAGCAGCACCGCGAGCCGCTGGCGCAGCTCGTCGGCGTCGGGCTCCGGACCGATGTCGGGCTCGTAGCGCTCCTCCGGGACGATGTCCTCGTGCGCCCCGAGGCGGCCCCCGGCCAGCAGCAGCTGGGAGACCTCCAGCAGCAGGTAGGGCACCGCGCTGTCGGGGTCGTCGCCCTTGGCGACCTCCCGTACCGACAGGATGAAGCTCTCGATCTGGTCCGAGATCGAGGAGGCGAAGTCGTCGGGGTCCAGGGCGTTGTCAGACATCAAGCAGCCGCCTTCCTTCAAAGGCCCGGCCGAGCGTGACCTCGTCGGCGTACTCCAAGTCGCCGCCGACCGGCAGGCCGCTCGCGAGACGGGTGACCTTCAGTCCCATCGGTTTGACCATGCGTGCGAGATACGTGGCCGTCGCCTCCCCCTCGAGGTTGGGGTCGGTGGCCAGGATCAGCTCGGTGACGCTGCCGTCCGCGAGCCGCGCCAGCAGCTCCCGTATGCGCAGGTCGTCCGGGCCGACCCCCTCGATCGGACTGATCGCGCCGCCGAGCACGTGGTAGCGGCCGCGGAACTCGCGGGTCCGCTCGATCGCCACCACGTCCTTGGGTTCCTCGACCACGCAGATGACGGTCGGGTCGCGGCGCGGATCACGGCAGACCCGGCACTGGTCGGCCTCGGCGACGTTGCCGCAGACCGCGCAGAACCGGACCTTCGCCTTCACCTCGCTGAGGGCGTGCGCGAGCCGTCGGACGTCGGCGGGATCCGCCTGCAGGATGTGGAAGGCGATCCGCTGCGCGCTCTTGGGACCCACGCCGGGCAGCCTGCCCAACTCGTCGATCAGGTCCTGAACCACGCCCTCGTACACGCTGTGCCCTCTTCGTCGCCTGGAACTAGAAAGGAAGGCCGGGGATGCCCCCGAGCCCCTGGGCGAGCGGGCCGAGCTTGCTCTGCTGCAGCTCCTGCGCGCTCGCGGTCGCGTTGTGCACGGCGGCGACGACCAGATCGGCCAGCGTCTCCGTGTCCTCAGGATCGACCGCCTTGGGGTCGATGACCAGACCCCGCAGCTCACCGGCTCCGGTCACGGTCGCCTTCACCAGGCCACCGCCGGCCGTACCCTCGATCTCGGTCTCGGCGAGCTCCTGCTGGGCCGCCGCGAGGTCCTGCTGCATCTTCTGTGCCTGCTTGAGCAGCTGCTGCATGTTCGGCTGACCACCACCGGGGATCACGGTCTCGCTCCTGCCTCACGACGTCGGTTGTGCGGGTAGGGCGAGCCTACGTGCTCGGGGGCCCGCTCGCGCTACCCGTACGAGGGAACGAGCGGCGCGCGTCGCCCGTTCCGCCCCCGCCGTACCGTTCCGCACAGGGGAACGGGGGCGCCGCGGCTACTCGTTGGCGATCTCCTCGATCACGGTGGCACCCAGCTCGCGCACGATGAGGTCGTGGCCGCTGAGCGCCGTCTCGTCCAGGTCCGGGTCGTCGTCCTCGGGCATGTCGTACTCGATGGGCGGGGGCTCGTCGGTGACGGGCGGGTACGCGGACGCCGCAGGCGCCGCGTTGACGGCGGCACGGGCCGCCGCGGCGGCGGGCGGCGACGGGGACGGCGCCGGGCTCTGGGACTGCTGGTGGGGTTGTTGCTGCGGCTGCTGGTGCTGCTGCTGCGCGGACGGTGCCGGGGACGCGGGGGCGGGACGGGAGCCGCCGGGGCCACCGCCGGGTCCCCCCGGGGCCGGGCCGCCGCCTCCGGGGCCGCCGCCCGGGCTGACGATCGCCTCGATGCGCCACTGGACGCCCAGGGCCTCGCTGATCGCCTGCTTGAGCACCTCCTCGTGGCCGCGGTTGGCGAAGCTGTCGCGGGCACCGGGGTTGTCGAAGCCGATCTGCAGGGTCGAGCCGTCGAAGCCGACGAGCCGGGCGTTCTGGTCGAGCAGTATCCACGTCACCTTGCGCAGCCGCTTGACCGCCTCGAGGACGGTCGGCCACATCTGGTGGACCCGTGAGGCGTCGCCGATGGGCTGCGCGCCCGCCGCGGCCGGTGCGGGAGCGGGAGCCTGCGCGGGCGGCGCCGCGGGGGCGGACGCCGGGGCCGGGGCCGACGCCGCGGTGGGCCAGGCGCCGGGACGCTGCCCGCCGCCGGGGGCGGCCGCGGTCGGCCAGGCACCGGGACGCTGCGCGGCGGGGGGCTGCGCGGGCGGGGCGGCGGGCGCAGGCGTGGGCTCGGGGGCGGCGGCTGGAGCCGGGGCCGGTGTGGGTGCCGGTGCGGGTGCGGCTTCGGCGGGCCGGGCCGGTCCGCCCATCGCCGCGCGCGCCGCGGCGGGGCCGCCGCCGGGCGGGAGCGGCTCGCCGAACTCCACGACCGGGGCCGCCGGGCCGCCCGCGTGGGCCGCGAAACCACCGGCGGAGGCGCGGCGTTCCAGCCGGTCCAGGCGGGCCTGCAGCGACCGCTCGTCGTCGTAGGCCGCCGGCAGCAGCACGCGGGCGCAGATCAACTCCAGCTGCAGACGCGGCGAGGTCGCCCCGCGCATCTCCGTGAGCCCGCCGTTGACCAGGTCCGCGGCACGGCTGAGCTCCGCCGCCCCGAACACCCCGGCCTGGGCCCGCATCCGCTCCACGACGTCGGCGGGGGCGTCGATCAGCCCCTTCTCCAACGCGTCCGGCACCGCCGCGAGGATCACCAGGTCCCGCAGCCGCTCCAGCAGGTCGGCCACGAAGCGCCGCGGGTCGTGCCCGCCCTCGATCACGCGGTCCACGAGCTCGAACGCCGCCGCGCCGTCCCCGGCGGCGAAGGCGTCCACGACGTCGTCCAGCAGCGCGGCGTCGGTGTAGCCGAGCAGCGAGGTCGCCATGGCGTACGTCACACCGGCCTCGCCCGCACCGGCGAGCAACTGGTCCATCACGGACATCGAGTCACGCACCGAGCCGGCCCCGGACCGGACCACCAGCGGGTACACCCCGGCCTCGACCGGGATCGCCTCCCGCTCGCAGACCTCCGCCAGGTAGTCGCGCAGCGTGCCGGGCGGCACCAGCCGGAACGGGTAGTGGTGGGTGCGCGACCTGATGGTGCCGATGACCTTCTCGGGCTCCGTGGTCGCGAAGATGAACTTCAGGTGCTCCGGGGGCTCCTCGACCACCTTCAGCAGGGCGTTGAAGCCCGCCGAGGTGACCATGTGCGCCTCGTCGATGATGTAGATCTTGTAGCGGCTGCTCGCCGGCCCGAAGAAGGCCTTCTCCCGCAGGTCGCGGGCGTCGTCCACGCCGCCGTGCGACGCCGCGTCGATCTCGATCACGTCGATCGACCCCGGGCCGTTGCGGGCCAGGTCGCGGCACGACTGGCACTCCCCGCACGGCGTCGGCGTCGGGCCCTTCTCGCAGTTCAGACAGCGCGCCAGGATGCGGGCGCTGGTCGTCTTGCCGCAGCCGCGCGGCCCGCTGAACAGGTACGCGTGATTGACCCGGTTGTTCCGCAGCGCCTGCTGCAGCGGGTCCGTGACGTGCTCCTGCCCGATGACCTCGGCGAAGGACTCGGGACGATAGCGGCGGTACAGAGCGAGGGACACGCCTACGACGATATCGGCCCCCACCGACACCCGGGCCCCGCGCGTGTGACGGCCCCCACACCGGCGGCCCCGCGGCCGCCCCGGGCCGCGTTCCCACAGGCCCGCGGGCAGCAAAAGACCCCTCACGCACCCGCCAGAGCCCACCTACCCTTGCTGCCTTCCGGCCCTGGGGGAGTTCAGCGAGATAGCGCCACGTGAGGGGCTACGCCCACCCTACCTGATCGGATCACCCGGGAACGAGTTCGCGAGCACTCCCTCCGGTCTAGTAATGTTTGCCGCGGAGGATTCGCCTAGAGGCCTAGGGCGCACGCTTGGAAAGCGTGTTGGGGGCAACCCCTCACGAGTTCGAATCTCGTATCCTCCGCCAGTGCCTCACCGGGCACGTTGTCGAAGGGCCCCACCGGTCGCGGTGGGGCCCTTCGACGTTCCTCGGCCCTCGTTGTCCTGGTCTTCGTCCACGGCGGGTGCGTCCGGGCCCCAGATCGCTGCCGCGGTCTTCCGGGCCGCTTCCCTCAGCACGGGGTCGGTCACGTGCGGGGACCGTGCCCTGACGGGAGCACGGTCTCGGTGGCGTCCTCACTCGGTGCCGAACCGGAGCCGCGGTGAAATCCGCTTTCAACCTCCGGCGGGCGGCGGCGCTCTGAACACGGGTGACAGGACAGGGCCCCGTGCGGGGCCCCGAGAGGAGAGCAGATGCCGGAGAACGGCCGGGGCCCGGGAGCGGCGGCGGGCCCGCGGGCGCCGGAGGGCTTCGAAGCCTTCGCCCGGGCGAGTCAGAAACGGCTGTACCGGACCGCGTACCTGCTGTGCGGGGACGCGGACACGGCCCGGGACCTGACGCAGACCACGCTGGCCAAGCTGTTCCAGCACTGGCGGCGGGCGAGTGCCGCCGACCACATCGAGGCGTACGCCAGGACCGTGCTGACCCGTACGTACCTGGCCGAGCGGAGGCGGCGGCTGCGGGACCTGCTGGCGCACTCGCGTCCCGGGCCGGGGCCCTCGCCCGACCATGCCGACCTGCGGGTGACGCTGTTGTCGGCGCTCGCCGGACTGCCGCCCAGGGCCCGGGCCATGGTCGTGCTGCGCTACTGGGAGGACCAGAGCGTCGAGTCCGTCGCCACGCTGCTGAAGTGCAGCGAGTCCACCGTCAAGAGCCAGTGCTCACGCTCCCTGGCCAAGTTGCGCGCCCAGCTGGGCGAGGCCCACGTCTACGCCACGGGAAGCTGAGGGACCGCCATGGGAGACAACATGCCCGAGGAAGTGCACGGGAGCGCCCTGCTGGTGAGGGAGGCCATGGAGCACGCGGTGGCGGAGCTGCCGCCGGCCCACGACCTGGTGCCCGCGGCGGTGGTCCAGGGACGGCGCCGCAGGGCCCGGGTCCGGGTCGCCGTCGCCGCCGGGGTCGCCTGTGCGGTCGGGGCCGTGGTGTTCGGATCGGCGGCGCTGCCGGGCGGGGGCGGCGGCGGTACGACGGTCCGTCCCGCCGCGAGCACCACGCCCGCGCCGCGTACGTCCGAGGAGCCGGCGCCGTACCGGACGCCGGTCCACCTCGAACCCACCAGTGACACCGAGGAGTCCATGGCCGATCTGCCGCCCGCCGAGCGCGAGCGCCAGGAGGGGTTCCAGCAGCAGGTGGCGGTACTCCTCGACGAGCTGCTTCCGGACGCGGTCGGCCTGATCCGGCCGGTCGACCTCGCGGTGTGGCGCTACCAGGGCGAGACCGCGGGCGGGAAGGTGTTCACCGTCAGCCTGTCGGTACGGCCCTCCGGCGGTGCCCCGGGGACGACCCGGCTCGGGGCCACGTGCCCCGAGGACCCCGACTCCCTCAAGGGTGGCAGCTGCGCGCAGGGCACGCTGCCGGGCGGCATCAAGGTGGCGGCGTACCGCCTGGTCGACGGCTCCCCGGACACGATGTACACCCGGGTCCGCTTCGTCTACGGCCACAGCGACGTGGAACTCGCCGTCTACCCCGACCAGGGCACGAAGACCTCCGCCCCGGTCACCGCGGGGCAACTGCTGGCGGTCGTGCGCGACCGGGGCTTCCTCGACCTGGTGCGGTACGCCGACGCGCATCCCGTGGAGAAGAAGCAGATCCCCGTCCTGGGCGGCTGAGCGGCGCCGCCACCGGGCGGCAGGAGGGCCCCGGCCGGGATCCGGCCGGGGCCCTTCGGGTCGTACGCGGGGTGGGTCAGCGGACGGTGGAGCGGGCGGCCTGCTCGATGATGCGGGTCACCGCGCCGGGGCGGGAGACCGAGACGGCGTGGGAGGCCTTGACCTCGACGGTGTGGGCGTGGGCCCGCTCGGCCATGAAGCGCTGGGCGGCGAGGGTGATGTTCTTGTCCTGGGTGGTGACCAGGTCCCAGGACGGGATGGTCCGCCAGGCGGCGCCCGCGGCCTTCTCGTCGAAGACCGACGCGGCCACGGGGCGCTGGGTGGCGGCCATCTGCTCGGCGACGGACTTCGGCACGTCGGCGGCGAACTGGGCGCGGAACTTGTCGGCCTTGATGTACAGGTCGGTGCCGGTGCCGCCGCCGGGAAGGGGGAAGGGCACGGCGTTGAGGGTCTCGCCGAGGGTGCCGCCGGGGAACCTGTCGGAGATCTGCGTGACGGTCTCGTTCCTGTCCGGGGCGAAGGCGGCTATGTAGACCAGCGCCTTGACGTTGGGGGAGTCGGCCGCGGCCTCGGTGATCACCGAGCCGCCGTAGGAGTGGCCGACGAGCACGACCGGGCCCTGCACGCTCTTCAGGAAGCTGTGCACGTACGCCGAGTCGCTCGCCAGGCCGCGCAGCGGATTGGCCGGGGCCACGACCGGATAGCCCGCGTGCTTCAGACGCGACACCACGCCGTTCCAGCTGGAGGAGTCCGCGAACGCGCCGTGCACCAGGACGACCGTGGGCTTCTTCTCCTGCGGGTGGTGCGCGGCCTTGGCGGCGTTGGCCGGGGCCGTGGCCGTCAGCGTGAGGGCCGCGACGCCGGCGGCGGCGCCCAGGACGGCGACGCTCTTGCGGGTGGGGCGGAGGACGGTCTTGAGGTTCACGGTGGCTCCTTGGCGTACGGCGCCCGGCTGGCACGCCGGACAGGCGGTCGGTCCGGGGCGTCCGCTCCGGGCGATGACGAGAAATCTAGCGTCCACTTAACTTGTGCGCAAGCTAATCGTGTACGAGTTACTAGTCCGCGCGGGAGGTGCGACAATGTCCGCCGGGAGAACCGACCGACGACCAAGGAGGGGGAGGGAATCGTGAACGACGACACCCGCGCACCCGGGAACGGCGACACCGCGGAACCCTCGCTGCTGCTGGACGACCACTTCTGCTTCACGCTGTACGCGGCCTCGCGCGCGGTCACCGGCGTCTACCGGCCCCTGCTGGACGCGGCGGGCGGCCTGACCTACCCCCAGTACCTGGTCATGGTCGTGCTCTGGGAGCACGGCACCGTGTCCGTCAAGGAGCTGGTGACCGCCCTGCACCTGGACTACGGGACGCTCACGCCGCTCATCAAGCGCCTGGAGTCGCACGGCCTGCTCGAGCGGCAGCGCCGGGCGGACGACGAGCGGGTGGTGGAGGTGGCGCTGACCCCGGAGGGGACCGCGCTGCGGGAGCGGATCCGCACCGTGCCCCTGGCGATCGGGGAGGCCATGGGGCTGACCCGGGAGGAGATCGGGACCGCCCAGGACCTGCTGCGCCGGCTGACGGCCAACGTGGACCGCCACACCGCGGGCGCGTCGCCCGCCGCGACGACGCCGTAGCCGCCGCTTGAGCGTGGTCGCCCCGGGGCAACAGAATGGTCCCGCGGCGTTGATCACGTGTGTGCCGGGGCGCACGGCGTCCGGCCGGGGGATGAGGTATGGGACTGCCGGAGGACCCTCCGGGGCACGCGATGGGGGAGCGTGAGTTCGACGCCTTCTACGGCGCGAGCGTGGGCCGCCTCATCGGCCAGCTGTACGCGATGACGGGCGACCTCGCGGAGTCGCAGGACGTGGTGCAGGAGGCGTTCGCCCGGGCCTGGGAGCACCGGGCCGAACTCGATCTGCACGGCGCGCCCGAGGCCTGGGTGCGCACGGTGGCGTGGCGCCTGGCCGTCAGCCGGTGGCGACGCGTGCGCACCGCGCTGACGCTGGCCCGCCGGCAGGGCCCGCCCCCGGTCGTGCCGCCGCCGGAACCGCACCACGTGGTGCTGGTCGAGGCCTTGCGGCAGCTGCCGGAGGGGCAGCGGCGCGCCGTCGTCCTGCACCATCTGTGCGATCTGCCGGTGGAGCAGGTGGCCGCCGAGACCGGCTCGCCGGTCGGCACCGTCAAGGTGCACCTCAGCCGCGGGCGGGCGACGCTCGCGCGGCTGCTGGCGCACACGGAACTGGACCCCGGGGCGGGCCGACTTCCGGAGGGGAAGCATGGCTGACGGGACGGAGCTGGGCAGGCTCCTCACCGAACTCGCGGAGTCCGGCCGGGGGCGGACCGTACCGGCGGCCGCGCACCAGGTACGGGCCCGCGGCGAAGGGCGCCGCCGCCGCGCGCGGACGGTACGGGCGTCCGTCGTGGCGGTGCTCGCCTGTGCGCTGCTGGGCGGCGGCCTCGCGCTGGCCGGGACCGCCCGGGTGCCGGAGCCGGCGGCGGTCACCCCGTCGCCGCCGCCCTCCCGCTTCGTCCCCCCGGCCCCCGCGCCGGGCGAGGAGTACGCCGACGAACTGGGCTACGTCCACGACGCGGTGGCCCAGGGCGACGACGTGCGGATCACCGTGCGGCAGCTCCGGGCGGTCGCGGGCGGCACGCCGGTGCCCACGGGCGTGGTGCACACGCTGACCCTGCCGCGCTCGACGCCGGTCGAGACGCTCCGGCTGTCGGGCGGGCGTCCCGCGGACCGCGAACTGGGCGGGCTGGTCGGCCGGCTGGCCGGCGGACCGCGGTGGATGTTCGAGATCGACTACGACGGCGAGGGGCGGGTGGCGTCCCTGCGCGAGGCCGGTTGACGCGGCGGGGAGTTGTTACCGGTCCATGACATTCCCGGTGTAACCCGCGCGGCGGCCCGGTGCGTAGAGCCTGTGCACGCCGCCCGCACCCGACCCGATGGGACCCACCGTGTTCGCCTCGCCTTCCCCGCGCCACCGCGCCACCGCCCGGCTCGCCGCCCTCGCCCTCGCCGTGCTCGCCCTCGGCGCCTGCTCCGGGGAGGGCGGGGACGACGCGGACTCCGGCCGTGCCGACGCGGCCGCCTCCTCCCCCGCCCCGGCGACGGCTTCGGCCCCCGCCTCGCCCTCGGCACCGCCCTCGGTGGAGCACTCCGACGCGCCCTCCCCCACGCACTCCGCCCAGGCCCCGGCATCGGACGGCCCGTCGGACGCGCCGTCGCCGAAGGCTCCCGCGCGCTGGGCCGGCAGCAAGCAGTTCGTGCAGATCGACAACGCGTGGATCAAGGACGGGCGCACCTACCTCTCGGTGCGCTCCGCCCGCAAGGAGCCCATCACAGGACCGATCGAGGGGTGGGACATCATCCCCGGCAAGGGCCCGTACACGACGGTGCGCATGGCCCCGGAAGGCCGGGTCCTGCTGTCGGTCCCGCTGGGCGACGACTCCGTCCCCCACACCTACTCCCAGGCGCAGTTCATCACCCGGTGGTGGGCCCTGCCCGCCCCGGAACGCAAGTGGCAGGGCTACGACGTCAGTTTCGACCTCAACGGCGAGGTGGTCAGGCTCCAGTCGCTCTACCGCGCCTGACCCCGTGCGGCGCGGCCGCATCCGGGTCCCGGCCCGAGGAGGACCGGGACCCGGGTGCGCGCGGCGGTCAGGAGGTCAGCGCGGCCCGGCCGCGGTCCGCCCGCGTCGGTCCGGCGGCCGACGGCCGCACGTCGAAGTCGAACATGGCGGTCGGCACGTACAGGGAGCAGCACGCGTTGGGGATGTCGACGATGCCGCTGATGCGTCCCTCTATGGGGGACGAGCCGAGCAGCAGGTAGGCCTGCTCGCCGCTGTAGCCGAACTTCTTGAAGTACTCGACGGCGTTGAGGCACGCGCGGCGGTAGGCGAGCGTCGCGTCGAGGTAGTAGTTGGTGTCCGTGTCGTGGTCGACGGAGATCCCGATGAAGGTGAGGAAGTCCGAGTACCGCGGTTCCACGTTGCCGGGCATGAACACCGGGTTGGTCGAGATGCCGTACTTCTCCATACCGCCCTTGATCAGGTCGACGTGGAAGTCGATGAACCCGCCCATCTCGATGGCGCCGCAGAAGGTGATCTCCCCGTCGCCCTGGCTGAAGTGCAGGTCGCCGCCGGAGAGCTTGGCGTCCTTCACGAGCACCGGGTAGAAGACCCGGGAACCCCGCGTGAAGTTCTTGATGTCGTGGTTGCCTCCGTTCTCCCGGGCCGGCACCGTGCGGGCGCCCTCCGCGCAGATGCGCGTGGCGAGGTCCCCGGTGGCCGTGCCGGCGAGCGCGTGGGAGGGGTCCGGGGGGACGGCCAGCGGCGGGACGCGCTCGGGGTCGGTGTCGATGAGCGCCTTCTCGCGCGCGTTCCACCGGCCCAGCAGCTCGGCGGAGGGGGCGGTCCCGAACAGCCCGGGGTGGGTGATGCCGGTGAAGCGAATGCCGGGCAGGTGCCGGGAGACCGCCTGCTGACCGTGGAAGTCCCACACCGCCTTGTAGGCGTCGGGGAAGTAGTCGGTCAGGAAGCCTCCGCCGTTGGCCTTGGCGAAGATGCCGGTGTACCCCCAGCCCTGGCCCGCGGCGTCCCCGCTCTGCTGGGGTACGGGGCCGAGGTCGAGGATGTCGACGACGAGCAGGTCGCCCGGCTCGGCGCCCTCCACGCCGATCGGGCCGCTGAGCATGTGGGGGATGGTGAGGTCGATGTCGCGGACGTCGTTGGCGGAGTCGTTGTTGCCCACCTGGCAGTCGGTCCAGTCCCGGCACTCCATCCGGAACTCGGCTCCGGGCTTCACCATGGCGGCGACAGGGATGTCAGGGTGCCACCTGTTGTGTCCCGGGGTGTCCTGATCGCGCATCGACTTGGTCTGGTCCACGCTGAAAACTACTTCGGGCATGACAGCCTCTCTTTTTCTGATCCGGTCAGGACGGTGCGCCCACGCCTCCGGCCCGCCGGGCCGGGCGGGCGGGCGCCTAACCCGGCGACCCGGACGACGCGGCGGCCCGCGCCTGTTCGCGCGACTTCCTGGTGAGCGGCCACAGCGCCGCGAACACGACCACGCCGAAGACACCCAGGGCTATGGCGATCTCCGTGGTGTGCTTCCAGTAGCCGGACAGCAGCAGCGCCGCGGGGATCACGCCGGTGACCCAGCCCTCGATCGCCGTCACCCAGCCGACATAGGTGCCGAGCTCCGTTTTTCCGAGACCGAGCACGAGGAAGAACAGACCCCACAGGAAAGCCCAGTACAGCCAGATGACGCCGAACGGGTAGTCCTTGAACAGATGGAAATTCACGAACGAGTACCCGAGGGCGACAATCGCCACGAACAGGGAGTACCAGCCGACGCAGATATTGTCGATGTCCGCGAGGAGGACGATACCCACGTAGAGGTAGGTGAATCCGAAGAGGTAAAGCCCGGACGCCGCCAGGATCTTGTCCTGGTCGTTGCCCGCCGTGAAGATGAGGTACGTCGGGGTCAGCACCTGCAGCGCACCCACGAAGAGGTTGAACACCGCCGCCGACTTGGGGTCGACCTTCTGCAGGAGCAGCAGGCCGTTCATGAAGAGCACCGCACCGACGAAGAGCAGTCCCACGTTCGCCACGGGGACGCACCTCCTAAGTCCGCGTGGGGACGGATTGCCGCCGGCGCGCCTCCTGGTCCCGCCTGGGCGGGAGGAGCGTCCGCGCTCCGGCGTCGGCCCCCCTGAGCACCTCTGACGCGCCGATCACCGCCCTCGGACTAGGGCTTGGGCAGCCGGGACAGCGCCGGATGGGGCCGCGGCGCCGGCCGCTCGCGCGGCGGTGGGGCGGACACGACGTCCGGCATCTCACGGGACTTCTCCTCCCGTTCGCGGGAGGTGGCGAGCCCGTGCGGCGTGAGGGCGAGGGAGGGCGAGGAGAACACGCGCCTGGACTCGCCCGCGCAGGCGGGGCAGTCGTACGCGTCGGGTGCGGAACCTATCGCGAGCTTGACGTCGAAAGGCCCGCAGTTGCTGCAAAGGTATTCATAGGTCGCCATGAAGTTGCCTCCGGTCGTCGGCGCACCCAGGTCAACCTCGACGTCTGCGACACACCCCGTTGAGCGCACGCCGGGGAAACAATCCCTATATCAAGGAGACGCCACGGCAAGACAGTTGTCAAGGTCGGCGGGAGACGTCCGGAGCGTGCCGGAGGGGAGTTCCGGAGTTCCCTTTCCGGTGCCATCGGAAACACCGGATTCCATTCACTTGCCCTTCTCCCGATCCGTTCGCCGGGAATACCTCATCCCCGGCGCGACCGCATTCCGGGCCTCGCGGAGGGGCGCCCGGACCCCTTCCCGGCGCGCCGCGCACCCGCCCGCCGGGGCCGGACCGGACCGACTGCGTCGCCCTGCCCGGGGCGCAGGGCGCCCGACCCGGGCGGTATGACCGCTGTGAGGCGGTTCACTGCGCTTTTCCTGGACGGACACCACTCGCGGCTTTAGCGTTCATATGCATCAGCCTTTTCCGTGAATGCAGTGGCAATGGCGCCGCGCTCATCGGACGGCACACAACGCTTCGCACGGAACAAGGCGAACGCCGGAGAGGTGGAGAATGAGCATGGACGCCGTGTGGGTCCGTGGCGTGAACGGGCTTCAGATGCACCACGTCACCGACCTCCAGGACGCCGGCAGGTTCCTGGGCAACGCAGCCATGGCCCTGCGGGCCGCCCACGTGCGGACCGGCGCAGAGCACTACGAGGGCCTCGCCGCCGAGCTCAAGGCCCTGGTCACCCGGGTACGGGAACTGGAGGACCAGGCCCGCTCCGCGATGCACGAGCTGCACGAGACCGACCCGGAGCGCTTCGTCCGCTGCCGCGAGGGCCACGAGCCCTGGCCCGGCGAGATCCAGGCCGGGTTCATCCCCCGCCACACCTGCCGCGACGAGTGCCTCTACCACGACCGCGGCGTGCTCGAGGCGATCACGCAGTGCACCTGCGGCAGGCCGCCCTGCCAGGCCTGCGAGATCGGCGGGAAGCCCGTGATGAACTGATCCACCGCACTTCGCGGCCGCCTCCGGGCGGCACGAGGGCCCCGGCCTCCGACGAGGCCGGGGCCCTCGTCATGCGCACCGCCCCGATCCGGACCCCGTGGCGCGACGCCCGGCTCCCGTCGGGCGGCCGGGCCGGCTACGCGAGGAGGCTCAGCAGCAGCACGACCACGACCAGCGCGGCCGCCGCGATCGCCAGGCCGCGGGTGACCCGGTGGCGGGAGGGCAGCGCGAGGACCTCGATGCCGGTGGTCCCGGGGAAGGCGTAGAAGACGCGGTCGGGGTCGGTGGGGAGGCTGATGCGGGCGAGGGGCAAGTGACGCAGGACGACGCGGCGGTGGGCCTCGCCCGCGCGCGGGGCGAGGTGCGGGACGAGTGCCTCGGTGTGCGTGGCGTCGAGGTCGCCGGGCAGGGGGTCGTCGCCGGTCAGCACCTCCTTGCGCCACCGGCCCGACCGATGGGTGCGCCGCCGGACGAGGAAGGGGGGCCGCTTGCGGGGACGACGCACCAGTTCCTCGCAGCTGCGCTGCTCGATGAGGCCGCCGACCCAGGTGGTGACGACCCCGCTCCCCCCGCAGGCCTCGTGCGCGACGGTGCCGCCTGCCTTGCACCTGGGACAGTCGACGAGTCCCGTCCCCTTGCACTGGGCGCACTGCGTGCGGCCCCGCCCGGCACAGGTGGGGCACGCGGCGTCGGGGCGCCGGCACTTGGCGCAGCGGACGCGTCTGGGGACGGTACGGGACGCGGTCATCGCCGCGGCGCGGTCGCCGGCGCGGTCCTTGGTGCGCGGCCGCGGTCTGCCGGTGCCGTCGCACTCGGCGCAGGACTCCAGTCCGCGGCAGTCGGGGCAGGCCGTGGTGGGGTCGCAAGGGAGCCGGCCGCGGCCCTCGCAACGCCTGCAGGCCCATTCGCCGTTGCCGCACTCGCAGGTGTTGTGGCGTACGGATCCCTCGCGCACCAGCTCGATCCGGCGCAGGGTGCCGTGCTCCCCGGGCGGGCCGGGCCGGTGGCCTTCGAGGTGCGTGTAGGTGGGGAGCGCGGAGAGGTCCTTGCGGCCCTTCTCGGTCCTGGCGGTCTCCGTGCGGGTCTCCGTCGTGCGGCGGATGCGGCAGTCGAGGAGGGAGTGCCAGGTGAGGTCCGCGCCGGCGGAGGAGTCGGGGCGGGCGGCGCCGCCGTCCCCGGAGAGGTGCCGCGCCAGGGCCTGGAGCATCTCGTCGTCGGACGGTGTACCGGACGGGTCCTCGGCCATGACGACCACTCCCCTCGACGGGCGCGAGGCGCGCTGTCGGCAGGGTACGGGTGACCTGATGCTCCATCAAGATCCGGGACGGGGAGGGATCTTGCGACCCCTCCCCGTCGCCCGCTCAGCTCTCGCCGGTGGTGCCGCCGCTCCCGTAGGGACGGGTGATGACCTCCATGCCGTGCCCGGCCGGGTCCATGAAGTAGACGCCGCGGCCGCCGTCGTTGTGGTTGATCTCCCCGGGCCGCTTGCCGTGCGGATCGGCCCAGTAGGTGAGTCCGGCCTCCTGGATCCTGCTCAGGACGCCGTCGAACGCGGCCTCGGGGACGAGGAAGGCGTAGTGCTGCATGACGATCTTCTCCGCCGGGACGGCGGCGAAGTCGAGGGTGACGCCGTTGCTCAGCTGCAGGGGGACGAACGGGCCCCATGCCTCGCCGGCCCGCAGGCCGAGGATGTGCGCGAGGAAGTCGGCGGATTCCCGGTTGTCCCGGGCGTGGACGATGGTGTGGTTCAACTCGACTGACACGGTGGGATGCCTCCGTAAGGCATTCTCACGGGCACCTCCATGCCTCACCCGGCCGGTGACCGGCACGCGATGCCGTGTGCTCGATCCTATGCCGGGCCGTAATCCGGTGGGTCGGGGACCGTCGCGGCCCGTACGGTGGACGGCCGGACCGAGCGGGGAGGACGACGATGACGGACACGATGACGCTGTGGCGCCCCACCGGGCCGGAGGAGCTGGCCCTGGTCGAGGCGTCCGGGTGGCGGGAGTGGCCGCCGCGGCTGCCCGAGCAGCCGATCTTCTACCCGGTGCTCGACGAGGACTACGCGATCCGGATCGCCCGTGACTGGAACGTCCCCGCCTCCGGCGCCGGTTACGTGACGCGCTTCGAGGTCGAGGCCGGGTTCGCCGCCCGTTACCCGGTGCGCCAGGTGGGCGGCCGGACGATCCTCGAGCTGTGGGTCCCGGCGGAGGAACTCCCGGAGTTCAACCGGCACATCGTCGGCCGGATCGAGCTCGTCCACGCGTTCCGGGGCGCATAGCGGCGGGGGCCCGGGCAGGCGCCGCCGCCGCGCTCACGCCCGGCGTCCCCGGGACCCGCTGCCCGCGGACGGGGGCTGCCCCGCGTCCGGAGCGACCGGGCGGAACTGGGGGCCGTAGGTGTGGCGCCCGTCGCCGAGAGGGATCTCCATGAGGGCGAGGGCGGGCTCCTCCAGCTGCTCCATCGTCTTGATCGCGCGGTTGAGCGCGCCGTGGTCCGCGGACTGCCAGGCGGCCTCCAGGTCACGCAGCAGTTCGCCGTAGGCGCTGTCGAAGCGGCGCAGCAGCGTCGCGGCCTCGCGGGGCGGGTGGGGCCAGCCGCCCCGGGGGACCACACCCATGGGGTGGACGTCCGGGAAGGTGACGGGCGGCCCGCTGAACTCCCACACGCCGTCGGCCTCCTCCAGGGTGCGGCCGTGGTAGATCTCGGCGAAGGCGTAGTAGTGCGCCACGTCGCGGTGGCCCCCGGTGGCCTCACCGGACGGCGCCTCGGGCGAGGTCGAGCTGCCCTCGCCCTGCTCCTTGATGATCTCCACGGCGGCGACGACGTCGTCCAGGTTCCGCATCGGGCGCAGTTCGTCGGGGCCGATGCGCTGGCCGATCTGACCGCGGACGCTGAGCTCGGGGCGGTGGTCGAGGAAGGCGGTGACGAGCCCGTCGTAGAAGTCGCCGATGGTCGGCGGCCCGGCGGACGGCTCGGGCAGCGGGGACTCCGGGGTCTCGATGGCCATGAGGACGTCCCGCACGTACGCGCGGGTGAGCCCGGAGAGGTACACCGTCAGGTTGCTGCGCACCCCGCCGGGCAGGGGGGCGGGGTACTCGGGGGTGACGGAGGCGATCCGCGGCCGCCCGCCGACGGCGACGAGCATGTTGCAGGCCAGGCCCATGTGGAACATCTCGTCGGTGACGATGCCGCGGATCAGGTTGGCGACCGTGTCGGACCGGTCCCGCACCGACCACCAGGCGCACAGGTACGGCGGGATGGTGGCGAGTTCCAGCTCCACGGCCACCTGCAGGGCCTGCCGCAGCCAGTCGTCACGGCGGGACGGCGCCGGGACGGCCAGCAGACGGGCGACCATGCCGTGGGCGGCGGCCGCCGCGACGCCGGGGGCGGCCATCGGTACCGCGGCGGCCGCGGCCGGGACCGCCGCCGGCAACGACGGCGCGAGCGGGGCCGCGTGGGCGGCGGTGCCGAGGACGGCGGGGCTGACGGCGGCCGCCGCGGCCGACTTGACGAAGCCCCGGCGGTCGAAGGTGACCGCGGTCCCGTGCTCGTTGTCCTGGTCGTCCACCGGTCCCGTCACACAGGTCTCCGTCCCCGAGAAGAAAGGCGCGCGGGACACGGCACTCGGCGGACCCGCGAGGCTGGCGAAGCTACCAGCCGGGCCCCGGCCCCCGGGCCCGCGACGCCGCGCGCGCCGTGCCGCGCCGCCCATGCGGCCCAATGGTCCCCGGACGCCGCACGCCGCCCCTCCCGCGCCGGACGCGGACGTCCACCGGAGCCTCGCGGACGCCGCGCCGAGGATGACGGGACGCCCGTGCACACCCTCGTCACGCCCTCGTCCGGGATCGCGCCGCGCGCCTGAGCCCGGGCTGCCGGGCCATCACCTCCCGTACCCGTATGGGACCGTACATTCGGGGCATCCGGACCTCAGGAGGTGCTGACGATGGTCCCCCTGCCGGCCGGTCCCGAGGACGACGCGGAGAGCGAGATCGGGCGGCTGCGCGCGGAGAACGAGCAACTGCGTCGCGCGCTGGGCAGCCGGTCGGTCATCGACCAGGCCGTCGGCATGGTGATGGCGCTGACGCCCTGCCCCGGCGACGTGGCCTGGGCGGTCCTCGTGCGGGCCTCCCAGTACGGCAACGTCAAGCTCCGCGACGTCGCCGCCGCCCTCGTGGCGACCGCGGGGGGCCGGCCCCTGCCGGCGGACGTCCGGCGCGCCCTCGTACGGGCCATGCGTCCGTCCGGCTGACCGGGCGTTCCGCGTCAGGCCTCGCCGGCCGCCCGGGTGTTCCCGCCGCCCCCGCTGTCCCCGGTGCTCCCCCTGCCCTCGGCCGCCTCGACCTCCTCGCGGAGGCGGCGGCAGGTGCGGCTGATCAGCCGGGAGACGTGCATCTGGGACAGACCCAGCTGGTCGGCGATCTGGGTCTGCGTCATGTCGCGGAAGAACCGCAGGTAGAGGATCTTCTTCTCGCGCGGGGGGAGTTCGCGAAGCCGGGGCGCGACGGCCACGCGGTCCACGACGGAGTCCAGGCACGGGTCCTCGGCCCCCAGGGTGTCGAGGAAGGTCCGGCCCTCCGAGCCGGGGGTGGCGGAATCCAGGGAGGCGGGGGCGAAGGCGTCGAGGGCCTCCATGGCGACCAGCACGTCCTGCTCGCTCATGCAGGCGTGCGCGGCGATCTCGGCGACGGTCGGGGTGCGCCCCTTCGTCCCGACGAGTTCGTGGCGGACGGTACGGACCCGGCTCCGGAGCTCCTGGACCCTGCGGGGGACGTGGACGCCCCACAGGTGGTCGCGGAAATGACGTCTCACCTCGCCGACGATGGTGGGCACGGCGAAGCTCTCGAAGGCGCTGCCGCGTGCGGGGTCGTAGCGCTGCACCGCCTTCACCAGGCCGAGCGCGGCGACCTGCCGTAAGTCCTCGGTGGACTCGCCGCGGTGCCGGAAGCGGCGTGCGAGCCGTTCCGACATCGGCATCCAGGCGATCACGACCTGTTCGCGCAGCGCGTCCTTCTCCGGGCCGTCCGCGAGCGCCGCGATCCGCCGCAACGCCTCGGCGGTGTCCGGGGTGTCGTCATGAGGACGCGGGCGGGCACCCGGATGCGGATGCGGATGCCTGGTGCGGGGCTGTCGGGCGGCCATGGCTGGTCCTGCGCCTTCCTGCGGGGTCCGGGAGCCGCGCCGCGCAGGGCGTGCCGTACGGGAGGACACGCTCCGCGCTCCGGGGCCCGGCCGGGGCGCCCCGCGCGCGTGCCTCCCTTCCGAAGCACGGGGATCGCCTGCCCGAGGAAGCGGTACGCAAACCGCCGCGCCCGATCGCGGTGGTGAACGGACGTCAGGGGCCGGAGAGCCGCCGGAGCGCCAGAAAGCCCCCGACGCCGGGGACCGCGGCGAGGAGCCGCACCGCCGTCGTCGAGCCTTCGGCGCGCACGGCGGTGAGGACGGTGAGGAGGTAGGCGCAGCCGTGGACGGGGCCCGTGAGGGAGGAGACGGGCCTCCAGTGCGCGGTGGCGAGGTTGACCAGCAGCACGGCGAGGGAGAGCAGTTCGACGGCGGCGGCCGCGCGCAGCGGGCGCAGCGCGGTCCTGGAAGGCGCGGCCGGGGAACCGTTCGGGGAGGAGGCCACGGTCACGCTCCCGTCGACGAGCCGGGGCGGACGATCATCAGCACGGTGACGGCCGCCCACAGCAGGTTGAACATCCCCGTGGCCATGCCCAGCCGGGCGGCCGCGCGAGCGGGCGCCGTCCCGTCCGCGAGCCCGGCCAGGAGCGCGCTCTGCCGCGGCAGGACGACCCCGGCGAGAAGGGCGGCGGCCAGCGCGGTCAGGACGATCGAGACGACCAGCCACACGTCTCCGAGCACCCCCATGCTCGACGCGGTGGCGAGGCCGAAGACCGGGACGACCACGCCGACGGCGGCGTACACGCGGCAGATCCGGTGCAGCAGCCCCGCCGCGTCGGGGGCGCGGCGGACGGCGGGGGGAAACATGCCGGCGGCGACCGTGACGGGTCCGACGGCGACGATCGCGGCCAGGACGTGGACGGCGAGCAGGAACTTGGTCATGTGCGCCTCCCTCTCCTCACGCGCCGACCGGGCCGGCCGAGCCGGCGAAGGCTGAATCCTCGGCGCGCCACACCACGCCCCGGCGTTCGTGGGCGAGCAGCCGTTCCACCAAGTGGGCGACGCGCGGGCCGCGTTCGCGCTCCAGCAGGTGGAGGGCGAGGTCGAGCCCGGAGGTGACGCCGGCCGCGCTCACCAGGTCCCCGTCGTCGACGACCCGGGCGTCCACGACGGTGGCGCCCGCCGCCCGGAGACCGGCCGTCCCGAGGTGGTGGCCCGTCACGGGGCGCCCGCCGATCAGGCCCGCCATGGCGAGCAGCAGCGAACCGCCGCACACCGTGGCCACGGTGACGTCCGGCCGCTCCAGGGCGGTCCGCAGCAAGGGCGGCAGCCCGGTGCGCAGGGCCCGGGCGAGGACGGCCGGGACCGTGTCGCCGTCCTCGCCGTCGCCGTAGTCCCCGCCATCGCCGTCGCCGTCCGCCGCGGGGATCCGGCCCGCCGCTCCCGGTACGACCACCAGGCCGCCGCGGCCGGGGTCGAGCGCCGCGGTCGCCCGCAGCGACGGCAGCCCCAGGCCCGCGGACACCTCGCGGGCCCCCTCCGCCGACACGAGCCCGGCGCGGATGCCGCCGGCGGTCAGCACCTCCAGGGGAGCGACGACGTCCAGGGGGTCGAACCCGTCGTACAACACGAACTGAGCGAGCATCTCCGGCCTTCCGGGAGCGGTGCGGGACGCTCCCGACGCTAGGCCCGGCACCGCATCGCCAGAAGTGGCCGGATTGCCAATACCCAACGGATTCCCGCCAGCGCTGTCATCTGCATGTGCAGGCTACGGCCCAGCTCACCGGCTTGGCGGAAATCCGTCGCCCCTCTACCGTGAAGCCATGCACACGGTGGTCGTCCTCGCCCTCGACCAGGTCATCCCCTTCGACCTGGCGGCCCCGATCGAGGTGTTCTCCCGCACCCGCCTGCCCGACGGCCGCCCCGCCTACCGGGTGCGGATCTGCGCCCCCTCGCCCGAGGTCGACGCCGGGCCCTTCGTGCTGCGCGCCCCGTACGGGCTCAAGGCGCTGGCCGAGGCCGACACGATCGTCCTGCCGGGCACCGCCGACCCCTCGGTGCCGGTGCCCGGGGAGGTCCTGCGGGCGCTGCGGGCGGCCGCCGCGAACGGCACCCGGATCGCCTCGGTCTGCGCCGGGGCCTTCGTGCTCGCCGCCACCGGGCTGGTGGACGGCCTGCGGATCACCACGCACTGGGTGGGCGCGCGGCGACTGGCGGAACTCCACCCGCAGGTGACCGTCGACCCGGACGTGCTCTACGTCGACAACGGCCAGTTCCTCACCTCGGCGGGCGCCGCCGCCGCGCTCGACCTGTGCCTGCACATGATCCGCAAGGACCACGGTTCCGCCGTGGCCGCCGACGCCGCACGGCTGTCCGTCATGCCGCTGGAACGCGAGGGCGGCCAGGCCCAGTTCATCGTCCACGAGCAGCCCCCGGCACCGGCCGGGGCGACCATGGAGCCGCTGCTGCGCTGGCTGGAGGAGAACGCGGACCGCGAACTGACGCTGGAGGACATCGCCGCGCACGCCGGGACGAGCACCCGCACCCTCAACCGCCGTTTCCGCGAGCAGACCGGCACCACCCCGCTGCAGTGGCTGCACCGGGCCCGTGTCCGCCGGGCCCAGTACCTGCTGGAGACCACGGACCACTCCGTGGACCGGATCGCCGTCCAGGCCGGGTTCGGCTCCCCCACCGCCTTCCGCGAGCGCTTCAAGCGGGTCGTCGGCACCAGCCCGCACGCCTACCGGCGGGCCTTCCGCGGCTGATCCCGCCCCGCCGCGCCCGGCCCGCGCCCGGCCCGCCGCCGGGCCGACGCCGTTCCGCCATCCGGGGACGGGCCGGACGTCAGCCGCAGGACACCCGCAGGTCGCGCGGACAGGGCATGAAGGGGCGAGAACACCTGGCGACAACACCTGCGGACAGGCGCACGACGCGCGGGGGCGACCGGACCATGGGCATCACCACCACGACGACTCCACACCTCCTGAGCGGCGCGACCCTGCGCCGGATCGCCTGCCTGGCCCCGATCGTGCTGGTCGGGTGGTGGGTGGCCCGGCACTGGCAGCTGATCGCCGACGGGGGCCGCGGGCTGCTCGACGCCAACCGGGGCTGGCTGCTGGCCGCCGTGGCGGCGACCGGGCTCGCCTGGGTGGCGGTGTCGTTCATGCGGCAGGGCACGGTCCTGGAACGGCTGCCGGCGGGACGCCTGCTGGCGACGCAGTTCGCCGCGGGCGCCGCGAACCACCTGCTGCCCGCGGGCATCGGGGCGAGCGCGGTCAACCTGCGCTTCATGCGGGCGTGCGGGCTGCCGCCCGCCCGGTCGGCGGCGGCCATCGCGCTGTACTTCCTGGCCGAGTGCGTGGGCCGCGGGACGCTGCTGGCGGTGCTGCTCGCCGCGTTCCCGCACGCGCTGCGGCTCGACGGACTGCTGCCCGAGGGCATCTCCGTACCCGTCGGCCCGACGGCGGGGGCGGCCGTCGGGGTCTGCGCGGTCGCGGCGGTCGTGCTGGTCGCCGTACCGCGGCTGCGCCGGGTGGTGGTCACGTTCCTGGCCACGGCGTTCACGGACGCGCGGACGCTGCACGCCCGGCCGTCGCGGGCCCTCGCGCTGTGGGGCGGCTCGCTCGCCTTCCCCGCCCTGCAGGCCGCCGGCCTCGTCGCGGTCACGATGGCCCTGGGGGTCCCGGTGCCCTTCACCCACGTCGCCGTCGCCTACCTCGTGGCCAGTGTCGCGGCGGCGGCGCTGCCCACCCCCGGCGGCGTCGGCTCCGTCGACGCCGCCCTCGTGGTGACCCTCGTCGCCACGGGCGCCTCCCTCGCCGCGGCCACCTCGGCCGTCCTCGGCTACCGCATCGTGACGGTGTGGCTCCCCCTCGTCCCCGGCGCGCTGGTCCTGGGCGCGCTGGTCCGCCGGAAGGTCGTCTGACCCGCACGCCCGCACGGCGCACCCCGAGCGAAGGGACGCGACGGCGATGCCCCGCCCCGGACCCGTTCCGCAGGGCGCCGCCGGCTCCGCCCCGTGTGCCCCGTCCGCCCGAGCGCCGTTCGCCCGAGCGCCGTTCGCCCGCGGAAACCCCGTGGTGACGGCCCGGCGGCGCGTGCCACGCTGGCCGCGGGGACGGGGCACGGGCCACGGGAGGGCGGAACACTGGAGCTGCACGAGTACGCGGAGCGGGACGCGACGGGGTTGCGGGAGCTGATCCGCGCCGGGGAGGTGAGCGCGGGCGATGTCGAGGCCGTCGCGCGCAGGGCCCTGGAGGCGGCGGGTGCGGAGCTCAACGCGCTGACGCTGCCGCTGTTCGACCCTGCCCCCGCACACCGGGCGGACGGGCCGCTCGGCGGTGTGCCCTTCGTGATCAAGGACGGCGGTCCCTTCGTGCGGGGCGTGCCGTTCACCCTCGGCAGCCGGGCCCTGCGGGGTGCCGTGGCGGACGCCGACCACGATCTGATGGCCCGCTTCCGGGAGGCGGGCCTGGTGGCGCTCGGCCAGAGCACCGCGCCCGAGTTCGGCCTGAGCTTCGCCACCGAGCCGGTGCGCTACGGGCCGACGCGCAACCCCTGGGACCCGGGGCGCGGGGTGGGTGGGTCGAGCGGCGGGTCGGCCGCGCTGGTCGCCGCGGGCGCGGTGCCGGTGGCGCACGCCAACGACGCGGGCGGTTCCATCCGCGTCCCGGCGTCCTGCTGCGGCCTGGTCGGGCTCAAGCCGAGCCGGGGGCGAACCCCGTGCGGGCCGCTCGCGGGCGAGGCGGCGTTCGGGCTCCAGGTGGAGTTCGCCGTGACCAGGACGGTACGGGACGCCGCGGTGCTGCTCGACGCCGTGAGCGGGCCCTCGTACGGCGACAAGTACCCCCTCCCGGCGCCCCCGTCGCCGTACGCGCGGGCGGTGCGCTCCGACCCGGGGCGGCTGCGGATCGCCCTGACCACCGCCGCCTGGACGGGCACGCCCGTGGACCCGCAGGTCGCCGCGGTCACCGTCGACACGGGCAAGGTGCTGGAGTGGATCGGGCACCGTGTCACCGAGGACACACCGCGCCTGGACGCGGACGACCTCGTGGAGGCCACCGTGCTGGGCGCGTTCGCCAGTGGCGGCGCGCTGCTGCGGGCGGCGCCGCGCCTGGACCGCTCGCTGCTGGAGGCGGTGTCGCGGGCGGTGCTCGCCGAGACCGAGGCGTGCACGGCGCTCGGGCTGATGGCGGCGATCGACGCGCAGCACCGCGTGACCCGCGCGGCAGGCCGCTTCTTCACCACGTACGACCTGCTCGTCACGCCGACGCTCGGCGCGCTCCCCGCGCCGCACGGCACCCTCGGCCACGACGACCCCCGGCACACGGTGCGTTCCTGGCTGCGCGAGCTGTTCGCGTACGGGCCGTTCACGGCGGCCTTCAACGTCTCCGGACATCCGGCGGTGAGCCTGCCGCTCGGCCAGAGCCGTGAGGGGCTGCCGGTCGGGGTGCAGCTCGTCGCCGCCCAGGGCCGGGAGGACCTGCTGCTGGGCGTGGCCGCGCAGTTGGAGCAGGCCGTCCCGTGGCGGGACCGCAGGCCGCCGTTCATGGTCGGCTGACCCCTTCCCGCGCGTGCGGAGCGGCCTGAGCTCAGCTGCTGCTCGGGCTGGTGCCGGTGCCGTTGGTGGGCGGGAACGCGTAGACGTGGCCCGGGGTGACGATCTTGGTCATCGCCTCGGCGAAGAGGCTGCTGGGCTCGTTGCCGCCCACGGCGGTGTCGGTGTTGAGCAGCACGACCAAGGTCGCCTTGGCGTCGGGCAGGTACACGGCGGTGCTCTGGTAGCCGGGCAGCGATCCGTTGTGCCCGATCCAGCCGTGGTTGTCGAAGAGGCCGAGGCCGTAGCCGATGCCCGGGTACGAGGTGGGGAGGAAGGCCGTGCGCTGCGCCTGGGTGGCCTTGCTGAGCAGGGTGCCGTCGGCGACGATGCGGGCCCAGGCCCGCAGGTCCTGCTGGTCGGAGATCATCGCGCCGGCGGCCCAGGCCCAGGAGGGGTCCCAGTTGGTCGCGTCGCCTTCCTTCCCGTCCTTGGTCTGCCGGGTGTAGCCGCGGGCGTGCGGGTTCGGGAAGGCGCGCCCCGCGGGGAAGACGGTGTGCTTCAGCTTGGCGGGACCGAGCACGTCGCGCCGCAGGTAGTCGCCGAGCGGCATGCCGCTCGCCTTCTCGATCACCAGGCCCAGCAGGACGGTGTTGGTGTTGGAGTACTGGAAGCGGGAGCCCGCGGTGGCCTGCGAGGGGTGCTGGAAGGCGTAGGCGAGCAGCTCGGCGGGGACGAACTCCCGGTTGGGGTCGGCCTTGAGGGCCTTCTGGAAGTTCGGGTCGTCGGTGTAGTTGTAGAGCCCGCTGCGCATCTCGGCGAGCTGCCGCAAGGTGATGCCGTCGCCGCCGGGCACGCCGTCCACGTACCGCGAGACGGGGTCGTCGAGTCCGGCCTTCTTCCGGTCGACGAGGGTCAGCAGCGCCGTCACGGTGAAGGTCTTGGTCTCGCTGCCGATCCGCATGTTGAGGTCGGGCGACATGCGCGCCTTGGACTTCGTGTCGGCCACGCCGAGGGCGCGTACGTAGGAGCCCTTGCCGGCGGCCCACAGCCCCACGATCGCGCCGGGCACGCCGGTCCTGGTCAGGGTGTCCTTCATCGCGCCGTCGAGCTTCTTGACGACGTCGCCGGAGAGCGCCGGGAAGTTCCCGCCGGCGCCCGGTGACCCGCTGGGGGAGGCCTGCGCGGGGGAGGCCTGCGCAGGGGACGCGGACGCCGGGGAGGCGGAGGCCGGGCCCGCCGTGCGGTTCTCCTCCTCGGCCCGCGCGAGCGGCGAGGCCGGGGCCGACCTCGCCGTCCGGGTGCCCTCGGGGGAGCGGGCGGTGTCCGCGGGCCCACCGCACGCCAGGGCCGTGGGGAGCGCGGCGGCGGCCAGGACCGTGGCGACGGCCTTGCGCGCGGTGCCGCGGAGCCTGGGCGGACGGGCGCACGGGTGCGTCATGTCAGTGCCTTTCGGCCGTGGGGACGGGGCGGGGCGGGGGCACGCCACCGCGAACGTAAGCCGCCGGCCGCGGTGCGGCGACCGGGCGGCGGGCGGCTTGCGGCCGAGCGGGTGACGTCCCTCGCGGGGGCGGGTCTTGACGGTGCGTCGGGTCATTGGTTGAGTGGCTCATCCACTGACCCATGGAGGTGTGATGGAAGCGCTGCCGCGCACGTCGATCGTGGACGTCCTGGAGGACCGGATCCGCGAGGAGATCCTCACCGGCCGCCGTCCCGCGGGGAGCCTGCTGCCGCCCGAGCGCACGCTGGCCGAGGGGTACGGCGTCACCCGCACCACCCTCAAGCACGCCTTCGGGCGGCTGGTCCAGGCCGGACTGCTGGAGACGCGGCACGGCGTCGGTACCCGGGTCCGGGACTACGAACGCCTGGGCGGCGCCGACCTGCTGCCCATGCTCGTCCGGCACGACGCGCGCTGGCTCTCCGAGATCTTCGAGGTGCGGCGCGGGGTGGGTGCCCTGATCGCCGGCGCGGCGGCGACCCGGGCGAGCGGCGCCGCGCGGACCCGGCTGCGGGACCTGGTGGAGGCCGTGCGCACGGCCGGGGACCCGGACGCGGTGCAACTGGCGGACGCCGAGGTGCACCGGGCGCTGGCCCGCGCCACCGGCAACCGCGTCTACGTGCTCCTCACCAACACCCTGTTCAACGCCTACCTGCCGATGCGCCGTCACCTCGCCGGCCCCTTCCAGGACGCGGAGGAGGCGTACGGACGGCTGGCGCCGGTGGTCGCCGCGGTGGAGGAGGGGGACGGTGCGGCCGCCCGCGCGGCGGCGGAGGCGTATCTGACCGCGACCGAGGAGATCATGCGCGAGGGGCTGAAGGCCCGGTGAGCGCGGCCCGGGGGACGGTCTTCGCCGAGACCATGACGGGGACCGTACGGCTGCGCGGCGAGGACCGGGAGCGGCCGGTGCGGCTGGAGCTGACGGCGCGCAGCGACGACCTGCTGCTGCCGCACCGCACGACCGTGGCCCGCGCCACCGGACGGCTGCGCATCGCGGGCCGCGCCGACGCCGCCGCCACCGGCACGCTGGAGGTCTCGCCGCTGGCCCGGCGGCGCATCCACTACCGGCTGGAGTTCGCACTCGACGGCGAGCGCTGCCTCCTGGAGGGCTGGAAGTCCGTCACCCCGCGGCGGCCGCTGGCCTCGATGACCACGCTGCCCTTCACCCTGACCGCCGGGGACGTCGCGGAACCGGCCGGCACGGGGACGCTGCGCTTCCGCACGGCGACCTCGCTCGTGCCGTTCCTGGCGAGCTTCCGCTTCCCGCGCCGGGACGACCCCCGGGCGCAGTGGGCACCGCGCTGGGACGGCGCCGCGGGCCGCACCGAGGTCTGGTACACCACGGCCACCGACCCGGCGACGGGCACCGGCCTGTGGCTCCACCACGAACTCGTCGCTCCCGCCGACGGCTCCCCCGCCTTCGCGCACGGCTGGGCCGCCGTCTTCCCCCCGGACGGCAAGGGCCCGGTGGAGCATGCCCGCTTCGGCCCGTCGCCCTGGCGTCCCGCGACGGGCGCCGAGGGCTTCACGGCGGACGGCGTCGAGGCCGTCCCCGGCCGGCTGCGCGGCACGGCGGGCGACCTCACCTGGGACCTCACCGAGGACGCCGGCACCGAGCAGCCGCTGTACACCTTCCCGCGGTGGTCGTGGCGGCATCCGCTGCTGCCCGCCGCGCAGATCGTGCCGTCGCCCCGCGCCCGGTACACGGGCACCGTCCGCCACGGCGGGGGCGAACTCGCCCTGCGGGCCGCGCCCGGGGCCTCGGCCCGCATCTACGGCCACGGCAACGCCCGGCGCTGGGCCTGGCTGCACGCCGACCTCGGCGACGGGGACGTGCTGGAGGTCGTCGCCGCCGTCTCCACCCGCCCGGGCCTGGACCGGCTGCCCCCGCTGGTGTTCCTGCGGCTGCGCAGGGACGGCCGCGACTGGCCGCGCGGCGGCCTGCGCCCGGCCCTGGGGCGCGCCGGCCTCGGCCGCTTCACCGCCGACATCGGCCTGCCGCGCTGGACGGTGACCGGCCGCGCGGGCGGGCGGCGGATCACCGTACGGGTCGACCAGCCGGCCGAGCGCACCCTCGCCCTCGACTACGCCGACCCCGACGGCTCCCCCGCCGTGTGCCGCAACAGCGAGACCGCCGACGCCCACGTCGTGCTGGAGCGCAGGGGCCGCGGCGGCTGGCGCACCGAGATGGAGTGGACGCTCGCGGGCACCGCCCACGCCGAAGTGGGCGACCGGTGAGCGCCGCCGTCCGCGGCCTGGTGGCGGCGCTGCTCGCCGACGCGGGCGACGGCGACTGGCCCACGGGCGTGCCGCACCGGCTGGACGGCCTGCTGGCGGCGATGCCCGCGCGGACCCGGCACGGCTTCCGCGCCGCGGCGGCCGCGGTGGACGCCTACGCCGCGGCGCGCACCGGGCGGCGGCTGGACCGGCTGGGCCCGGGGGAGCGGGAACGGGTGCTGGCAGGCCTTGCCGCGCGGCCCGCGCTGCTGCCCCTGCTCGACGTGGTGAAGGTGCCGGTGCTGCTGGCGGCCGGCACCGAACGGCTGCTGGCGCAGCCGCCCCGCGCCACGGCGCCCCCGGCCCCGGCTCCGGCCCCGCAGGACCCTCCGCTGGACTGCGTACCCGCCGGCGAGTGGCCGGACCGCTCCCGCGCGGACGCCGTCGTCGTCGGCTCGGGCGCCGGCGGGGCGATGGCGGCGCGCACCCTGGCGCGGGCGGGACTGCGGGTGGTCGTCCTGGAGGAGGGCCGGCGGCACACCACCGCGGAGTTCGGACGGCGGGCCCCGCTCGACCGGTTCGCCGAGCTGTACCGGGACGGCGGCGCGACCGTCGCCCTCGGCAACCCCCCGATGGTCGTGCCGACCGGGCGCGCCGTCGGCGGTACGACGGTCGTCAACTCCGGCACCTGCTACCGCACTCCGGACCGTGTGCTGGCCCGGTGGCGCGAGGAGTACGGGCTCGGGGACCTCGCGGACCCGGTGGCCTTCGGCACGTACCTGGACGAGGTGGAGCGCACCCTGCGCGTGGCCCGCCAGCCGCAGGACGTGCTGGGCCGCAACGGCGCCCTCGCCCTGCTCGGCGCGGGCGGGCTCGGCTGGCGCGCGGCGCCCCTGCGGCGCAACGCCCCCGGCTGCCGGGGCTCGTGCCAGTGCGTGGTGGGCTGCCCGTCCGGGGCGAAGCAGAGCGTCCAGCTGTCGGTGCTGCCGCAGGCGTGCGCGGCCGGGGCCCGGATCGTGACCGGCGCCCACGTGCGGCGGGTGCTCACCGAGCCCGACCGGCCCGGCGGCCCGCGCGCCTGCGGGGTGGCGGTACGGCGGCCGGACGGCAGCGAACTGGAGATCCTCAGCCCGCTGGTCGTGGTGGCCGCGGGCGCTCTGCGCACTCCCCCGCTGCTGCGCCGTTCCGGCCTCGGCGGGCACCCGCGGACCGGCCGCAACCTGGCCGTGCACCCCGCCACCAGCGTCGCCGGGCGGTTCGCCGAGCCGGTCGCGGACGGCGGACCGGCGGTGCTGCAGAGCGTCGGTGTGGAGGAGCTGCACGAGGACGGCATCCTCATCGAGGCGACCGCCCCGCCGCCCGGCATGGGCTCGTTCGTGCTGCCGGGCGTCGGCCGGGAACTGCGCGCGGAACTGGAGGACTCCGGACGGCTGGCCACGTTCGGCGCGATGATCGCTGACCGGCCCGGCGGACGCGTCCTCGGCCGCGAGGGCGGCCTGCTCCGCTACGACCTCGACCCCCGCGACGGCCGCCGACTGCTGCGCGCCGTCCGCGCGATGGGCGACCTGCTCTTCGCCGCCGGGGCCGAGGAGGTCCTCACCGGCGTCCCCGCCGCCCCGCGGGCCCGTACGCCACGGGAGTTCACGGCGGCCCTGGAGGGGGTGACGGCACGGCAGCTGCACCTGTCGGCCTTCCACCCCACGGGCACCGTCGCCTTCGGCGCGGACCCGGAGGTGGCGCCGGCCGACCCCGCGGGCCGGCTTCGCGGCGTGCACGGGGTGCTGATCGCCGACGCCTCGGCGCTGCCCAGCTGCCCCGAGGTGAACCCGCAGCTCAGCATCATGGCGCTGGCCCTGGCCGTCGGCGAGGGCGCGGTGCGGGCGGCCGGCTGAGGGGTCAGCGGGGGCGCAGCACCGCGCAGGTCGTCGTGCCGTGGGCGTAGAGCTTCCCGTCGGCCGCGCCGGTCACCCGGGCCTCGGCGGTGGCCGTCGTCCGGCCGACGTGGAGCGCCACGCCCTCGCAGCGCAACGTGGACGTCCCGGGGAGCACCGGCCGGATCATGTGCACCCCCAACTGCACGGTGGTGTACGCGGATCCGGCCGGGAGGCGGCTCATCACGGCCGAGCCGAGCGCCGAGTCCAGCAGGGTGGCGAGGAAGCCGCCGTGCACCGTGCCCATCGGGTTGAGCAGGTGGTCGCCGGGGTCGCCCTCGAAGACCGCGCGCCCGTCGCCGACCTCGACGAAGCGGAAGCCCAGGGTGCTCATGATCGAGGACTCGGGGAAGCGCCCGTCGATCGCGCCCTGCAGGACCTCGCGCCCGGTCAGCGCCAGGAGTTCGGGGGTGGGCTCGGGGCGCGGCTCCCAGGTGTGGGTGCGCGAACGGGTGGCGGTGGCGGCCTCGTACGTCGTCATGGCACCGACGCTAGGCGTCGCCAGGGGTCGCCGGGAGTGGCGTATCCGGCAGCTTGGATACCGTTCCCGACACGGCCCCCGGCACTCCGGCCGCGCCGCGGCGCAGGTCGAAGGCGGGCGACTCGGACCTGATGCGCGGCAGGGAGCGGAAGTTGTGCCGCGGCGGTGGGCAGCTCGTCGCCCACTCCAGCGAACGGCCCCAGCCCCACGGGTCGTCCGTCCCGACCGGCTCGCCGTACTTGGCCGTCCGCCACACGTTGTAGAGGAACGGCAGGATCGACAGGCCCAGCAGGAAGGAGCTGATCGTCGAGACGGTGTTCAGCGTGGTGAAGCCGTCGGCGGCCAGGTAGTCCGGGATGCGGCGCAGCATGCCCTGCGTGCCCAGCCAGTGCTGGACGAGGAAGGTGCCGTGGAAGCCGGCGAAGAGCGTCCAGAAGGTGATCTTGCCCAGGCGCTCGTCGAGCATCTTGCCGGTGAACTTCGGCCACCAGAAGTGCAGCCCCGAGAACATGGCGAAGACGACCGTTCCGAAGACGACGTAGTGGAAGTGCGCCACGACGAAGTAGGAGTCGGAGACGTGGAAGTCCAGCGGCGAGGACGCCAGGATCACCCCGGTGAGCCCGCCGAAGACGAAGGTCACGAGGAAGCCGGTCGCCCAGAGCATCGGCGTCTCGAAGCTCAGCGAGCCCTTCCACATCGTGCCGATCCAGTTGAAGACCTTCACCCCGGTCGGCACCGCGATGAGCAGCGTCATGAAGGAGAAGAAGGGCAGCAGCACGCCGCCGGTGACGTACATGTGGTGCGCCCAGACCGTCGCCGACAGCCCGGCGATCGAGATCGTCGCCGCGATCAGGCCGGTGTGGCCGAACATGGGCTTGCGCGAGAAGACCGGTATGACCTCGCTGACGATCCCGAAGAAGGGCAGCGCGATGATGTAGACCTCGGGGTGCCCGAAGAACCAGAACAGGTGCTGCCACAGCAGCGCCCCGCCGTTCGCCGGGTCGAATATGTGCGCCCCGAACGTCCGGTCCAGCTCCAGCGCGAGCAGCGCCGCGGCCAGCACCGGAAAGGCCATCAGCACCAGCACACCGGTGAGCAGCACGTTCCAGGTGAAGATCGGCATCCGGAACATCGTCATGCCCGGGGCGCGCATGCAGATGATCGTGGTGATCAGGTTGACCGCGCCGAGGATGGTCCCGAAGCCGGACAGCGCCAGCCCCATGATCCACAGGTCGCCGCCCACGCCCGGCGAGTGCACCGCGCCCGACAGCGGTGAGTAGGCGAACCAGCCGAAGTCGGCCGCGCCCTGCGGGGTGAGGAACCCGCCCACCGCGATCAGTGAGCCGAAGAGGTAGAGCCAGTACGCGAGCATGTTGAGCCGGGGGAACGCGACGTCGGGGGCACCGATCTGCAGCGGCATGATCCAGTTCGCGAAACCGGAGAACAGCGGGGTCGCGAACATCAGCAGCATCACGGTGCCGTGCATCGTGAAGAGCTGGTTGAACTGCTCGTTCGACATGACCTGCAGCCCGGGGCGGGCGAGTTCGGCGCGCATCAGCAGGGCCATCACCCCGCCACCGCAGAAGAAGGCGAACGCCGTGCCGAGGTAGAGCGTGCCGATGGCCTTGTGGTCGGTCGTGGTCAGCCATGCCACGGCGGACGCCGCGCGTCGCGGGAACGTGAGCCTCATGCCCGGTAGGTGTCCGGGCCCGCCCGCGGCGTCACGCGGGGAACGTCACAGCGGCGGGGTGTGATGATCGGTCCCGTGGCGGACACCAAGCGGTCATGAGCACGGACGAGACGCGGTCACAGGCGTTCGCCGCTGCCTACCGCGAGCACTACTGGGCGGTCAGCCGCTACGTCGCCCGGCGGACGGCGGGGCGGGCGGCGTACGACGAGGTGGAGGAAGTGGTGGCGGAGGTCTTCGCCGTCGCCTGGCGGCGGCGCGCCGAGCTCCCCTCGTACGCGCTGCCCTGGCTGTACGGCGTCGCCCGCAACTGCCTGGCCAACAGCGTGCGCGGGCAGGGGCGGCGGCGCAGGCTGCTGGACCGGATCGGGAACCACGAGACGGCGCACGGCGCGCACCTCGTGCCGAGCCCCGGTACCGAGGGGCCCGGCGCCTGGGTGCACGAGGCACTGGGGCGGCTCGCGGCGGCCGACCAGGAGGTGCTGCGGCTGACCGCCTGGGAGGAGCTGGACGTCGGGGAACTGGCGGTGGCCCTCGGCTGCGGGCGCTCCGCGGCCGCCATGCGCCTGCACCGGGCGCGCCGCAGGCTGCGCGAGCAGATCGACCGCATGGGGATGACCGTGACCCAGGAGGGGCCATGACCGAGCTGGAGCCGGAACTGGAGCTGCTGCGCCGGGCCGATCCCGTGCCTGCCGGCGATCCGCGCCGGCGCGACCGCCCCCTGGACGCGCGGGCCGAACTCGGGCTGCGGCGGCTGCTGGCCTCCGAACCGGCACCCGCCCCCGCGCCCCGCCGGACCGCCCGCCGGGTGGGCGGCCTCGTCACGGGCCTGGCCGCGGTGGCGGCGACCGTGGTGGCCGTCCTGGTCGTCGTGCTCTCCGGGGCCGGCACCACCCCGGCGGTCGCCGCCCCGGTGGCGCTGCGTCCGCTGGCCGGGTCGCGGGAGGTCCCGCTGGCCGACGTGGCCGCCGCGGCACGGGAGGCGGCGGCGCGGGGCGACGGCACCGGCACCCGCCGGGGGAGCCACGTGATGATGTGGAGCATGGGCATGGAGGCGGGCCCGGGCGTCCGCCCGCCCGTCACCGTGCCCGAGGAGCACCTCACCCGCTGGGACGCCGACGGCAGCGGCACCGAACTGGTCGTCGCCACCGACCCTCGGCACCCCGGGGAGCCGGTGATCAGCGACTCCGGCGGCTCCCCGCACACCGTCGCGGACGGCGAGGTGCTGCACCGCGCCGCGTACCCGCCGGGCACCCTCCCCCCGTACGGCCGCTCGGGGACCGAGCCCCCGGGCTCCGCGAAGGAACTGCGGGCGTACCTGTCCCAGGTGTACGGCTGCGCCTGCGCCGGCACCCCGGAACTGGTGGACGCGCTGGCCTCGCTGCTGCACGACTGGACGCCGGGGCCCTCCGGCACCGCCGCGGTCGACGAGCTCCTCGCCGCCGCCCCCGGCCTGCGGCCTGCCGGTACCGTCACCGACCGGCTGGGCAGGCGGGGCCAGGCCTACGTCCACGACGCCGGCGGGCTGCGCCGCATGCTCGTCCTCGACCCGGCCGACGGGCGCGTCCTGGGCATCGAGGAGACCTACACTCAGGACCAGCCCGAGTACCGGGTGAAGGCCGGCGACGTCATGTCGTACCAGGCCTGGATGGACTGACGCCCGGCGAGCGCAGCACCGGGACGGGGACGGGGACGGGGACGGGAGCGCCGGGCCCCCGCCCCCGCCGCGGCGGTCAGCGCGCGACCAGGACCGCCAGGCGCGCCGCGGAGGTGCCCAGTCCGGTCGGCCCGGTGGGCAGCCGGACTCCCCCCACCGGACGGCCCAGTTCCTCCTCGTCGTAGCGCCGGCAGCCGCGGTGCCAGGTCAGGATGCCCGCGAGCCAGTTCCGCAGATCGCGCACATAACCGTCGAGCACCGCCCGCGCGTCCGCACCGAGCGCGAGGTCGTCGTACAGGACCGGGAGTTCGTTCGCGGCGACGTGCTGGAACTGCCGCATGCGCCCGGTCATCAGGTCGTGGACGACGGCGAGCGAGGCCTGCTCGTCGCAGTCGAAGAAGTTCTGCACGACCAGCAGGGCGTTGTGGATCTCGCCCTCGTACTCGATCTCCTTCTGGTACGAGAAGACGTCGTTCATCAGGCAGGCGTAGTCGGCGGCGGAGTTCTCCAGCGACCGCATCGGCCCGCTGCGGTAGACCTCCTCCGGCACCCGCTCGCCGTGGCCAAGCCGGCACAGGCTCATCGTCAGGTCGGAGCCGAAGGTGTGGCGGCGCATCTCCAGGTAGTCCACCGGGTCGGGGATGCGGTTCTGCGCCTGGTTGGCCAGTTCCCACAGCCAACTGGCGGTCATGTTCCCGACGGCCGTGCGGAAGCGGCGCCGCGCCTGCGGCTCCATCCGCCCGGCCGTCCGCGCCCACAGGTCGGCCAGGCTCCGCTCCAGGGCGCTGACCGGGGCCGGGGCGGCGGAGCCGTCGACCGGCATGAAGGCCGAAAGCCGCTCGTTGGCCGCGCGGGCGCCGGCCAGGTCGCGGGTGCGGCCGTACACGGCGGGGAACCAGTCGTCGGCGTAGGTGCCCCAGGTGAGCCAGCCCGAGGTGAGGTCCAGCCCCTCGGGGGTCGCGTCGGGGTGGATGCCGGCGGCGCAGAGCGGGAAGTCGAAGGCGGTCAGCTTGTGCTCGTCCCACACGTGGGAGTGCGGGACCCCGGGCTGCGGCAGCAGCAGGCCCATCCGGTGCGCCCAGTCGACGACATGGCGCCGGGCGGCGTCCAGGTGCGGGCTGAGCGTGGCCGGGAAGGGCATGAGGAAGTCGGGCAGCGGGGTCGGCCCGGTGCGCCGCGGCACATGGGTGAAGCCCCGGGCGCGGGCGACCTCGGCGCGGCCGGTGGTCCGCACGGTGCCGGCCGACAGCCCGAGCCCGCCGGGCAGCGCGAACGGCGACCACCCGGCGTCCGCGGCCCCGGCCCCGCCGCCGTTCATGTAGCGGCTGGAACGCATGTGCCACTCGTGGCCGCCGGACTGCCAGTCCTGCAGGCCCTTGACGTACGCCAGCACGCGCGCGCACTGCTCCGGGTCGAGCGCGTGCTCGGCGAAGAGCGGCGGCAGTTCGGTGAGCGCGGTGTTCTCGAACTGCTGCAGCCGGGAGGTCAGCAGGTCGTTGACGGACTCCGCGGCCTCCTGCGTCGTGCAGCCGAGGAAGGTCTCCAGGACCAGCACCCCGTTGCTGAGCTCTCCCTCCTCCTCGGTCTCGCGCTGGTACGAGAACAGGTCGTTGCGCAGGTGCACCCCGTCGGAGAAGGCGTCGCGCAGCACGAGCAGCGGCCGCGCCCCGGCGACGGTGGCCGGCACCTCGGCCCCGGCGGCGTACTCCACCAGTCCCGCCGACCAGGGCGCGCCGCCGACCTTGCGGCGCATCTCGATGTACTCCACGGGGTTGGGCACCCGGCCCGCGTCGATGTTGGACAGCTCCCACAGGGACTCGTTGAGCAGGTGCTCGGTGCTCTCGGCGAAACGCCTGCGCCAGTCCATGGACATCGCCGGCACCGTGCGCGCCCACAGGTCGGCGAGGCCCGCCTCCACCGGGTTCCGCGGCTCGGGCATGCCCTGCGCCAGGTCCATCGGCATGAAGGCGGGCAGCCGGTCCAGGTACGCCTTGCCGCCCTCGCGGTCCTGCGTGCGCTTGAACGCCTCCAGGAAGTGGTCGTCGAAGAAGAAGACCCATACGTACCAGTCCGTCACCAGGGACAGGGCCGGCCCGGAGCAGTCCGGGTGCGTGTACGCGCACAGCAGCGCGTAGTCGTGCGAGTCGAGGTCTCCGGTGTCCCAGATGCCCGAGCCTTCGAGCATCCCCATCTCCCGCGCCCACCTGCGCGAATGCTCCCGGGCCCGTTCCACGTGGGGATTGAGTCGCGCCGGGTGCGGCAGGTAGAAGTCGGGCAGTTCAAATGGCTGCGTCACTCGTTCAGCGCTACCCGGGGCCGTGGGCGCTATCCGGCATGACGGGCAACCCATACGAACGGGTGAAAACACCCCGGGGACGGCCCGGGAACGGCCGGAGGCCGGCCCGTGCGCCGGGCCGGCCCCCGTCGTCCGCGGAGGTCAGGCCCGCTTCGGGTGCTCCCCCCAGCTCCTGCACAGCGCCCAGATGACGAAGACGTCGATGGCGATGACGATGATCGCCCACACCGGGGTGTACGGCATCCACGCGAAGTTCACGACGATGTTGAACGCGGCCAGGGCGACACCGGCGATCCGGGCCCAGTCGGGGGCGTTCTGGAGCAGGGCGGCTCCGACCACGATGACCAGCACCCCGAGCACGAGGTGGATCCAGCCCCATGCCGTCAGGTTGAACTTGAAGACGTAGTCGCCGAGCCGGACCCAGATGTCGTCCTGCGCGATGGCCGAGATGCCCTCGAAGATCATCACGACACCGGAGACGATGAGCAGCACACCGGCGAAGGTGGTACCGCCCGACGCCAGGCCCGAGTGCGGGCGCCCGGTGACCGGCTGTGTCTGCTGGCTCATGAGATGGCTCCCGTCCCTCGCCGCCCGGACTCGCTGCCCGGACACTCCACACGGTCCGCCCGGCCGGTGGGTACGGCCATCCGCGCTGCGCCGTCCGGGTGACCCGCGGGCGGCAAACCCCGGCAGGCGAGATCATCGGTGCATGACGACCACACTCCACCTCGCCCAGCAGCCCGAGGCCGACGCCCTGCTCTCCCGCAGTCCGCTGGCGGCCCTGGTCGGCATGCTGCTCGACCAGCAGATCCCCATGGAATGGGCCTTCTCCGGCCCCTGGAGCATCGCGCAGCGCATGGGCCGCGACGACCTCGACTGCGGTGAGATCGCGGCGTACGACCCCGAGGCCTTCTCCGAGCTGCTCTCGCAGAAGCCCGCCGTCCACCGCTACCCGGGGTCGATGGCCAAGCGGGTCCAGCAGCTGTGCCAGTACCTCGTGGAGCACTACGACGGCGACGCCGCGGCGGTCTGGCGCGAGGTGTCCGACGGCCGCGAGCTGCTGACCAGGCTCAACGAGCTGCCCGGCTTCGGGAAGCAGAAGGCGCAGATCTTCCTGGCGCTGCTGGGCAAGCAGCTCGGCGTGACGCCGAAGGGGTGGCGCGAAGCGGCTGGCGCCTACGGGGAGCGGGGCTCCCACCGGTCGGTCGCCGACATCACCGGCCCGGAGTCGCTGGACAAGGTGAGGGCCTTCAAGCAGGAGCAGAAGCGGGCCGCCAAGGAGGCGAAGGCCGCGAAGGAGTCCTGACCCTAACGACGACGGCGCTTGGACGTGCCGAAGAGGGACCGGGTGATCTCCCGCCCGATCTGGGTGCCGATGGAGCGGGCCAGCGACTGGAAGACACCGCTGCCCATCACCTGCTCCACCACACCCGTCTCCTCCTCCGGCCGCTCCCGGCGCCCGCGCCCGGCAGGACCCGGGGCGGACGGCCGCACGGGCGCCGGCGCCTGCCGCCCGGCCAGCCGCTCGTACGCCGACTCCCGGTCCACCGCCTGCGCGTAGCGCCCGTACAGCGCCGAGTTCCCGATCGCCGCGTCCATCGCCGCGGGGTCGGCGGGACCCATCAGCGACCGCGGCGCCCGCAGCCGCACCGCGGCGACCGGGGTGGGGGCGCCGTCCTCGTCGAGGACGGTGACCACGGCCTCGCCGGTGCCGAGCCCGGTGAGCAGTTCCTCCAGGTCGTACGGGGAGGTGGGGAAGGTGCGCACCGTCGCCTTGAGCGCCTTGGCGTCCTCCGGGGTGAAGGCGCGCAGCGCGTGCTGCACCCGGTTGCCGAGCTGGCCGAGCACCTCGGAGGGCACGTCCCTGGGGGTCTGGGTCACCAGGAAGATGCCGACGCCCTTGGAGCGGATCAGCCGCACGGTCTGCGTGATGGCCTCCAGGAACGCCTCGCTGGCCCCGGTGAACAGCAGGTGGGCCTCGTCGAAGAAGAAGACCAGCTTGGGCCGGTCCAGGTCGCCGACCTCCGGCAGGTCCTCGAAGAGGTCGGCCAGCAGCCACATGAGGAAGGTGGAGAACAGCTGCGGCCGGTCCTGCACGGCGGGCAGTTCCAGCACGGAGACGACGCCCCGCCCGTCGCCGTCCGTCCGCAGCAGCTCGGCGGTGTCGAACTCGGGTTCGCCGAAGAAGGCCCCCGCCCCCTGCGCCTCGAAGGCCGTCAGCGACCGCAGGATCACCCCGGCCGTCGCTGGCGAGACCCCGCCGATCCCCTTCAGCTCCGGCTTGCCCTCGTCGCAGGTGAGGAAGGTGACCACGGCCCGCAGGTCCTTCAGGTCCAGCAGTTCCAGGCCCTTGGTGTCGGCGTAGTGGAAGATCAGGCCGAGCGACTGCTCCTGCGTGGTGTTGAGCCCGAGCACCTTGGACAGCAGCACGGGACCGAAGCTCGTCACCGTGGCCCGCAACGGGATGCCCCGGCCCATGCCGCCGAGGGCGTAGAACTCGGCGGGGCAGCCGGCCGGGCTCCAATCCTGGCCCACCTCGGCGGCCCGCCGGGCGACGCGGTCACCGGGCACCCCCGGGGAGGAGATGCCGGAGACGTCGCTCTTGACGTCGGCGAGGAAGACCGGCACGCCCTGGGCCGAGAGTTGTTCCGCGACGAGTTGCAGCGTCTTGGTCTTGCCGGTGCCGGTGGCCCCCGCGACGAGCCCGTGCCGGTTGAGCACCGCCAGCGGGACGCGCACCGGCGCCTCGGGCAGCACCCGGTCCTCCCACAGCAGGGCGCCGAGTTCGAGGGCCGGCCCCGTGAAGGCGTACCCCTCGGCGATGGCCCGGGCGGCGCCGGGCGGGCTCGGCGTGGTCATGGGCTGCTCCACTGCTCCCGCTATCACCGTATTTGCCCACCATCGCACTCCTGCGCCGTTGCTGCGCCCGTACGCCCTTGCCCGGTAGGCTTTCCGTGTGATCTTCAAGCGCATCGGAAGCGGGCGGCCGTACCCCGACCACGGCCGGAAAAGCACCCGTGAATGGGCGGACGTCGCCCCACGTCCGGTACGCCTCGACCAGCTGGTCACCACCAAGGGCAACCTCGACCTGGAGACCCTCCTCGCCGAGGACTCGACCTTCTACGGGGACCTGTTCGCGCACGTCGTGAAATGGCAGGGCGACCTCTACCTGGAGGACGGGCTCCACCGGGCCGTGCGCGCGGCGCTGCAGCAGCGCCAGGTGCTGCACGCCCGCGTGCTGGAGATGGACTGACCCCCGGACCGCTCCGCGGGCCCGCCTCCGCCGGGGGACTCCTTCGCCCTTTCGGGTTCAAGTGCCCCTCATTGGCCCCGATTGGTTGATCGTTTAGTAGGCCCGGACGCCCGATCGCACTACGCTGCGCACATGAGCATGCTGACGCCCCCTGGCATGGGCGGGAAGTACCGGGTCACCGGGAACCAGTACCCGCGGATGCGCCGCCCCCGGAGCAGGGTGCGCATCGTGGCGGTCGTCGTGACGACCGTCGCCGTGGTCGGCCTGGCCGGCTGGGGCACGCTCCAACTGGTCGACGTCTTCGGCGGCAAGTCCACACCCGCGAAGAACGCCGCGGCCAAGGCGGAGAACGCCGCCAAGGAACGCACCTGCAAGGCGGCGGCCGCACCTGGCTCGGCCTCGACGGTGCCCACCGCCTTCCCGGAACCCGGGGAGCTCACGGTCAACGTCTACAACGCCACCGCCAAGGGCGGCTTGGCCAAGGACACCGCCGACGAGTTCGCCGCACGCGGCTTCAAGGTGGGCACCTTCGGCAACGCCGACCCCGAGTACGACCGCAAGGTGCAGGTGGCCGCGCTGCTGATCGGCGGCCACGGCCCCAAGGCCGAGGCCGCGATGAAGCTGGTCGGCGCCCAGTTCAAGGGCACGGTCACGCTCAAGCCCGCGGCCGCCGGCTCCAAGCGCCCCACCGGCACGGTGGACGTCATGCTCGGCAAGGGCTTCACCAAGCTCTCCGGCGACAAGGCCGTCGAGAAGGCCCTCGCCGCCCTGGCCCGACCGAGCGCGGCGCCGAGCGCCGGCGCCTGTTAGGCGCACGGTTCCGGTTCGGTCGTACGACGGGACCGGCCGCCGGGGCGTGGGCCCCGGCGGCCGGTTCCGCGTGTCGTGGGACGACCGGTGTCAGCCGGCCGTGCCGTAGAGGCGGTCGCCCGCGTCACCGAGGCCCGGGACGATGTAGCCGTGCTCGTTGAGGTGGTCGTCGACCGCCGCGGTGACCACGGTGACCGGCTTGCCGGCCAGCGCGCGCTCCATCGCCTCGACGCCCTCCGGGGAGGCGAGCAGCACCACGGCCGTCACGTCGTCGGCGCCCCGCTCGATCAGCAGGTCGATCGCGGCGATCAGGGTGCCGCCCGTGGCCAGCATCGGGTCGAGGACGTACACCTGCCGTCCGGACAGGTCCTCCGGCATGCGCGTGGCGTAGGTCTTGGCCTCCAGGGTCTCCTCGTCGCGGATCATGCCGAGGAAGCCGACCTCCGCGGTCGGCAGGAGGCGCACCAGGCCCTCCAGCATCCCGAGGCCGGCCCGCAGGATCGGCACGACCAGCGGACGCGGGTGGGACAGGCGCACGCCCGTGGTGTCCGCGACGGGCGTGCTGATGTCCGCCTGCTCGGTGCGCACGTCACGGGTCGCCTCGTAGGCGAGCAGGGTGACCAGCTCGTCGGCCAGCCGACGGAAGGTCGGCGAGTCGGTGCGCTCGTCGCGCAGGGTGGTGAGTTTGTGCGCCACCAGGGGGTGGTCGACGACGTGGATCCGCATGTCCACGACTCTAACGTTCGGCCTGTCCCCCGGCCCGCCCGGTCCGTGCCACCGGTCACGCTTCGAACCACCCAGGAGGGGGAATGCGTGCCCTTACGCCCGGGCTGTCCCGGCCGGGCACGTGGATCTCTAGGGGTGGTGCCCCATGGCGGAGCGCGGCAGCGACGGCGCCGGCGCGGACGACACGGGCGACGCCCGTATGCAGCAGGATCGCGACGCCGAACGCAGACGGCGGCGCGCCATGTTCCTGCGCGAGCTGAACGAGGCCAAGGAACTGCGCGACCGCGTCCAGCCACGCCGGGCGCGCGCGGCACGCGCGCGCCAGCAGATGCGGATGCGGACGTTCCGCTGGTAGTCCCCGGGTCGGCGCAATGCCCCCACCTGGCGGGCGCCGAGGGGGTCCCCGCAGGCCGCCACGCGGAAAAAAAGCCGGAAGGCCTCCCACGACGCAGCGCGGAAGACCCTTCGCAAAGCCGAGGTTTCTGCCACGATGCCGAGTGTGGGCGGGGACCTGCGCCAGATCATTCGGCTCCCGCCCGAAAGTCCGGACGGCCTGAGACCTGTGGGAGAGTCACGGTGTACTTCGCCGCACTGCTCGCGCGCACCGAGGACGGTTGGGAAGCGCGCGAGACCGATCTCGACGATGTGGAAACCCTCGGCGACCTGACCGACTTGGCCCGGGCGGCTTCAGCCGGGGAGGATACGGTCCTGGTCTTCATCGAACAGGAGGACGCCTGGTTCGGCGTCGTCCGCGTCGACGGGGAGGAGGACCCGCGGATCTACGTGTCCGACGCCGCCGCCGCGGCGCGCAGCTCGTACGGGGAGATCCTGCTCACCGACGAACTGCTGGGCCGCGACCCGGAGGACCTGGACGAGATCGTCGACCTCGACGGCACCGAGGAAGGTGACGCCGACGACCTCGACGACGACGTGGTGCCCGGCCCGACGGAGGTCCACGTCCCCGTGGGCCCGCTCGGGGACGCCGAGCTCCTCGCGGACTTCGGCATGAGCGACAAGGAGCTGCTGGCCCTCAGCGGCGACGGCGCGCTGACCGGGGAGGCGCTCGGGGAGATCGCCGACTCGCTGGGCTGCGCCGACGTGCTGGAGGCGGTCCGCTGACCGCGCCCGACCCGCTGCGCGACCCCTGGGTCCCCCCGATGCGGCTCGCCCTGGAGGAGGCCCGCCTCGCCCTGCGCACCGGCGACGTGCCGGTGGGCGCGGTGGTGCTGTCCCCGCAGGGCACGGTCATCGGCCGTGGCCGCAACGAACGCGAGGCGGTCGGCGACCCGACCGCCCACGCGGAGGTGCTCGCCGTCCGCGAGGCCGCGAAGGCGCTCGGGGAGTGGCGGCTGACCGGCTGCACGCTGGTGGTGACCCTGGAGCCGTGCACGATGTGCGCGGGGGCCGTCGTCGCCTCCCGCCTCGAACGCGTGGTCTACGGCGCGCCGGACGAGAAGGCCGGGGCGGCGGGCTCCCTGTGGGACCTCGTCCGCGACCGCCGGCTCAACCACCGTCCGGAGGTGATCCACGGCGTGCTCGCCGAGGAGTGCGGTGAGCTCCTCACCCGCTTCTTCCGGTCAAAGGATTTCGGAGCACACCCGGACGTCCGCTAAGCTCTCTCTCGGTAGCGTGTCCGAGCGGCCTAAGGAGCACGCCTCGAAAGCGTGTGAGGGGGCAACTCCTCCGTGGGTTCAAATCCCACCGCTACCGCTGCGAGTGACAAAAGCGAAGCGCCCGGTCCTTTCGGACCGGGCGCTTCGTCGTTCCCGCCCCCGCGCCGACCTCGGTGGCGAGCGTCACGGACGGGGCGGGGGCGGGCCCGTGGATCACCCGCAAGGAGGCCTTCCGTCACCCGGTCTGATTGGGCCATCCGGTGGATACACTCCAGCCATGGCGCAGGCGAAGAAAATCACCATGTACGTCATCGTGGCTTTCGTGCTCTATACGATCGTGACGTCGCCGGCCCGCGCAGCCGATCTCGTGCAGATAGGCTTCCAGGGCATATCGGACGCCGCCAAGGGCGTCGGAGAGTTCATGACCGCGCTGGTCAACTGACCGGCCGGGAGCCGGTGAGGAGCACAGCACCGTGATACGCCACCTGGTCCTTTTCAAGCTCGGCGAAGGCGTGGAGCGCGACGACCCGCGGGTCGTGGCCGGCGTCGACGCCTTCGAGCGGCTCGGCGGGCAGATCCCCGAGCTGGCCTCCTGGGAACTGGGCTGGAACATCTCGGACCGCCCGATCGCCTACGACTTCGCCATCAACTCCTCGGTGGCGGACGCCGACGCGCTCAAGGCGTACCTGGAGCATCCCGCACACCAGGCCGGGGTGGCGCTGTGGCGCGAGTTCTCCACCTGGGTGGTCGCCGACTACATGTTCGAGTGACCCCCCGCGGCGGCCCCTCGGGCCCCGCTCCTGCCGTACAGCCCTCCGCCCGCCGGGCGGAGGGCTTTTTCATTGAGGGCCGCGCCTCACTTGCACACAGTCCACATGAATTGTGATGCTATGACCGCTTTTGCCGGATGAGTGGACCGATGAGGAGTGGCATGTCCGTGTCGGCCCGACCCGCGTCACCATCGACCTCCGGAGAGGGCAGCGGGACCGGTACGACCACCGGCGGCGGCAATCGCGGCGGAAGCACCAACAGCAACGCGGTGGAGGCGCGGGCGCTGACACAAGTGCTGTTCGACCAGTTGTCGGGGCTGGAGCCCGGCACCCCGGAGCACTCCCGGGTCAGGGCCGCCCTGATCGAGGTGAACCTGCCGCTGGTGCGGTACGCGGCCGCACGCTTCCGCAGCCGCAACGAGCCGATGGAGGACGTCGTCCAGGTCGGCACGATCGGGCTGATCAACGCCATCGACCGCTTCGACCCGGAACGCGGGGTGCAGTTCCCGACCTTCGCGATGCCGACCGTCGTCGGCGAGATCAAACGTTACTTCAGGGACAACGTCCGCACCGTCCACGTCCCGCGCCGGCTGCACGAGCTGTGGGTCCAGGTCAGCGGCGCCATCGAGGACCTGACGGTGGCCCACGGGCGCACCCCCACCACCGCGGAGATCGCCGACCGGCTGAAGCTCTCCGAGGACGAGGTGCTGGCCTGCCTGGAGGCCGGGCGGGCGTACCACGCCACGTCCCTGGAGGCGGCCCAGGAGGGCGGCGACGGGGCGCCCGGGCTGCTGGACCGGCTCGGCTACGAGGACCCGGCCCTGACCGGCGTGGAGCACCGGGACCTGGTGCGGCACCTGCTGGTGCAGCTCCCCGAGCGGGAGCGGCGGATCCTGCTGCTGCGCTACTTCGGCAATCTGACGCAATCGCAGATCAGCGCCGAACTCGGGGTTTCGCAGATGCACGTCTCCCGGCTGCTCTCGCGCAGCTTCGCCCGGCTGCGATCCGCAAACCAGCTCGAATCGTAACCCTTACGGACTACCCACCCCCCGGGAAATAAGTCGACATGGCGCTACAGCGCGTTGCCGACATGTGACATTCTGCGGGAACTGCGTTTGTCGCGGTCCGGCCTCCGGTATTCCAGTGGGGGAACGAACCGTCGCCCGCGACACCCGTCCGCGACCTCAAGGGGGTGGCATGTCCGTAGAAGTGGGCAGTCCGAAGGTGCTGAACTCCGACGCGCCGCACGATGCTCCTGACGACAAGGCCATCGACACCGCCGGCACCGCCGTCGCCGACACCGCCGCCGTCGACAGCACGATCGAGGCCATCGACACGAGCGTCGACACCCGCACGCTCTCCCGCTCGCTGTTCCTGCGGCTCGCCCAGCTGCAGGACGACAGCCCGGAGCGGGCGTACGTACGGGACACGCTCATCGAGCTCAACCTGCCGCTCGTGCGTTACGCGGCGGCCCGCTTCCGCAGCCGCAACGAGCCGATGGAGGACATCGTCCAGGTCGGCACGATCGGGCTGATCAAGGCGATCGACCGCTTCGACTGCAACCGCGGGGTGGAGTTCCCCACCTTCGCGATGCCCACGATCGTCGGCGAGGTGAAGCGCTTCTTCCGCGACACCTCGTGGTCGGTGCGGGTGCCGCGCAGGCTGCAGGAGCTGCGGCTGGCGCTGACCAAGACCAGCGACGAGCTCGCCCAGCGGCTGGACCGCTCGCCCACCGTCTCCGAGCTCGCGGCGGCGCTCGGCGTCTCCGAGGAGGACGTGGTCGACGGCCTCGCGGTCGGGAACGCGTACACCGCGAGTTCGCTGGACTCGCCGCCCCCGGAGGACGACGGCGGCGAGGGCTCGCTGGCCGACCGGCTGGGCTACGAGGACACCGCGCTGGAGGGCGTGGAGTACCGCGAGTCGCTCAAGCCGCTGCTCGCCCAGCTGCCCGCGCGGGAGCGGCGGATCATCATGCTCCGCTTCTTCGCCAACATGACGCAGTCGCAGATCGGCGAGGAGGTCGGCATCTCCCAGATGCACGTCTCCCGGCTGCTGACCCGGACCCTGGCGCAGCTGCGCGAGGGCCTGACCGCCGAGCAGTAGGGCGGAGGCCCGGCGACGGAAGGACCGGGCGGTTTATTCCTGACGGTTCGTCAGTACACTGGCGGGATGGTGCACATACCACCGGGCCGCCGGGGCGCGCTGGCCGCTGCCTCGGCGGCCGTCGTCTGTCTGGGTGCCTTCGCCGCGCTGGGCCCGGACTGCGAGGGCAACGGTGCGGGCTACGTGGCCGTCGGCGCCCCGGGCCCGGCAGGCGGCCCCGCGGTGAACGCCCCGCCCTCCGGCGACGTGGACCTCGTGCCGCTGGACGGCCGTAAGGGCTCCCCGGCCGGGACCGGCCGGACGGCGCCCACCACGCCGGGCGCACCGGCCGGCAGCGGTGGCGCAGGCTCCTCACCTCCGGCGGACGCGACGGACGGGCCGGACGGGCCCGGCGCCACGAGCGCCCCGCCGCGGCAGGGCGGTAGCGCGCCGCCCGCGACGGCCTCCGGCGGCCCCACCGGGCGGCCGGCCCCCGGCGGTTCGGCGTCCTCCCCGCCCCCACGGGCGACCGGTGCGCCGGCGCACCTGGTGGTGAGCGCGGTCGAACGCGCGGCGGCCGCCGACCGCTGGTGCGAGAAGGTCACCGTCACCCTCGCCAACACCGGGGACCGTGCCGCGACGACGGGCACCGTCACCTTCGGCACGCACGTCATCGGCCTGCTGGGCGTCGACTGGGCCACGCTGCGCAGCAGCCGTGCCGCGCCGGTGCCGGTCCCCGGCGGCGGCAGCGCGAAGGGCACCTGGGAGGTCTGCGTCGAGGCGTGGCGGGTGCCGCTGGGCATGCACGTCGAGACCCGGGACGTCTCGGTCGCGGACTCCTGAACGCCGGTACGTCCCGGGCGCGCGGAGGCGGGGGCCGGCCTGTCCCGGGACCGGCCCCCGCCTCCCCCGGGGAGGAGCGGTGGTGCGCTCAGCCGGCCAGGTAGGAACGGATCTGGCCGAGGGTGCCGGTGTCGCTGAGGAACCCGATGTGGGTCGTGCACGCCACCAGGTGGTTGTTCGCGCCGCTCAACGGGGTGCTGGTGTACGGGATGATGATTCCGTCGCACGGCGAGTACCAGGTCGCGTAGACCGTGCTGCCCGGCGTCTCGTCACCGCTGCTGATGGTGCGGACGAAGGACGAGCCCGGCAGCATCTCGACACAGGACGCGTAGATCACGCAGGCCGAGGCGTAGGTGGTGCCGTGGTTCGCGCCCGCCACCGAGGCGACCCGGCGGACGGACGAGGTGCCGCCGAGCTGCGTGAGGTACCACTGGGTGACCAGGCCGCCCATCGAGTGGTTGACGATGTCGACCTTGGTCGCGCCGGTGCGGGTCAGCACCTGGCGCACGTAGCTCGCCAGCCCCGCGGCGCTGGTCGCCGCCGCCCAGTGCTCGTACGCGCGCAGCGCCCCCGCGGCCTTCGCCCGCTGTCCGCAGCGCACCGCCGCCTCGACGAAGTGGGGGGCGGCCATCCCCCGGACCGCCAGGTTCACCTGGCCAGCCGCAGCAGCGTACGGCTGGCCCTGGCGCACCGATGCCACGGGCTGCTGGCGGAGGACGACGCGAGCGCCGTGGCCCACTTCCGGGAGGCGCTGCGGCTCCACCAGGACGACGACACCGTCCTGGAGCTGGCCAAGACGGAGCTGTTCCACGCTTCCCGGCTGCGGCGCACCCGCCGGCCCGGCGAGGCCCGGGGCCTGCTGCGGGACGCGGTGGCGGTGTTCCGGCAGTTCGACGCCCGCCCTTGGGCGGAACGGGGCGCGGCCGAGCTGCGTGCCGCCGGGGACCGGGTGGGCCCGGTGGACCGGCAGCCCGGGGGCCGCCGGGAGCTGACGGCGCAGCAGACGAGGATCTGCGAGCTGGTGGCGCAGGGCGCGACCAACCGCGAGATCGCCGATCTGCTGCTGCTCAGCACGCGCACGGTCGAGTACCACCTGCGGAACATCTTCAGCCGGCTCGGGGTGCGCTCGCGGGTCGAGCTGGCGTCGCTGTTCCGCTGAGCGGGAGCGGGGCCGCCGGACGCGGGCGCACGACGGCCGCCGGACGGCCGGCGACCGCCGGCGTCCGGTGTCAGTTGGACGTGGTGGGGTGGCGCGCCCGTCAGGCGACCGCGAACCAGACCACGGCGGCGATCACGACGACGGCCGCGACGATGCCGACGATCAGCCCGGTCTTGTTGCCGCCCGCGGCCTGGGCCTGGGCGGGCTCCTCGTCGACGAAGGCGCGGAACATCTGGGTGTTGCCGGCCGGGTCGTAGTTGTTGTCAGGGGTAGTCATGGGGCAGGACCCTAGCGAAGTCACGCTGCGCCGGTCACCCCCGCCCCGTCGTTGGGAAGGGGAACACCCCGGGAATACCGCCCGTCCCCGCCGTGTCCAAGACCGCATGGCACTCATCGGCAACTCTGATCTCGACGTCTTCCCCCTCTGCCTCGGTGGCAACGTCTTCGGCTGGACCTCGGACGAGGCGACCTCCTTCGAGGTGCTGGACGCCTACGCGGAGGCGGGCGGCAACTTCGTCGACACCGCGGACGTGTACTCGGCGTGGGTCCCGGGCCACACCGGAGGGGAGTCCGAGACCGTGATCGGCTCCTGGCTCGCCAAGCGCGGCCGCCGCGACGACGTCGTCGTCGCGACCAAGGTCGGCTCCCACCCCGACTTCAAGGGGCTGAAGGCCGCGACCGTCAAGGCCGCGGCGGAGGAGTCGCTGCGCCGCCTGGGCACCGACCGGATCGACCTCTACTACACGCACTACGACGACCCCGCGACCCCGGTCGAGGAGATCGTCGGCGCCCTGGACGAGCTGGTCCGCGAGGGCAAGGTCCGCCATGTCGCGGCCTCCAACATCAGCCCCGAGCGGCTGGCGGCCTCGCTGGAGTTCGCCGAGCGCGAGGGCCTGACGAAGTACGTGGCGCTGCAGCAGCACTACAACCTGGTGGAGCGGGAGGGTTACGAGGGGCCGCTGCGCGAGGTCGTCGAGGCGCACGGCCTCGCCTCAGTGCCGTACTTCGGTCTGGCGCGGGGCTTCCTCACCGGCAAGTACCGGCCCGGCGTCACGGTGGACAGCCCCCGGGCGCAAGGCGCGGGCGCCTACCTGGAGTCGGAGCGCGGTCCGCGGGTGCTGGCCGCGCTCGACGAGGTCGCGGCGGCGCACAGCGTGGAGCCGGCGAGCGTCGCGCTGGCCTGGCTGCGGACCCGGCCGACCGTCGTGGCGCCGATCGCCAGCGCCCGTACGCCCGCGCAGCTGACCGCGCTGCTGGCTTCGGCGCCCCTGGAGCTGACCGCGGCGGAGCTGGAGCGGCTCACGGAGGCATCTGTCTGACCTGCGCCTTTACCCGAAGACCCGTCTCCTTTGACCGGAGGCGGGTCGTTCCTTTTGGAGGTTTTTACCCGAAAGAATTTGCCTGCAGCAACCAACGTTCCTAAGGTTGCTTGAGGCAACCAACAAGAGTGGGGAAGCGAGGCGCCATGGCGACGCAGGAGCAGTTCGCGGAGCTCGCGAGCCAGCTGCGTGCGATCCCGGTGGTCGCCCGCGAACTCAGCCGGGCCTGTCCACCTGAGTGTCCGCCGTCATCGCTCGGCGTGCTCTCGGTGATCAGCCGCCACGGCGAGATGCGGATGAGCCGGCTGGCCGAGCTGCTGGAGGTCGACATGTCCGTCACCAGCAGACACGTGGCCCACCTCGCCGAGCGCGGCTGGATCGACCGGCTGCCCGACCCCCACGACAAGCGGTCACGGTTGCTGCGCCTGACCCCCGGCGGCACGGACATGCTGCGCGCCGCCCAGGACGGGGTCGCCGAGGCGCTGGCCCACCACCTGAGGGACTGGCCGGACGAGGACGTCACCGAGTTCTCCCGGCTGCTGGACCGGCTGCGAAGGGACTTCGCCGCCGACTGCCGCCCCCGTACACATTCCACGACGTGAAGAGGATGACGATGGCAACAACCGCACCACCGACCGGTGTGCGGGGGACCGATGCCCACGCAGGACACGCGGCCCCCATGTCGCACCGGCAGATCATGGAGGCCCTGACCGGGCTGATCCTCGGCTTGTTCGTGGCGATCCTGTCGTCCACGATCGTCTCCAACGCCCTGCCGAAGATCATCTCCGATCTGGACGGCGGGCAGAGCGCCTACACCTGGGTCGTCACCGCCGCCCTGCTCTCCACCACCGCCACCACCCCGCTGTGGGGCAAGCTCTCGGACCTGTTCAGCAAGAAGCTACTGGTCCAGCTGGCACTGGTGATCTACGTGGTGGGCTCGCTGGTCGCGGGCCTGTCGCAGAACGCCGGGATGCTGATCGCCTGCCGTGTCGTCCAGGGCATCGGCGCCGGCGGTCTGACCGCGCTGACCCAGGTCATCATGGCCGCGATGATCTCCCCGCGCGAGCGCGGCCGGTACAGCGGCTACCTGGGCGCGGCCTTCGCCCTCGGTACGGTCGGCGGCCCGCTGCTGGGCGGCGTGATCGTCGACACCGACTGGCTCGGCTGGCGCTGGTGCTTCTACGTCGGCGTGCCCTTCGCGATCGTCGCGCTGATCGTGCTGCAGAAGACCCTGCACCTCCCGGTCACCAAGCGCCGGGTCAAGGTCGACTGGGCGGGCGCCTCCTTCGTCACCGCCGCCGTCAGCCTGCTGCTGGTCTGGGTGACCTTCGCCGGCGACAAGTACGAGTGGATCTCCTGGCAGACCTACGCCATGGTCGCGGGCGCGGTCCTGCTCGTCCTGATCTTCGTCCTGGTCGAGTCCCGCGCGAGCGAGCCGATCATGCCGCTGCGGCTGTTCCGCAACAAGACGATCAGCCTGACCTCGGTCGCCTCGCTCTTCGTGGGCACCGCGATGTTCGGCGCCACGGTCTTCCTCAGCCAGTACTTCCAGCTGGCGCGCGGCGAGTCGCCGACGATGTCGGGCGTCATGACCATCCCGCTGATCGCCGGTCTGTTCGTCTCCTCGACCGCCTCCGGGCTGATCATCACCCGCACCGGGCGCTGGAAGGCGTTCCTGGTCTCCGGCGGCGTGCTGCTCACCGGCGGCCTCGCCCTGCTGGGCTCCCTGCGGTCCGACACCACGTACTGGCACCTGGCGCTCTTCATGGCGCTGCTGGGCCTCGGCGTCGGCATGATGATGCAGAACCTGGTGCTGGCCGTGCAGAACCAGGTGGGGGCCGCCGACCTCGGTGCCGCCAGTTCCGTCGTCACCTTCTTCCGCACGCTCGGTGGCGCGATCGGCGTCTCCGCGCTGGGCGCGGTGCTCGGCAACCGTGTGACGCACTACGTCAAGGACGGCCTGGCCGCCCTGGGCGTGAAGTCCACCGGTGAGTCCGACGGAGCGATCCCGGACCTGGCCACGCTGCCCGCTCCGATCCGCCACGTCGTGGAGAGCGCGTACGGCCACGGCGCCGGCGACGTCTTCCTGGTCGCGGCCCCGGTGGCGTTCCTCGCGCTGCTGCTGGTGCTGTTCATCAAGGAAGTGCCGCTGAAGACCGCCAGCGGTCTGCAGCAGGCGGCCGGTGTCTCCGGCCACGCCGAGCAGACCCCGGTCATACCCGCCCAGGCCCCCGCGGCCGACACCGTCGCCGGGACCGCGGCCGAGGCCGCCGCGGCGGTCGGCGTGGCCGCGCCGCCGGCACCGCTGCCCGCCGAGGGCACCACGGTCCACGGCCAGGTGCGCAACGCCGACGGCGCGGGCGTCGAGCGGGCCACCCTCACCCTGATATCGCTCACCGGCCGGCAACTCGGCCGCGCCTCCACCCGCGCGGACGGCGGCTACACGCTGACCGCGCCCGGCGCCGGCTCGTACGTGCTCATCGCCGCCGCCGACGGCCACCAGCCGCAGGCGTCCACCGTGGTGGTCGGCGAGGAGCCCGTCCCCTACGACGTGGTCCTGGCCGGCACCAGCGGGCTCACCGGGACGGTGGTCGCCGAGGCGACCGGGATACCCGTCGTGGGCGCCATGGTCGTGGTGACCGACGTCCGCGGCGAGGTCCTGGCCACCGGCGGCACCGGCCAGGACGGCGCCTTCGGCTTCCAGGACCTGCCCGCGGGCGACTTCACCCTGGCCGTCAACGCCACCGGCTACCGGCCGGCCGCGCTGCCGGTCGAGGTCGCCGGCAGCGGCCCGACCCACGTCGAGGTCCCGCTCCGCGCCGGAGCCCGCCTGCGGGGCACCGTCCTCGGCGGCACCGGCCGCACACCGCTCCCTGAGGCCCGCGTCACCCTGATCGACGCGGCCGGGAACGTGGTGGCGACCGCCACCACCGGCACCGACGGGGCGTACGCCTTCGGCGACCTGGACGCCGGGGAGTACGCGCTGGTGGCCAGCGGCTACCCGCCGGTGGCCACCCAGGTCACCGTCGGCAAGGGCGCCACGGCCGGCCACGAGGACGGCTTCGACGTCGAACTGAACCACCCCGAGGGGTGAGCCATCGGCCGGTCCGTGCGCCTGCGGAGACGCGCGGACCGGTGAACGGGGGACAGCGGGTCCGGTCGGACGGCCGGGCAGGGGACGGCCCGGGGGGGCGGGGCCCCGCCGGCGGGGGGCGGGGGCCCGGGGGGGTGCGGCGTAGGGAGGGGTGGGGGGTGGCGGCCGGCGTGGGGGGCGGGTGCGGCG